>NZ_MUFD01000006.1:0-125788 GCF_001995405.1 Salinivibrio sp. AR640 | reverse complement strand
TAGAACGTTGATAGGCAGGGTGTGTAAGCGCTGTGAGGCGTTGAGCTAACCTGTACTAATTGCCCGTGCGGCTTAACCATACAACACCCAAGAGGTTTTGGGTTGGACTCGAAATAAGCCAGTTGATTGTGGCGAGAACGAACAGCTTTCTAGATGACCAAATTTGCTTGGCGACCATAGCGCTTTGGACCCACCTGATTCCATGCCGAACTCAGTAGTGAAACGAAGCAGCGCCGATGGTAGTGTGGGGTCTCCCCATGTGAGAGTAGGACATCGCCAGGCTTGCTTTCTTGTTTTCAGATTTTTAAAAAAATCTAAAGACAAAAACGGATTTAATCATCAAAGCAATTAAGTGTAAGACTTTGATGAGACAGAATTGGTGCGGAGTGGTAGTTCAGTTGGTTAGAATACCGGCCTGTCACGCCGGGGGTCGCGGGTTCGAGTCCCGTCCACTCCGCCACTACTTAGAAGCCCTAGCTGAAAAGCTGGGTTTTTTTGTTGTTGGGCGACCAGACAGATCGCTTTATAAATAAGCGATTAAACGTCTGACCAGTAATTGATGGTGGTAATTTGTCGCGAGATCGCTACAATAGGCAACTATCTACAGGGGTATAGCTCCAACTGGCAGAGCAGCGGATTCCAAATCCGCGTGTTGGGGGTTCGAATCCCTCTACCCCTGCCAAATATTAAAGCATCGACATCGTCGGTGCTTTTTTTGTATGTGAACATGCAAACCACAAAAAATCGTGTTGGGGGCTGGGCCGCCAGTCCGATCGAATCCCTCTACCCCTGCCAAATATTAAAGCATCGACATTGTCGGTGCTTTTTTTATGTCTACTGTCTGTGGTAGTAACCGCGCCTTTCTTCCCTTTTTCTTCCTCCTGTTTCTTGTTCACATGTCGCGGTATGATGAGTTTTTACCAATCGAAAGGAGCACCCAGTGGTAAGCATATTGTGGGTAGGGCTTGGTGGCGCATTAGGGGCGTCCTCGCGTTTTTTAGTTTCAGAGTGGAGCGTCGCGGTGTTTGGTCGAGGATTCCCGTACGGCACCCTAATGGTTAATGTGCTGGGCTCATTAGCAATGGGCGTCTTTTTAGCGGCGATGAGCCAAGAGCTAATTGCCCCGGTCCCTTGGCGTCAACTGATTGCGATTGGCTTTTTAGGGGCTTTTACCACCTTCTCGACGTTCTCTGTCGATACCTTGATGCTGTTCCAACATGGAGAAACGGTGAAAGCCTTGCTAAATGTTGGTTTGAATCTCGCCTTATGCCTCGGAGCGGCAGCGATGGGGGCTTGGCTGTTGGGACGTATTACCGGGTAATAGAAAACATCGCGTACGTCGCTTGTTGTTGCGGCGGTGATTTCTTATACTGGCATTGAACTTGTCGGAGTGCCAATTGGCTGAGACCACATAAAGTGGGATCCGTTGAACCTGATCTGGTTAAGACCAGCGAAGGGAACAAGAGATGCTTCAGATCACAGACGCAACCCGTCTGCCAGTTTGCTCACATCTCAAATTCAGCGTTTTCCGGCAAGCATTAATTCCCATAATGAACACCGGAGTAATGCTATGTCGACCCGTAAACAGGCCCGCCTTGAGGCCAAATCCTTTATCGATTCCCTTTCTGCGCAAACCTACCCCAACTCGGAAAAAGTCTATGTCGAGGGCTCGCGACCTGACATTCGCGTCGGGATGCGCGAGATCCATCTTTCCCCCACCTTTGTGGGCGGCAGCAAAGAAAAGCCTCAGTATGAAGACAATGAGTCCATTCGGGTTTATGACACATCAGGGCCTTATACCGACCCACAGAGTACTATCGATATTTACCAAGGCTTAGCGCCAGTGCGAAAAGCCTGGATCGATGAACGTGCCGATACGGAGTTTCTTGATGCGGTGAGCTCTGACTATGCCCAAACCCGCCTCAGTGATGAAACCTTGGATGAACTTCGCTTTAGTGCCTTACCATCTATCCGCCGCGCGAAACCTAATCAGTGTGTGACTCAACTGCATTACGCACGCCAAGGCATCATTACCCCAGAAATGGAATTTATCGCCATTCGCGAAAATATGGGGCGTCAGCAGTATCGTGAAGAGCAGCTGAACCGCCAGCATCCCGGGGAAAGCTTTGGTGCGCATTTGCCATCACAAATCACCCCCGAATTTGTGCGCCAAGAGATCGCCGAAGGGCGGGCGATTATTCCGGCTAACATTAATCACCCAGAAGCGGAGCCGATGATCATCGGGCGTAACTTCCTGGTGAAAGTGAATGCCAATATTGGTAACTCAGCGGTGAGCTCCTCAATAGAGGAAGAAACTGAAAAATTGGTATGGTCGACTCGTTGGGGTGCGGATACGGTGATGGATTTATCGACGGGCCGCAATATTCACGAAACCCGCGAGTGGATTTTACGTAATAGCCCAGTCCCGATTGGCACTGTGCCTATGTATCAGGCGCTTGAGAAAGTGAACGGCATTGCCGAAGACCTGACCTGGGAAGTCATGCGCGATACCTTGATAGAGCAAGCCGAGCAAGGGGTCGACTACTTTACCATTCACGCTGGGGTGCGTTTGCACTATGTGCCCATGACCGCCAATCGCGTGACTGGGATTGTCTCGCGCGGTGGATCGATTATCGCCAAATGGTGCTTGGCGCATCATCAAGAAAGTTTCCTGTATACCCATTTTCGCGAAATCTGCGAAATCTGTGCCGCTTACGACGTGTCTTTGTCGTTGGGCGATGGGCTGCGTCCCGGCTCAGTGGCAGACGCGAACGACGAAGCGCAATTCAGTGAGCTACGTACCCTGGGCGAGCTCACCAAGGTGGCATGGGAATACGATGTGCAGGTGATGATTGAAGGCCCTGGCCACGTGCCCATGCATATGATCAAAGAGAACATGGACGAGCAGCTCACCCATTGCCATGAAGCGCCTTTCTATACTCTCGGCCCGCTAACCACCGACATTGCTCCCGGTTACGATCATATTACCTCCGGCATTGGTGCGGCGATGATTGGCTGGTTTGGGTGTGCGATGCTCTGTTATGTCACGCCCAAAGAACATCTGGGTCTGCCCAATAAGGAGGATGTTAAAATTGGGCTTATCACCTACAAGCTTTGCGCGCATGCTGCGGACTTAGCTAAAGGACACCCGGGGGCGCAGGTACGAGATAACGCCATTTCCAAAGCGCGCTTTGAATTCCGCTGGGAAGATCAGTTCAACCTTGCTTTAGATCCGGTGACGGCGCGTGCTTATCACGATGAAACCCTGCCTCAAGAGTCGGGCAAGGTCGCGCATTTTTGCTCCATGTGTGGGCCAAAATTCTGCTCCATGAAAATCAGCCAGGAAGTCCGGGACTACGCCAAAGAAAACGGCTATGCCGCCGCGGGTCAAGCGATTGATGTCGCTATGCTGGAAGACCCGTTAGCAGGCATGCAGCAAAAATCGCAAGAATTCCGAGAAAAGGGCAGTGAGCTCTACCTGCAAAAATCCCATCTTCAGCCACAACACGGTACTGAGGTGGAAGACAGCGACAAGGTGGGATCATGAGTTTAACTCCGTTTGCGCCTATGTCTGAAGGTATAGGCCCATTATATCCGGTGGTGGACGATGTGGATTTGCTCGAACGCTTGCTTTGCTTGGGGGTGAAAACCGTGCAACTGCGTGTGAAGCAGCCGGGGCATCCACAATTGCTAGATTGGGTACAGCGCGCGGTGGCATTAGGGCGCGCGCACCATGCGCAGGTGTTTATCAACGATCACTGGCTGCTCGCGCTTGAGGCTGGTGCCTATGGCGTTCATCTGGGGCAGCAAGACTTACAAGAGGCGGATCTTGACCGGCTTGCCCGTCAAGGGCTGCGTCTCGGTGTGTCGACGCGCAGTCCAGAACAGCTCGCTGCAGCGGTTGAACTCACGCCAAGCTATCTCGCCATCGGCCATATTTTTCCCACCACCACCAAACAGCTCGCCGAACCACCGCAAGGTATTTCAGCGTTAGCGCAGCAGGTGGCGACTGTGGAGGGCCGCTTCCCGACGGTGGCGATTGGCGGTATTGATCTCGACCGAGCCCCTGACGTTTGGCGCACCGGCGTAGACGCCATTGCGGTGGTCCGTGCCGTGACGCAAGCGCCTGATTTAGCGGCGCGCATTGACGCGTTTAATCGCTGTCTTAATCCATCAAGACAGCAAGGAGGGCGTGATGCTATCGGACAGTGAATACCTGCGTTATAGCCGGCAAATCATGCTGCCAGAAGTCGGAGAGTGCGGGCAGCAGGCACTTAGCAAGGCGCGCGTGTTAATGGTCGGTGCCGGTGGGCTTGGAACCACCGCGGGCCTCTATCTTGCAGGCGCTGGCGTGGGTCAGTTAGCGATTGCTGACTCGGACCACGTTGAGCTATCTAATTTGGCGCGTCAGGTGGCGTATCGGGATGAGCAAATCGGCACCGATAAAGCCGCAGCGCTAGCCGCTAACTTGGTCGCGCTGAATCCTCATTGCCACTGCCGAGCCATCAATGCCTATCTTGAGGGTGAACGTCTGGCGCTTGAAGTGGCGATGGCGGATGTGGTCCTTGATTGCAGTGATAATCTCGCTACTCGCCATGCAGTCAATCAAGCCTGTGTAGAGGCTGGTACACCCTTGGTGAGCGCAGCCGCGATTGGCTGGCAAGGCCAGTTATTGGTTTATCAACCGCATAGCGCATGTTATGCGTGCGCCTTTGCGGACGTGACGCCCTCTGAACCCACGCGCTGTGCTGAGGCTGGGGTAATGGGACCTGTGGTCGGCATGATGGCCACTGCGCAAGCGCTTGAAGGGATAAAATTATTATTAGGGCAAGCGGTCGGTACCAATCGCTTGTCACGACTGGATGGTCAAACCATGACATGGCAGCACTTTTCGCTGCCTGTTCATCCGCTCTGTGCGGTTTGTCAGCCAACGCGGGAGGTAAGTGATGCAGTTAATCATTAATGACGCACCCACAGAGGTCAATGCCACGACCGTCACGCAATTGATTGAGGAGATGAAGGTGCCGGCCGAATCAGTCGCGGTCGCGCTAAATCAGACCATTATTGCGCGCGATGCTTGGTCATCCACGTCACTTGCCGCTGGCGATAGCTTGGCGGTCTTTCAAGCGATTGCCGGAGGATAATTATGTTAACCATTGCGGATACGACGTTTTCATCTCGGCTGTTAACCGGTACGGGCAAGTTTGCCAGTCGCAAGATCATGGCCGAATCACTGGCGGCCAGTGGTACTGAGCTGGTCACCATGGCGCTAAGGCGAGTCGATGTGCATGCCACACAAGACGATATTTTAACCCCGCTGCGTGAACTAGGTGTGCGCCTGCTGCCCAATACCTCGGGGGCGAAAAATGCGCAAGAAGCGGTCTTTGCCGCGCGTCTTGCCCGAGAAGCATTGGGAACGCACTGGGTGAAGCTGGAAATTCACCCCGACCCTAAGTATCTGATGCCTGATCCGATTGAAACCCTTCAAGCGGCGAAAACGCTTGTAGATGAGGGGTTTGTGGTGCTGCCATATTGTCATGCCGATCCTGTGCTGTGTAAGCGTTTGGAAGAGGTGGGGTGCGCGGCGGTGATGCCCCTTGGCTCACCGATTGGCTCCAACCAAGGACTGGCCTCAATGGCGTTTCTCGACATCATTATTGAGCAAGCTCGCGTGCCGGTGATCATTGATGCCGGCATTGGTGCACCGTCAGATGCGGCGTTAGCGATGGAGCGCGGTGCTGATGCAGTGTTGGTGAACACCGCCATTGCCACGGCTGGCGATCCGACTGCTATGGGCGCGGCGTTTAAACAAGCGGTTGAAGCAGGACGCTGCGCGTATCGCGCTGGGCTGGCGGGCACACACAATCATGCCCACGCTTCTAGCCCCTTAACTGCGTTTCTTGACGCTAAGGAGGCGTGATGAGCTTTTCTGAGCGGTGGGCGGCACTCGATTGGGATCATCATCGCCTTTCGATTTACAGCAAAACGCGCCAAGATGTCGAGCGGGCGCTGGCTAAATCCTCGCGCAATTTGGACGATTTCGCTGCCCTGATCAGCCCAGCAGCTGAAGCCTATCTTGAGGCCATGGCTCAGCAATCTGCGGCGCTGACGCGGCAGCGTTTTGGCTACGCCATGGGGTTTTATATTCCGCTGTATCTCTCCAATTTGTGCGCCAACGTGTGTACCTATTGCGGTTTTTCGATGGAAAACCGAATCAAACGGCGCACGCTGGATGAAGCTGAGATCGCCGCCGAGTGTGAAGCGATCAAAAAAATGGGCTTTGACAGTGTGCTCTTGGTGACCGGTGAGCATGAAACCAAGGTAGGGCTCGAGTATTTTCTCCGCGCCTTACCGGTGGTGAAGCGATACTTTCATCATGTGGCGATGGAGGTGCAGCCGCTGGATACCGACGCGTATCGCGCCTTGGTGGCACAGGGTGTGGATGCGGTGATGGTTTACCAAGAAACCTACCACGCTCCAACTTATGGGGAACATCACAAGCGCGGCAATAAAACCGACTTTCACTACCGGCTGCAAACTCCAGACCGATTGGCGCAGGCAGGGGTCGATAAGATTGGTCTCGGCGCCTTGATTGGCCTTGAGGACTGGCGGACCGACAGCTTTTTTACCGCCCAGCATCTCGATTATCTGGAAAAGCAATACTGGCAAAGCCGCTATTCGCTATCTTTTCCGCGCTTACGTCCTTGCGCGGGGGCGTTACAGCCGAAATCGGTGATGACGGATAAGCAGCTGGTTCAGTTGATTTGTGCCTATCGGTTGTGGAATCCGCAGGTAGAGCTGTCGCTATCGACACGGGAGTCACCTCACTTTCGCGACAATGTGTTGCCGCTTGGTGTCACGAGTCTATCCGCGGCGTCAAAAACTCAACCGGGCGGTTATGCCAACCCTGAGCCACAATTGGAGCAGTTTGCCATCAGTGATGAACGTAGCGCGGCAGAGGTGGCCGCCAGCGTCCGTGCGCTCGGCTTCGAAGTGGTATGGAAAGATTGGGATAACATCTACGATATCGCGCGTCAGGTGCAAATGGCTTCACAAACGGCAGCGGGTTAGCGACAATGCGGGCATGAAACGTATTACTGTATATGTGGGCCCGCGCTGTCCTCACTGTGAGGCGGCCAAAGCTTACTTGGATAAAAAAGGGCTGCGTTATCGTGTCGTCGATACGGCCACGCCCAAAGGCAAGAAGCTGCTGGCGGCAACAGGCTCGCGGGGTGTCCCGGTGATTTGTATTGGCGATACCACCTTGCGCGGCTTTTCGCCCAAAGCGGTCGAGAAAGCCCTGAAAGGGGAATAAAAAAAGCGTCCAATCGGACGCTTTTTGTTTTTTTATACTTAGTGAAGAGGCGACTTAACGGCTTAGCGGCGCGGTCGCTTGTTTTAACCAAGCTTGGTCTTGATCATCTAAAGATGGGCTAACTTCATCCCACACGGTTTGATGATAGCGATTCCACCACTGGATTTCCGCCTCGCTGAGCAAGCTCACATCGACCAAACGACGATCGATAGGCGCACGCGTGAGTGAGGCAAACCCGAGCATCGTCATGTCGCCCTCGGTGTGCTTTTCTTCAATCAACTCGAGGTTTTCAATCCGGATCCCAAACGCCTCGGCGCGATAGTAGCCCGGCTCGTTTGACACCACCATGCCCGGCAATAGCGCAACACTGTTGGGCGCTTTGGAAATGCGCTGTGGCCCTTCGTGCACATCCAAGAAATGCCCGACACCGTGACCGGTGCCATGGTCAAAATCATAGCCGTGTTGCCACAAATACTGGCGTGCTAAGGCATCAAGCTGGCTGCCTGAGGTGCCTTTCGGGAACAGCGCAGTGGCCAGCGCAATATGCCCTTTAAGCACCAGCGTGAAGGCCTTTTTGATCTCAGCGCTGCATTCGCCCACCGGCACGGTACGGGTAATGTCGGTGGTGCCGTCATAGTATTGGCCGCCTGAGTCCACCAAGTAGACGTTGTTGCTCTCAATCACGCTCGGTTTGGGCTGATTGTTGTGGTTATAGTGACACATGGCCGCATTGCCACCGGCGGCGGAAATGGTATCAAAGCTTAAGTCGACCAGTTGATCGTCTTGTTGGCGGAATTGATACAGGGTGTCTGCGAGCACAGCTTCATCAGGGCGTTCACCGGCGTCGACTTGACGGTCAAACCACGCCAAAAAGCGAGTCACGGCAACACCATCGCGCACGTGGCAGGCTTGCATACCGGCGATTTCTTGCGGGTTCTTGGCCGCCTTTTCAAGCGCACATGGGTCTTGCGCTTCCACCACGGTGACTTGCGCTTGTTGGAGCGTGTCCAGTGTCCACGCATTGGCACCGTTTGGGTCGACCAATACACGTTGACCACTCAGCGCTTGCAGGGCATCAACCAGGCTATCAGGGTGCGCGACGCTCACTCCTTGGCCCACGTGTGCATCAAAGCCGTCGGGGAGACGGTCAGGGTCGATAAACACGGTGACGTCACCGGATTGCTTGATAATCGCTTGGGTCAGTACCACGGGCAAACGTGGGATATCGCGACCACGGATATTGAGCAGCCAACAGACGGCATCGGGTTGAGTGAGTACCGCGGCATCAAGGTTCTGATCGGCTAACTGCTGGCCAATGGTTTGACGCTTATCTAAGCTGGCGCGGCCGGTTTTCTCTTCACCCAGTAAAATGGCAGGGCTATTAAGCGGGGCGGGGCGATCGTCCCATAAGCTTTCAATCGGGTTTTGCTCAACACTCACCAGTGTCAAAGCCCCATCCAGCGCGCGTTGGGTGCGTTTGTACCAAGCGACGCTATGCATGCGAGCGTCGATAGCCAGCTTGGCACCCTTGGGCAATTGTTGCTGGGCCCATTGCACCGGTGGCTCATCAATCAGGTGGCAGTAGTCAAACAGGCCGGCGGGGACTTGCTTACGGACTTGAACCACATAGCGGCCATCAACAAAAATCGCTGCCTTGTCGCGGGTGATCACCGCCGCCCCTGCGGAGCCGGTAAAGCCGGTTGCCCAGTGGAGGCGTTCGTTGTGCTCGGGCACATACTCACCGAGATATTCGTCTTCGTGGGGGATGAGTAGGGCGTCATAATCGTGTTGAGCCAGCCAGTGTCTTAGCTGCTCAACACGCTTGGTAAGGGTCGCGTCCATTATTCTTCCTTCTTTGTATGGGGTGAACTTGCCATGTTCGGCCACGCGTAAAAAACCAGTGGATTAGACCCTAGCGCGATGGGCGATAGGCTGCAATTTTGCCGGGCTAAACTGCTGACAGCGCGAAATAATTAAATCTTTCAGCCATTGGTGCCCCGGGTCATTTTCTTGATTTTGATGCCAAAACAAGGTGTACGCCATCGGCGGTATTGGCGTCGGTAACGGCCGTACCACCAAATTGAGCGACGCGGCAATATAATGCGCAAAATGGCTTGGTGAGGTAAACACCAGGTCGGTATAGGTACACAGGCTCGCCGCACTGTTAAAATCAGGCACGTACATGGCAATGTCACGCTCAATATTACGCTCTGCCAGTTTATAGTCCAACAACCAGCGATCATTTCCATCACATTTCACCTGTACATGTCGCAGTCCAAGGTAACGCGCTTCATCCCATGGGCCCTTGAGTGCGGGGTGATCGGCGCGCATCAAGACACACTGGTGATCTTGGCAAAGCTCTTGGTAGCGCACACCCTTGGGCGGCATCATGGTCAGCATGGCATCGGCGGGGTTTAAATCTTTTCCGGTAATACCAAAGTCGATATTGCCACGGGCGAGACCATCAAAAGTGGTTTGATCCCAAGCGGCGGTATTGAGGGTGATCGATGGGGCGGCCTCTAACATGTCGCCAATAAATTGGGGCAGCAGTAATGGGTAGGCGCTTTCTACGAGCGCAAAGCGAAAACAGCGATCACTTAAGTGTGGCTGAAAATGGTCAGGTTCGGTCATCGCCGCGATATCATTGAGCAAAGCGCGTAATTTAGGTTGCAAGGTTTGTGCACGAACCGTGGGTTTTAAGCCGTGGGCGGCTCGAGTAAAAAGCGGATCGTTAAATTGCGATCTTAGCCGGGCCAGATTTTTACTCACCGCCGATTGACTTAAATGCAGGCGTTTGGCTGTGCCCGTGACATTGCACTCTTCTAAAAGTACATGCAAACACACCAATAAATTGAGGTCGGTACGTTGCAGTTGGTCCAAACCCATCTTTGGTATTCTCCTTAGGAATAACTGCTTTTACTATAAACCATTATGGTTCATATCCTGAAGCCACTATACTGCGTGCCTGTATAGAGGAGTAACCAATGACGCACACTGATTCACCGACATCAAATCGCTTACTGGTCGCCTTAATGGTGTTACTGGTGCTATTTAGCCCCATGGCGATTGATATTTACCTACCGGCACTATCGCATATGGCGGGTGACTTTAATGTGAGTCCCACTTTGGCTCAAGACACTGTGACCTGGTTTATGTTTAGCTTAGGTCTTGGTCAGCTGTTTGCGGGGCCGTTGGCCGATCGCTTTGGCCGTAAGCCTGTGGCTATTATTGGTATTTCGCTTTATGGCCTTAGCTCTTTGATGGCGTGGCTCGCCACCTCGATGGATATGATGCTGGTGGCGCGTTTGCTGCAAGGGTTTGGCGCGTGTGCAACCTCCGTGTGTGCCTTTGCCGCTGTCCGCGATCGTTTTGGTGCCGAACGCAGTGGCCATATGATTAGCTACTTAAATGGCGCGATTTGTTTTGTGCCGGCTCTAGCGCCTCTACTTGGTAGTTGGTTAACCCAGGTGTTTGACTGGCGTGCTAACTTCACTTTTATGCTCGGTTATGCGGTATTAGGGTTGGTGCTGGTTATCGTCTTTTTGCCCGAAACCCGACCATCGCATACTGATACCTCGGGCCGCCTATTCAGCTTACGCCGTTATTGGCAGGTGCTGCGTGTACCAACATTTACTTATCACATAACTCTTTGCATGTTGGCGATGGCGGTGATCCTCGCTTATGTCACCTCCGCACCTGTGCTGTTGATGGACAGATACGGTATCTCCATGAACAGTTTCACCTTTTGGTTTGGCGCCAATGCGGCGTTAAATATTGCTGCGGCAATGTTGGGGCCGCGTTATATGCAAAAGTTTGGTAGCCGCCGGGCATTAAATATTGGCCTTATGATGCTGGTAGGATCGGGCGGGTTGATGTTGGCGCTCAGCCACATCGCTGCACCTTGGGCCTTTATGTTGCCGATCTTTACCTCATCATTTGGCTTTGCTTGGGTGTTAGGCGCGTCAGCTGGAGCAGCATTAGCGCCGTTTTCGGACCGCGCGGGCACGGCCGCGGCATTGCTCGGGTTATTCCAAATGAGCGGAGCTGGGCTACTCGTGAGCTTAACCCAGCGTCTAGGCTTATCGGCCAGTGATTTGATGACGGTGCATATGTGGTTATTAGTGCCGGGTCTGATTATTTTATGGTCACCGAAAGGTAAGCAATGGCATGCCAAAGTGGTAAAAAGCTAAATAATCAATAAAACAACGTCTCAGTTGGCAAACAATAATAAGACGTGCAAAACGCAGGGGTCTCGACAACCCATCATCCTTTTGCGCTGGCCTCGGCCAGCGTTTTTTTATTTTGCTAAACGTGCGTGGTTCAGAGTATATTTACTAAGCAAATCGAATTAACGCTCATTCCTTTTCGTTTTATATCCAAAGGTCAGTTATACACTATGTCATTATCGACAATCGAAATGGCGCGCGTCCTTGAACAACTTGAGGAATCGCCGGAAAAAATCATGTTTGGTAAATTATTGGTAGAGCTAGGCAGCCAAAGTGAAGAGCGTGTCCGTAGCGCCGCCCATCAAGTGCCGCTCAAATATTTACGCGAGCTGGTTTATCAATTTAATCACGTGATTGAAGATCGTCGTGCTGAGCGTATCGAGGAAATCACCCAAGGTTTGGAGCAAGATGGCCTGTCGGCTGACGAGCTATACCAATATATGATCCAGCGTAAGATGGGTTAATGCCGATTGACGCCGTGCAACGGGCGCCGTGCAACGGGCGCCGATCATTGTGAGCGGCATTGGCAACCCTTAAGCAATACAGATTACGCGCTCGCGGCAGGTTGTTTGCGCTTTTTCGGGGTACGCTGTTGGATCAGTAACCCCACTACAATAAAACTTAGCCCAACCAAGGTACTGATATGAATTGTCTCGCCAATAATGGTGGCCAGTAACACCAAGGAGATAAAAGGCGAAATAAAAATCAGATTACTGATCCGAGAGGTGTTCTGGGTATATTTCATCGCGTTCAGCCACAGCATAAAGGTTATTCCCATTTCGAATAGCCCGACATAACCGACTGCCAGCCATCCTTGCCAAGGGATCCCTTCCCAAGTACTTGTTAATCCTGCTAATAGCAAAGATACAGGCAGTGACAGAATAAAACAGAGCAAAATGCCGAGCACAGGATCAGCGCGATTTTTAGTATTAAGGACCCAAAAACCTGCCCACAATAACGTTGAGAGTAACGCCAAACCAATGCCAAGCGGGCTATCGAACTGGAGCGATAAAAGCTGGCCTTTGGTAGCGATCACAACCACGCCAAAATAGCCCAACGCCGCCGCAATCCAATCTTGACGACGAATCGTTTGGCCTAAAAACAATGCCGCCAATAATGTCAGAGTGATAGCCCAGCTGTAATTTAAAGGCTGGGCTAATGAAGCGGGTAACAGATCGTAAGCTTTAAAAAGCACCAAGTAGTAAATGAATGGATTAATCATCCCCAACACGCAATAGTAACCAGGCCGACGCCGAAAAGTCGGCCACAGCGCGTGAAGCTTTCCTTGCACGGCGGCAATCACGGTTAAAATTACTACCGACACTAAGCTGGCCGCTGCCAGCATTTGAATCGGTGTCATGTAGCTCAGGGTGATTTTGAATGCGGTTGCAACCGTTGACCATAGCAGTACAGCAGACAAGGCAAAGATCAGTGCCTTACGTTCGTTATGCATGTTGCCTCCTTGCCAATATGCCTGTCGTTCCAGGCAGTCTACGCCATTGTAACTAACTGAGATAGACTGGACATCTATCCAGTATCCCATTAGCCTTTGCTGATACCAATGACCGCACAATAGAGAACGTTTTATGCTTGATGGCTTGTCATTTTCCGCTTTACCTATTCTCACGTTTTGTTTTGGCGCTGTCAGTGCCTTTGGACTCGGTTATGGCCTACACCGACGTGTCGTTGCGCAATACCAGCAATGGTATGAAACGCAATATGCGCAGCAACAAGCCAGTGCTGACATGCAACACCAACAACTGCAGCAGCAGCTTGATCAGCAACAGCACGAGTTAGATAGCTTAGATGTCGAGCGCGATCGTCTGACGCAAGAGTTACGCCAGTATTATGGAAAGTTGACGTCGGCGAGCGAGAAACTGCGCCAATTGGAACAATTACGCCAAGACAATCATGCACTGTCAGATAAACTCGATACGGTACGTGAGGAAAAGTCTGAACTGTTGGCAGAGTTGCGAGAAGTCAAAGCCAGCGCGGAGCAGCAGTTAAACGCGGCGAAGGAAAAACACGCACTGCTAGAAAACGCGGAGGAGCGATTACGCACCCAGTTTGAGCAACTTGCCAATCAAGTATTTGAGCAAAAAGTCCACTCGGTCGATGAGCAAAATAAAATGAGCTTAGAAAGCCTGCTTGGACCGCTTAAATCGCAGTTGGAAGGATTTAAGAAGCAGGTGACCGATAGCTTTGGCGAGCAAGCCAAAGAGCGCCATACCTTGATTCATGAAATCAAAAATCTACAACAATTAAACGCGGACATGACCCGTGAGGCCCATAACCTGACTCAGGCGCTAAAAGGCGATAATAAGCAACAAGGTAATTGGGGCGAAGTGGTCCTCGCGCGCATTTTAGAAGAGTCTGGCTTGCGAGAGGGGCGTGAGTACCAAACCCAAGTCAGCTTTGAAAATGAACAGGGCAAGCGCTATCAGCCGGATGTGGTGGTTAAGTTGCCACAAGAAAAAGATGTCGTCGTTGATGCCAAAATGGCCTTGGTCGCGTATGAACGCTATTACAACGCTGAGACACTGGCCGAACAAGATGCCGCGCTTAAAGAGCACGTCCAGG
The DNA here is from genome assembly GCF_001995405.1 of Salinivibrio sp. AR640. NCBI lineage: Bacteria > Pseudomonadati > Pseudomonadota > Gammaproteobacteria > Vibrionales > Vibrionaceae > Salinivibrio > Salinivibrio sp. AR640. Next base: position 111,667 of record NZ_MUFD01000006.1, on the reverse strand, counting down.
CAATTCGTCAGCATATTCGTGGTTTGGGTCGCAAAGATTATCATCAACTCCATGGAGTACGCTCACTGGATTACGTACTGATGTTTATTCCTGTTGAGCCGGCTTTTCAGGTCGCGGTTGAGGCGGATGCCAGCCTGATTCGGGACGCCATGGACAACAACATCATGCTGGTGAGCCCGACCACCTTGTTAGTGGCTCTCAGAACAATCAATAATTTATGGCGCTATGAATATCAAAATCAAAACGCCAAACAAATCGCCGAGAAGGCCAGCAAGCTTTATGACAAGGTGCGACTTTTTGTTAGCGATATGGAAGGGCTGGGCAGCGCGCTAGGTAAAGCCAGTGACAGTTATCAAGGAGCGATGAACAAACTTAGCCAAGGGCGCGGCAATATCTTGCGCCAAGCGGAGAGCTTTAAAGCCCTAGGTGTCGAGGTTAAACGCGATATAAGTCCGGCGCTGGCCAGTGTGGCCACGGAACCTGGACCGGGAGAGTCGGTCAATGTCATGCAGACGGACCCAGGCACCACCACGCAAGAATGAGAATAAACTGGGTTGCGCGCTTGGAGTCAGGATGGGCGATAAAGTAAACTGGAGCCAATATGTTAGGGGAATACAATGACAGAGAAAAATTCGCACCAGGACCAAGAAACGATTGATTTTGGCTACCAGAAAGTCAAACGCCAAGAAAAAGAAAGCCTCGTGGCTGATGTATTTCATTCGGTCGCTGCTAAATACGATCTGATGAATGATGTGATGTCGATGGGCATTCATCGGGTATGGAAGCGCTTCACCATTGACTGTAGTGGTGTACGCCCCGGACAAAAAGTGTTGGATTTAGCCGGCGGCACCGGTGATCTGACCGCCAAGTTTTCTCGCATCGTCGGTGAGCAAGGTGAGGTGGTACTCGCGGATATCAATAACTCGATGCTGAAAGTGGGTCGCGATAAGTTGCGCGATAAGGGTATTGTTGGCAACGTGAGCTATGTGCAGGCGAATGCCGAGCAGCTACCTTTTCCTGACGATCACTTTGACTGTATTACCATCGCGTTTGGGCTTCGTAATGTCACCGATAAAGATGCGGCGCTGCGCTCGATGTTTCGTGTACTCAAACCGGGAGGGCGCCTTCTGGTCCTAGAGTTTTCTAAACCGGTGGCGAAGCCGTTATCGAAAGTATACGACGCCTATTCGTTCCACATTTTACCTAAGATGGGGCAGCTCATTGTCAATGACCCAGATAGCTATCGTTATCTTGCTGAATCAATTCGTATGCACCCTGATCAAGAAACCTTGAAAGGCATGATGGAACAAGCCGGCTTTGAACAAGCCAGCTATTATAATCTCACCGGTGGCATTGTCGCGCTGCACCGTGGGTATAAATTCTAAGGAGCCGGTATGGCGTTTGACTCACTCGTGTGTGCAGGACTCGAGACCGCCTTAAATGGCGTGATTAATAAAGATGCAGATAGCCAGCGCCGTTTAGCGCGACTAAAAGGGCGCAGTATTGGCGTCACGCTGCAAGAATATAATCGACAGTGGGTCTTTGTTTTTGGCCAGCAGATCGTTGTACTGAGCCATTACGAGGGAGAGCTTGATTGTGCACTATCCCTCTCGCTTTCTGCGTTGCCGCAATTGCAGCAAAAAGCCAATCTTACTGCGTTAATAAAAGCCGATAAGCTGACACTTGATGGTGATATGGACGTGGCCCAGCAGTTTTCTCAATTGTTGAGCGGCATTCAGTTTGATGTCGCCGAATGGTTATCGCCTTATACCGGAGATGTGGTTGCCCATACCCTCGTCACTCAGGCACAGCAGCGTTGGCAGCAATTACAACAACTGGCTCAGCGTCAGCAGCGCTATGCTGGGGAAGTGATCACCGAAGAGTGGCGCTTGGCGCCGGGGCCGTTAGAAGTGGCGGCATACAGTGATCAAGTGGATGAATTGCGCAGTGACGCGGCGCGGTTGGAAGCCAAGGTTAAGCAGTTAGTAGAACGGATGGAGTCCGCATGACACTCAGTGAGATTCGTCGCCTGTATTTTATTATTCGTACTTTGTTATTGTACGGTGTTGATGCCCTACTACCCAGGCAACCGCTGACTCGACTCGCCCATCTTGGGCGTAAATCGCTGTTTTGGCTTAAAAACCAACACCCAGACAAGCCTGTGGGTGAGCGCTTGCGTTTAGCGATGCAAAGTTTGGGGCCGGTATGGGTAAAGCTCGGGCAAATGATGTCGACCCGCCGCGATCTTTTTCCTGCTCATATCGCCAATGAACTCGCCCAGTTGCAAGATAAAGTCGCACCCTTTGATGGCCACAAAGCAAAAACGCAAATTGAAGCGTCACTGGGTGGGCCTCTGGAAACTTGGTTCAGTGATTTTGAGCCCAACCCATTAGCCTCTGCATCCATCGCACAAGTCCACACCGCGACATTAAAAGAAAATGGCCGTGAAGTGGTGATTAAGGTGATCCGTCCCGATATCTTGCCGGTTATTCAGGCCGACTTGCGTCTGATGTATCGCGTGGCACGGCTGGTGGCGCGTTTTCTCCCTGATGCACGTCGCTTAAAGCCGGTAGAAGTGATTCGCGAATATGAAAAAACCTTGCTTGATGAACTGGATTTAATGCGCGAAGCGGCGAATACCATTCAATTGCGTCGCAACTTTGAAAACGATCAAGCCTTGTATGTGCCCGAAGTGTTTAGTGACTATTGCCGCAAAGACGTGATGGTGTCTGAGCGCATTTACGGTATTCAAGTGTCAGATATCGACGCGCTTGAGGCGAACGGTACAGATATGAAGCTGCTCGCCGAGCGGGGGGTTGAAGTCTTTTTCACCCAGGTCTTCCGCGATAGTTTTTTCCATGCGGACATGCACCCAGGCAACGTATTTGTGTCGTATGAACACCCGCACGACCCGCAGTGGATTGGGCTTGATTGCGGTATTGTTGGTACGTTAAACCGCGATGATAAACGCTATCTAGCGGAAAACTTTATTGCCTTCTTTAACCGTGATTATCGCAAGGTCGCTGAGCTTCATGTCGATTCAGGTTGGGTGCCGCATGACACCAATGTCGACGATTTCGAATTTGCTATTCGTACCGTATGCGAGCCGATTTTCGAAAAGCCGCTGTGTGAAATTTCGTTCGGTAATGTGTTATTAAACCTCTTCAACACCGCGCGCCGCTTTAATATGGAAGTGCAGCCACAGCTGGTCTTACTGCAAAAAACATTGCTCTATATTGAAGGGCTTGGACGTCAGCTTTATCCGCAACTTGATTTGTGGACCACAGCAAAGCCGTTTTTAGAGTCGTGGATGAAACAGCAAGTCGGACCGCAAGCGGTATGGGCGGCGGTCAAAGAGAAGGCACCGTTTTGGGCCGAAAAGCTGCCAGAAATCCCCGAGCTAATCTACGATGGCCTCCGCCAGGGGCGGCAAGTCAATCAGCGGTTAGACACCTACTATCAAAGCTATTTACAGACCAAACAGCGCCACTCGCGCGCCACATATCTACTGGGTATTGGTGCCACCTTACTACTGACTGCGACTATCTTGTATGCCAACCGGATCGATACACTACCGAGTGTTGCGACAGCGGGGGCGGTCGTTTTCTGGTTGTGTGGCTGGCGACTTTGTAATAAAACCTGTAACAAATAGCAGTTACACTGCTGCGCACATAACATTAACCAAGCGGAATAAAGGGAACCGGTATGGGTGGAATTAGTATTTGGCAGCTGCTGATCATTGCAGTCATCGTGGTGTTATTGTTTGGCACCAAGAAGTTACGCAATATGGGTGGTGATTTGGGCTCTGCGGTAAAAGGGTTCAAAAAAGCGATGCATGATGACGAGGGTAAGCGCGCTGATCAAGATGCTGACTTCGAGCCAACGTCGCTTAATGCGCGTGCTGAACCGTCGAAAAGCGAAAAAACGCAAAAAGACAAAGAGCAGGTATAAGCCGTGTTTGATATTGGTTTCTGGGAGCTGGTACTGATTGCCGTCATTGGCCTTGTGGTGCTTGGCCCAGAGCGGCTGCCCATTGCGATACGTAATGTGTCACGTTGGGTGGGCGCGGCCAAGCGTATGGCAGGTTCGGTCCGTGACGAGCTCGAGCAAGAGCTCAAGATCAAAGAGTTGCAAGATAATTTGCACAAAGCCGAGCAAGCAGGGATGAAAAATCTCTCCCCTGAACTGCAAGAGTCGGTGGAGACGCTGCGACAGCGAGCCGCCGATGTGCAGCATCCTTATGCGTCTTCGTCAACATCAACCTCTGCAGCGCATGATACCGAGAGTGCGGACACGGCCACCAGTCCCTCGTCCACCTCGTCGACCGATAAGTGATAACGAGCGACGCCTTATGTCTCTGATGAAAAAACCACTATGTCTTCTGTAAACGATTCTCAGCCACTCATCAGTCATCTGATGGAGCTCCGTAACCGCCTGCTTCGCGCCATCGTTGCCATCTTAGTGGTCTTTGCCGGGTTAGTGTATTTTGCCAACGACATTTATAGCTTGGTCGCTCAGCCACTGATTGACAAGCTGCCTGAAGGGGCGAGCATGATTGCCACCGATGTGGCGTCGCCCTTTTTCACCCCCATCAAACTGACGCTGGTTATCTCGGTATTTGTTGCCATCCCCGTGGTGCTTTATCAAATTTGGGCCTTTGTTGCCCCTGGCCTGTATAAGCATGAGCAGCGCTTGGTGATGCCGCTTTTGGTATCGAGCTCGTTGTTGTTTTACGCGGGCGTGGCGTTTGCCTACTGGGTGGTATTGCCCTTGGTGTTTGGCTTTTTTACCTCGATTGCGCCAGAAGGGGTACAGGTGGCAACGGATATTGCCAGTTATCTCGATTTCATTTTGGCTTTATTTCTAGCATTTGGTATTGCTTTTGAAATCCCTATTGCGATTATACTGCTGGTCTGGACGGGCGCGACAACCGCGAAAAGCTTGACCAGCAAGCGTCCGTATGTCGTGGTGGCGGCCTTTGTCGTTGGCATGATGTTGACCCCGCCCGATATGATTTCGCAAACCTTGCTCGCCATTCCTATGTGTTTGCTGTTCGAGCTGGGTGTGTTGCTGTCACGTTTTTATGTCCCGCGCGACGCATCGGCATCTGAAGAGGCCAATGAATGATTGATATTGGTGTCAATCTCACCAGCTCACGATTTGATAAAGACAGAGACGAGGTTGTTGCTCATGCGCAGCAAGCCGGCGTCTCTGGGATGATTTTTACCGGCACCAACGTTGAAGAAAGCCAAGCAGCGGCGGATTTAGCGGCGCGGTACCCTGGCTACGCCTATGCCACTGCCGGGGTGCATCCGCACGATGCCAAATCTGTCGATCCAGCCAATTTAACCATGATTCGGCAACTGGCGCAGCGCGCCGAGGTGGTGGCGATAGGGGAATGTGGCCTCGACTTTAACCGTGACTTTTCGCCGCGCCCGCAACAAGAAGCGGTCTTTGAGGCGCAACTCGCATTAGCCGCTGAGCAGTCAATGCCGGTATTTATGCATTGTCGAGAGGCTCATGACCGTTGGCTGGCGATATTGCGTCCTTGGTTAGACAAGTTGCCGGCGGCGGTACTGCACTGTTTTACCGGTGAGGATCAGGCACTGCGAGATTGCTTGGATGCCGGGTTATACATAGGTGTCACCGGTTGGCTCTGCGACGAACGGCGCGGACAGCAGCTTCAGCAACAGGTAAGCTGGCTGCCCGATGATCGCTTGATGATTGAAACGGATGCCCCGTATTTGCAGCCGCGCGATCTGCGCCCGCGGCCCAAACGTAGCCGTAATGAGCCCAAGTACTTACCGCATATTGCACAGGCGGTGGCGCAACTTCGCCAACAGCCTGTTGAACAGATTATTGATTGTACAATAAAAAATACCCAGCGCTGTTTCTCGATACAGTGAGGGGTGCATAACGATAGCGAGGCAGTACGCTGCCCCAAAGCCCAGGTCTGCAACATTAAGGAGGATACCGTGGCCGTATCCATTCAAAGCGCCTTTCCTGCACGACGCCTGCGTCGTACACGCAAAACTGATTTTAGCCGCCGCTTGGTGGCAGAACATACACTCTCTGCCAATGATTTAATTTATCCGGTCTTCGTCCTGATGGGCAAAAACCGTCGCGAGCCAGTGGCTTCAATGCCAGGTATTGAACGACTGTCTATCGACTTGCTGTTACATGAAGCGGACTACCTTGCCAAATTGGGAGTGCCCGCGATCGCCCTGTTTCCGGTGATCCCCAAAGATGCTAAAACGCTCTGTGCATCGGAAGCCTTTAACCCGGAAGGGTTAGTGCCTCGTGCTGTGCGCCTGCTCAAAGAGCATGTGCCACAAATGGGCGTGATTACTGATGTGGCGCTTGACCCTTATACCATTCATGGTCAAGACGGTATTATCGACGACGACGGCTATGTGATGAATGAGCCAACCACTGAGGTACTGATCAAGCAAGCCCTGTCTCATGCCGAAGCTGGTGTCGATATTGTCGCCCCGTCGGATATGATGGACGGGCGAATTGGACGTATTCGCGAAGCGTTGGAAGCAAACGGCTATATTAATACCCAAATCATGGCATATTCAGCCAAGTATGCTTCCAACTACTACGGGCCTTTCCGTGATGCACTTGGTTCAGCCGCTAACCTTAAAGGCGGTAACAAAGCCAACTACCAAATGGATCCGGCCAATAGTGACGAAGCCCTCCATGAGGTTGCAATGGACATTGCTGAAGGTGCCGATACCGTGATGGTGAAGCCTGGAATGCCGTATTTGGACGTGGTGCGCCGAGTGAAAAGTGAGCTCAATGTGCCAACGTTTGCCTACCAAGTGTCTGGTGAGTATGCCATGCATAAAGTAGCGTTTGATAACGGTTGGCTGAAAGAGCGGGAAACGGTAATGGAATCACTTCTGTGCTTTAAGCGAGCGGGTGCGGATGGCATTTTAACCTACTTTGCCAAGCAAGTTGCCGAGTGGTTAGCCGAAGACGCGGGCGCGCCATTACCACCGCGGCCGGAAGATACCGTCGGCTAAATGACCACACAGTGTCTCTACGCCCTTGCCATTGGCAGGGGCGTTTTTTTAGTAAGGGCATGAATTACCCCACAAAATTCAAGGGATAACATTGCGGTTAATCGGGTTCTGTAGTGAGATCAGTGTCTCTGTCGATTGGACCTCATCGATGGCCTGCAGTTTATCAATCAATACAAACTGTAACTCCTCGATAGAGCGACACATCAGCTTCACGAAGATGTTATAGGCCCCTGTCGTATAGTAAGCTTCGACTACCTCATCGAGTTGGTTCAGCTTTTCTAGCGCGGAGTGGTAATCGCGCGCCGCTTTCAGATTGATACCAATAAAGCAGCATACGTCATAGCCTAGCTTTTTAGTATTTACCAATATCTCGGTGCCTTCGATAATGCCAGCGGCTTTCATCTTTTCGACACGAACGTGCACGGTGGCAGGGCTGACATTAAATCGCTTTGCCATTTCTGCGTAAGGAACGCGTGCATCATCCAGTAAGGTAGAAAGAATTCGACGATCAAGGTCATCCAGTTTCGGCAATTCGTTCATTGTTTTCGTCTTTTTGTTATAGCGAGGTCTTGTTTTTCGTTAACACGATTGCTTGACCGTTCGGTTAACACCTAATGTAGGGTATCGCGTTGTTTAGTGCGATACCAATCAACCAACAGGAAGTAGATGTGGGGATCAAATACCTTTTAGGCGGTTTACTGTTCTGGGTAGCATTGAGTGTCAGCGCCGCACAAAAAAACGTGCTGGTGGTGCATTCCTATCATCCCAACTTCTTTTGGAACCAAGCTCTGGTCGAAGGACTCGATACTGCCACCGCGGGAGAAGACATTGCGTTTCAACATACTTATCTAGAAATTAAACGTTATCAGTCAGAGGCGTATCGAGAGCAACTCAAAAAACTCTATATCCAAAAGCTCGGGAACCATCAATTCGATGCGATCTTAACCACGGATAATGCCGCACTTTGGTTAATCCATCAGTTGCATGAATATGTTGGTGAAACGCCAGTTGTTTACGCGGGCCTGAATAACTTTGGTCGCCAGCATTATCCGTTGCTCCCTAAGCTAACCGGCGTCAAAGAGGAAGTGGATCTACCGCGCAACTTGGCGTTAATGAAGCGGTTGCACCCTGGTTTAGAGCGCGTTTATGTGTTGCTCGATAATACCTTCTCGAGTCGTCAATACTGGAATGTCGTGCAAGCGCAACTGGCCAGAAACGGTGATTCTGGCATCGACGTCGTGCGCCTTTCTAGTCTCACCTTTTCGGGACTACGCGATAGAATTCAAGCCATGCATGACGGTGAGGCGGTGTTTTATCTTTCCTATTTTAGGGATAGCAACGGACAATTTCTCGATAAACTCAGTGGTATCCGAACGCTCACTCACAATACGCCCGTGCCCATCTATGGTGCCATGAGTTTTATGCTCGGTCAGGGTGTGGTCGGCGGCGTGGTGATAGATGGTAAAAATCAAGGCTACCATCAAGGGAAGCTCCTTCTTAAGACCCTGAGTGGTCAGCTACCCGCCGAACGTGATGGGACCAATATCACCATGTTTGATTACCCGGCACTCAAGCGCTGGCAGTTAGATATTAGCGCGTTTGATGATGTGACGATCACCAATCAACCCGAACCAATATGGCAAACTCATCCGGTGGCTGTGCAAGCGGTCGCCTTGGCTGTTTTGGTACTGGGCAGCGTGATTGTCATGCTAGCCGCGAATATTCGTCAGCTTCGACGCAGTGAGGCATCGTTGATGCGTCACCGGGCGATGCTCAAAGGGGTGTTTGATCAAAGTAATCAACTGATCGCGTTGTTGGATCAAAATGGCATCGTCGTTTCAGGCAACACCAGCTTTTATCAGCTGATCACCGACAGGCAGGCGTATGAAGAGCGTCCTTTATGGCTGTGGCCAATTTGGCGTAATCCGGCAAGTTTGGAGCAACACCTAAAACAGATTGGAACCACCCAGCCAAAGCGGTTTGAATTATGTTTAAGCGAAGCCCACCGTGAAGTGATCTTGGACGTGGCAGTGAAAAGCTTTCCCGGTGAACGAGGCCAGCCACGCGTATTACTTGAAGCGCGAGATGTCACCCAACGCAAACAAACTGAAGAGAAGCTACAGCGCAGCGAAATTGAATATCGCATGCTCTATGAGCAACAACCCGTTATTTTGTTAACGGTGGACTACCAGGCGCGCATCCAGTCACTGAACCAATACGCCGCAGATTTATTCGGCCATGAAAAATCGTGCTTACTGGGCCATAAAATCACTGAGCTGTATGTGAGCGACCAGGCGCCACCCCATCGGATGATTAAACGGGATCAGCATAACCAAGAGCAAGTCTGGCGCCGTGAGATTCCGTATCGAGCCGGCAATGGACACACCTTATGGGTTCGAGAAACCATCCGCGCTATGCACAATCAAACCCAGCTAATGGTCGTGGGTGAAGATATTACCGCGCACCGAGAAATGGAAAACCAGCTGACCTATCAAGCGCATCATGACTATTTGACCGGTCTTTACAACCGTAGCTACTTTGAACAAAAACTGGCCGCGGCATTATTACAAGCTCGAGAAGATGGTGAGTGCCATGCGATGTTCTACATCGATATGGACCAGTTTAAATTAATTAATGATACCGCGGGCCATGAAGCGGGGGATGAGGCGTTAAAACAAGTGGCTCAGATTATCCGTCAGCACTTGCCGGAAGGGGCGGTACTCTCACGCTTAGGTGGTGATGAGTTTGGCGTTATCGCGTATCATCACGCCGCGGAGCAGTCAGTGAACTGGGGAAGATCTTTGCTGGCGGTGCTTGCTGACAGTGAGTTCTTCTGGCATGGCAGCCGGATGCGCTTAGCGTGCTCGTTGGGGATACGTCTGCTTGACCGTACCGCGGGTTCGCCTCAACAAGTTCATGCCCAAGCAGACACAGCGTGTTATGCCGCTAAAGATGAAGGCCGCAATCGACTCCACATTTATCACCCCGATGATGAAGAGCTGCAACGCCGAGAGCAAGAAATGGCTTATGTCAGCCATATTCATGAGGCGATCGCGCATGACCGCTTTGACATCTATGCACAACAAATTGTGGATATCCAATCAGATGAGCAAGACACGCTCTACATTGAAGCACTGGTCAGAATGCGCGACACCAAAGGCGGTTGGTTACCTCCTAGTATGTTTATTCCTGCCGCCGAACGCTACAGCATGGCGCATCAACTGGATACGGTGGTGGTAACCAAAACGCTTGCCTGGTTTGATGCGAATCCCGAGCAAATTGCGAAGTTGGGCAAGGTATCGATTAATCTATCGGGCCGGTCGATTACCCAAAGCGCGTTCGTTGCTTTTCTCCTTGATGCCATTAAACAGACCCAGGTTCCCAGCGAGTGCCTCTGCCTGGAGATCACGGAAACCGCAGCGATCAGTAATATGAGCAGTGCGATCGATCTGTTTTCTCAGCTTAAAGCACTGGGCTGTACCATCGCCTTAGACGATTTTGGTGCCGGCATTTCTTCGTTTGGCTATCTGAAGCGTTTACCGGTCGATATTATAAAAATTGACGGACAGTTTATCCGCGATATTGAGACTGATGAAACCGACTATGCCATGGTGAAAGCCATTCATGATTTAGCTAAGCAAATGGGAAAACAAACCGTGGCTGAATTTGTTGAAAACGCAGCTATCTTGGACAGAGTCAAAGCGCTTGGCATCGACTATGCCCAAGGTTATCACTTTAGTATCCCGGCGCCGTTGAGCGATCAGGTAAAAAAGTGGCGTCCCAGTCGTGAGACAGTGAAGGAAAAAAACCATCTCTGATATAATCGGACCAGCCCCAGCTGTGGAGATCCGATGTGCAACTCAGTTTGATTTGTGACGCTCTTGAAAAAGACGAAGAATTTGAAAGGCTAAAGTCGAAGTGGTCACTCACTCACGATCCTGATTCATCGTTTGCCCTGGTAATGACACAAACGCATCTTGAACTACGCAAGCGCGATGAACCTAAATTAGGGGCAGTGTTTGTTGACTTTGTGAGCGGTGCGGTCGCCCACCGTCGTAAATTTGGCGGGGGGAAAGGACAAGCGATAGCGAAAGCGGTTGGGCTCAATAAGGGGATCACCCCGCGCGTACTCGATGCCACCGCTGGACTGGGGCGCGATGCGTTCGTATTGGCGTCTTTAGGCTGCTCCGTGCAAATGATAGAAAGGCACCCGGTTGTTGCCGCCTTGCTTGATGATGGCTTACAGCGAGCCTATCAGGACCCCGATATTGGTGCATGGATGCAATCACGGATGACGTTATTGCATGCCAATAGTGAGCAAGCACTGACTGACATGGCAAACATGCCAGGTTTGGTGCGACCGGATGTGATTTACCTTGATCCCATGTATCCCCACAAGAAAAAAGCCGCCTTGGTGAAAAAAGAGATGCGCGTTTTTCAATCTTTAGTGGGGGCAGATAGCGATGCAGATGCCTTATTGCTGCCCGCACTTCAACTGGCCCGCAGTCGCGTGGTGGTTAAGCGGCCGGATTATGCGACGCCGTTAGCGGATAGACCACCGCATTCGACCATCACCACCAAGAAAAACCGTTTTGATATGTACATTAACGCAGCGTTAGGCGCGGAGGCGTAAGTGGCCAAAGCTTTATGTAAATGGCGCCGAGGCGAGGTTGAAGCTAACCTATCCTCCTTGGCAATCATCACCACACCGCCACGCGTGGCTTGTAGTAAATGTGCGCGGGTCGCGAGTGAAAAAGGCTACGTCTGTCGTCCTATTTCGCTAGTGAGTGGTGAAGAAAAGAAAGCGAAGAAAGCGTCTGATCACGCCGCTAAAAAAGCTAAAAAAGCCAAACAAAAAGCAGCCAAGAAAGACAAAAAGGGTAAAGCGGATAAAAAGGCCAGAAAGAAGGCTAAGTCGGATAAACCCTAAATCAATATAAACAGCGGACAAGCAAAAACTCCATGGCGTACCATGGAGTCTTTCAGATTTAATCGAGGCCTTTTACCATCAATACGGTTAATAGTCCGGTGATGACTGAAACAATCAGACCGGAAACGATTAGCCAAGGCAACATATCCATCATGATTTGCACTCACTTCTGTTGTTATGATTTGGGGGAAAAGCGAGCATGATTGGACCTGAGTTTAACCACTATCTCAACAGGATAAACGCAGCTGGTTAACCTTAGTAACAGCTAGAAATAAGATGACTACAAAGCATTCAAAAAGCCCATGTGGCGCATAGGTCTATCAGTACAAAGGATCCAACATGAGTGTCAATCAAGGAAAGGCCGACCTATCGGTTTGGGATAAAGAAGAAGCGTTAAGTCGGTTAATGGACAGTCCGGCGCTTCTTGACGAAGCCTGCCGTATTTTTGTTGAAGAAAGCGAGCAACAGCTTCCGATGATGGAAAGGCAGTTAGCGGAGGCTAATTACGCCGATTTAGTCCGAGAAGCGCATAAAATGAAAGGCAGTGCCAGTAATTTGGCCGCACTAGAGCTGTATCAGAACGCGTTGACACTAGAGCAAGCGGCCAAGCAAGGAGAAGCCGATCAAGCCACGGCGGCACTGGCGAGTCTTAAAGAAGGCTTGGCCCGCTTCTGTGCGCAGTTGACAGGCTAATTGCTGTAACAAACAATGAATCCCCATAAAAAACGCCGTGTATCGACACGGCGTTTTGATATGAACCTATCTCGCGCGGCTTAGCGCATGGTAACAAATTCTTCTGACCCGGTCGGGTGAATCGCAACCACGCTATCAAAGTCTGCCTTAGTGGCGCCCATTTTCATCGCCACCGCAAAGCCTTGAATCATCTCGTCGACCGTAAAGCCGATCCCGTGCAGGCCCACCACTTTTTCTTCATCGCCAGCACACACCAGCTTCATTTTGCAGGGTTGACGGTGCTGAGTAACAGCGGTGTACATGGCCGCAAAGCTGGACGTGTAGACTTTTATATTGTCATCGCCATACTTGGCGCGTGCTTCTGGCTCACTCAAGCCAATGGTGCCGATTGGCGGGTGGCTAAATACCACGGTTGGCACCAACTCATAGTCCATTTTGGCATGCGTTTGGCCGTTAAATAGGCGCTCTGATAATAGACGTCCCGCCTTCACCGCAACAGGGGTGAGCTCAATGCCGCCATCCATGATATCGCCGACACAGTGAATATGTGGCACGCTGGTGGTTTGGTATGGGTCGACTTTGATGTAGCCATCTGCCGTGGTTTGGACATCCGTCGCACCCAGGTTGATTTTATCTGTGGTGGGATGACGGCCAATTGCCCAAATCAAGGTGTCTGTATTGTGGGTGGTGCCGTTTTCAAATGATAGCGTCAGGCTGCCATCGTTCTCTTTGGTAACGGAAACCGGAACATGCTGGGTATGAAGGGTTGGCCCCTCTTTTTCCATTACCTCGACCAAGGTATCTGTCACCATAGGATCGAATGTCCGTAGTGGACGGTCTTTACGTACAAACAAGTGGGTGTCAGAGCCGAGCGCATGTAACACGCCTGCAATCTCCACCGCGATATAGCCGGCACCGACAACAGCCACCCGCTTAGGCTGCTCGGGGAGAGCAAAGAAGCCATCAGAATCGATGCCAAGTTCAGCGCCCGGAATTGTTGGAACAGTGGGCGTGCCACCGACCGCAATTAAGAAGTTATCGGCGGTGTAATGCTCACCATCAACCTCAACCGTGTTGTTGTCGACAAAGCGCGCAAACCCACGGATGACATCGATGTTGTTTTTATCTAAAACATTGTCGTAGGCCTTATGGATGCGGCCGATATAGGCTTCACGGTTATTAACCAGTGTTGACCAGTTAAAGCCTTTCACATCCACATCAAAACCGTAGTCTGACGCGTAGAGGTTAAGCGCTTCTGCGACTTGGGCGCCATGCCACATCACTTTTTTTGGGACACACCCTACGTTGACGCAGGTGCCGCCTAGGTGTTTTGCTTCAATAAGGGCGACTTTAGCACCGTGCATCGCGGCACGGTTGGCAGAGGCAATACCGCCACTACCGCCACCGATACAGATATAGTCGAAATGCTTCGCCATGTCTTTCTCCATCTTATAGGCACAGGGTGCCACTGGCTTTTATGTCGAGGTCAGCTTGTCCTGTTTGGTGGCGCTTGTAAAGCCACCCACTCTGACCTTCTGAGTCTTAGCATACCAAACCGGCAGTGAGGCAGCAGTCTCAGAATCATTTTGTAACGCTCGCAATACAACTTGCTTGAGTCCAAAGGATTGAAAAGTCCCCCTCGAGACGGCATATACACCGTATTGTTTATATATTCCTAGGGCTCGCTTCGTGAGCACCTTATCAGCAAAAAGGAAGGCACTATGTCCAACCCGCTACTTCAATTTGAGGATTTACCTCCGTTTTCGGCGATTAAGCCTGAGCATGTTAAGCCGGCAGTGGAAGCCGCTATTGCTGACTGTCGCCAAGCTGTCGATGCCGCTGCAGGCACTGACCAAGCTAACTGGGCCACTGTTTGCGTACCGGTGACTGAGGCCGAAGATCGGCTAGGCCGGATCTGGTCACCGGTCAGCCATATGAATGCGGTGGTCAATAGCCAGCCATTGCGTGAAGCCTATGAAAGCTGCTTATCGTTATTATCTGAGTATTCAACATGGCGCGGGCAGCACAAAGGTTTGTATCAAGCATACAAAGCGATAAAAGAGAGCGCCGAATTCGAGACCCTAGAGATTGCTCAGCAAAAAGCCATCACCGATGCGCTGCAAGATTTTGAACTCTCGGGCATTGCCTTGCCGGTGGATCAGCAGCACCGATTTGGTGACATTCAAAAGCGTTTGTCTGAGCTTTCCTCTTCATTTAGCAATAATATACTTGATGCCACCATGGGGTGGACCAAGTTGATTTCTGACGAGAGTGAACTCGCAGGCTTGCCTGAGTCCGCGCGCCAGGCGGCGAAAGCGCAAGCAGAGGCAAAATCGCAGCAAGGCTATTTATTTACCCTGGATGTCCCCTCGTACCTGCCTGTGATGATGTATTGCGATAATCGTGCACTGCGTCAACAAATGTATGAAGCCTTTACCACGCGTGCTTCTGACCGCGGCCCGCAAGCGGGGCAGTGGGATAATTCCGAGCTGATGAATGAGTCGTTGCGCTTAAAATACGAACTGGCACGTTTGTTGGGCTTTAATAGCTACAGCGAACTGTCGTTGGCGACCAAGATGGCAGAAACACCAGACCAAGTGATGGGCTTTTTGAATGATTTGGTCGACAAAGCCCGCCCTCAAGGTGAACGCGAGTTTGCCGAAGTGAAGGCGTATGCCAAGCAAGAATTTGGCGTCGATACCCTTGAGCCTTGGGATATTCCGTATTACAGCGAGAAACTCAAGCAAGCGCGTTATACCATCTCCGATGAGGCACTCCGCCCTTACTTCCCTGAAGCGCGAGTGCTCAATGGTTTGTTCGAAGTGATGAAACGTGTGTTCGGTATGACGATTACCGAGCGTAAAGGAATCGACACGTGGCATGAAAGTGTGCGCTTTTATGACATTCATGACAGCCAAGGGACGCTGCGTGGCAGCTTCTATTTGGATTTATACGCGCGGGAGCATAAACGTGGTGGCGCGTGGATGGATGAATGCCGGGTGCGTCGTCGCAAAGCGAACGGTGAACTGCAAACACCGGTGGCGTACTTAACCTGTAACTTTAATCCGCCAGTGGGTGACGATCCGGCGTTGTTTACCCATGATGAAGTGGTCACCCTGTTCCACGAATTTGGTCATGGCATTCATCATATGCTGACGCAAGTCGACGTGGCTGATGTCTCCGGCATTAATGGTGTGCCTTGGGATGCGGTAGAGTTGCCGAGTCAGTTTTTGGAAAACTGGTGCTGGGAGCAAGAGGCGCTGAGCTTTATTTCGGGGCATTACCAAACCGGAGAAGCGCTTCCTGAAGACATGCTGGAAAAAATGCTCGCGGCGAAAAACTTTAACTCAGCCATGGGAATGTTGCGTCAGCTCGAGTTTAGTTTGTTTGATTTCCGTCTATTCAGCGAGTTTGATCCGGATGTGGGCCCGCGGATCATGGAAACGCTAAATGCGGTGCGTGAGCAAGTCTCAGTGGTGCCGACGCCTGAATGGAACCGCTTTCCGCATGCTTTTGGGCATATCTTTGCGGGCGGATATAGTGCAGGTTATTACAGCTATAAATGGGCTGAAGTACTCTCGAGTGATGCCTATTCGCGTTTTGAAGAGGATGGGATCTTTAACCGTGACACCGGTGAAGACTTCTTAAACCATATTCTTAGCCGCGGGGGCAGTGAAGCACCGAAAGACTTGTTTGTTCGCTTTAGAGGTCGCGAGCCAAGCCCTGAGGCGTTATTGCGCCATAGTGGGATTGCAGCGGCTTAATTGCCCGCTGAGCTGATTGACAGCGGCAAGGATGAAAAGGCTCACACCATCAAGGTGTGGGCCTTTTGTTTTGCTAAAGGTGTGTGTGCGATAGAGCGTGAGCGTCTTGAGCGTGCACGACGAGTGGCTGTCCAAGGCTTGATTGACGCAGCGCCTCTTGCTCTAGCTCCGCGCGTAACAGTGGGCTAGCGTCAAGCAGTGTGGTATCTAATGCCAAAGTGAGTGCGTCGCCCTCAGCATTGAGTCCGATCATTGGCCGAACGCGACTGTCGCGACGATGGCATAAAATCACAGCTACGCGTAGTAGTCGGAGGAGACGGTTGGCACTGGTGGTGGACAAGGCATGTTGGCCATCAATGCATACCAGTTGTTCACGGTAATAGCGTAACAAGGTGGCAACCAGTTGTTTTTGTGCACGGGTAAAGCCAGGTAAATCGAGATGAGTAATTAAATATGCAGCATGGTCGCCATCATGTTTAAAGCCAATGCTCAACCCAATTTCGTGCACGCAGGCTGCCGCATGGAGCAGGCTACCGGCTTCCGGCTCTGGAATCCATGACGCGGGACATTGATGAAGTAATTCAAGTGCGGTCGCAGCCACATTGATCCCGTGGTCCTCATCAAGCTGATAGCGGGATTGGATACTAGCTATGGTGCGCGCACGAATATCACTGTGACGCATCGCGGTCATCATTTCGTACACCAAACCTTCACGTAGCGCCCCGCCGGCGAGGGTCATGCGAGTCACCTCTAAACACTCAAAAATGGCAATCAAGATGGACAGGCCACTCGGAAAAACCAAGGCCCGCTCGAGCGTTAACCCCTCAATATCCAGTGCGTCCATTTGCCCGCAGGCAATCGCTTGATCGCGCAGTCGGTGAAGCTTTTCCAAGGTGATCACTTCATCCATCCCTTGGGTCACCATAATTTCTTGCAGCGCTTGTACCGTGCCGCTGGCGCCAACACAACAGTCCCACCCCAGCTCGCGATACTGAGCTACCAACGGGGCCAACTCTGCTTTCGCACCGGCGATCGCATTCTCAAAAGCGGCTTGGTTGAGTATGCGATTGGCAAAGTAGTCTTCTAAAAAAGTCACGCACCCCATATTAAGGCTTTGTAACAAGGTCGGTTCAAACTGCTCACCGATAATCAGCTCGGTGCTGGCCCCGCCAATATCGACGACCAAGCGTTTACCCGGACCACCTGAGGTGTGCGCCACTCCTTGATAGATGGTGCGCGCTTCTTCTTCGCCCGAGATAATCTCGATAGGGTAACCCAGTAAAGTATTTGCCTTGGCTAAAAAGGCATCAGCGTTACTGGCACGGCGCAGCGCAGCGGTCGCGACCACGCGAATATTGTCCGTGTTAAAGTCTTGCAAGCGTTCGGCGAACAGAGCCAAACAATCCCAGCCGCGTTGCATGGCTTCATCGCTGAGCTGTTGTTGGTTATCCATCCCAGCGGCGAGACGTACTTTTCGCTTTATTTTGGCAAGGGTTTGAACACTGCCGGCCACTTGGCGCACCACCAGCATATGAAAGCTGTTGGAGCCTAAATCAATCGCGGCGTACAGCGTCGGTGTTGATGTTGTATTTCCGTGACCACTCATGATGCGCTCTGACCTATGTTTCTTTTCTGTTATGCCGACTTTTGTGGACGGCGGCGCTGCCGGTTGCGGTTATTGCTGCTGCCTTTATTATTGCTACTGCCGCTCTTGTTGTTACTACGACGCTGTGTATTCGGGCGTTTAGCCATTTTCTTTGGCGGCGGCAGATCCTTCAATAGCGCGTTACGATCAAATTCGCTGACCGGAATACTGTGCTCAATGTACTCTTCAATCGCCGGTAAGTTTATCGCGTACTCTTCACAGGCAAAGCTAATTGAGCTGCCACTGGCGCCGGCTCGTCCTGTACGGCCAATGCGATGGACATAGTCTTGCGCATCATCGGGAAGATCATAGTTAAAAACGTGGGTAACCAAAGGAATATGTAATCCACGTGCTGCCACATCGGTGGCAACGAGCAGGTCCAGTTCGCCGTTAGTAAACTGCTCTAAAATTTTAACCCGCTTTTTCTGAGGGACGTCGCCAGTGAGCAGACCTACGCGATGATTATCGGCGGCTAAATGGGCCCAAATGGATTCGCAGCGATGTTTGGTATTGGCAAAGATGATGGCGCGCTCGGGCCACTCTTCTTCAATGAGGGTTTGTAGCAGCGGCATTTTTTCTTTGTTGGATGGCTGGAAAAGCTCTTCCTTAATCCGATGTCCTGTGATTTGCTCAGGCTCCACGACCACGTGTTCAGGGTTAGTCATGTGCTCAAAGGCCAGCTCTTGTACACGATAGGACAAGGTCGCCGAAAACAGCATGTTTAAGCGCTGGTTGGGGGCCGGCATACGGTTAAACAAAAAGCGAATGTCTTTGATAAAGCCCAAATCAAACATACGGTCGGCTTCATCCAGCACCACTGCCTGAATGCTGTGCAAGTCGATAATTTTCTTTTTGTGGAAGTCGATGATACGACCACAGGTGCCGATTAATATATCAACCCCTTGTTCCAACGTTTGTTGCTGTTTATCGTAACCTTCACCACCATACGCGAGACCGGCGGTGATTGAGGTATTCGCCAAAAGCGGTTCAGCATCGTTATAGATCTGAATCGCCAACTCACGCGTAGGAGCTAGTATGATGGCACGCGGTTGATTTTGTTTACGCGATGCGGGGACATCGGTCGTGAGGAGGTGATGAAACGTCGCAGCGAGGAACGCCAGGGTCTTTCCTGTCCCTGTTTGCGCCTGCCCTGCAATGTCTTGGCCGGTGAGCAGGACCGGCAATGCCAATGCCTGGATAGGAGTACATTCAGTAAACCCCTTGGCATCCAAGCCTTTAAGAACATCGGCGTGCAAGCCGAGCTCGGCAAATTTCTGCTCTGTGATATGCGTCATTTTCATCCGGATAGAATATCAGCTTAGGCTTGCAATACGGAAGCGAATCCAGTCAAATAGTCCCATAATTTACTGGTCGCAATTTAGCCAGTAACTAAAACATGTATTGGAGTAAAAGATGAGCGACAAAATTATGCAGCTAACCGACGACAGCTTTGAGGCAGACGTTCTAAAAGCTGCAGGACCTGTTTTGGTTGATTTTTGGGCAGAATGGTGTGGTCCATGTAAAATGATCGCACCGATTTTGGACGAAATCGCCGAGGAGTATGCAGGTAAAGTCACCATCGGAAAACTGAACATTGACCAGAACGCAGGTACTCCGCCTAAGTTCGGCATCCGTGGTATCCCAACACTGCTACTCTTTAAAGATGGCAGCGTGGCAGCAACTAAAGTTGGTGCTGTGTCAAAAACTCAACTGAAAGAGTTTCTTGACGCTAACCTGTAATGTTAAAGTAACCGTCGCTGCCTCACAGCGGCGGTTGTTTTTCTGTCAACTAGACGATACCCCATTTAGGTGCTACCTTATTGCACGGAATTTGTACTTCTGTTCATCTCTCGAACATGCCACTGGTCTCGACACGCTAACTAATTTCAGACCTCAACTTTGACAAACAAGACACTCACCACTATGAATCTTACCGAACTGAAGACTCAACCCGTCTCGACGCTGGTTGCGCTTGGCGAAAGCATGGGACTTGAAAACCTGGCTCGCTTGCGTAAGCAGGACATTATTTTTTCGATCCTCAAACAGCACGCAAAAAGCGGTGAAGATATTTTTGGCAATGGCGCGCTGGAAATTCTTCAAGACGGGTTTGGCTTCTTGCGCAGCGCAGACAGCTCGTATTTGGCCGGCCCTGATGATATTTATGTCTCGCCCAGCCAAATTCGGCGCTTTAACCTGCGCACAGGCGATACCATCGCGGGTAAAATTCGGCCGCCGAAAGACGGCGAGCGCTACTTCGCGCTACTAAAAGTTAACCAAGTTAACAGCGACAAGCCCGACAATGCCCGCAGTAAAATCCTTTTCGAAAACTTAACCCCATTACACGCGAGCGAGCGGATGGTGATGGAGCGCGGTAACGGCTCTACCGAAGACATCACCGCCCGTGTCCTCGACTTGGCATCGCCTATCGGTAAAGGCCAACGTGGTTTGATTGTGGCACCGCCGAAAGCGGGTAAAACCATGTTGCTGCAAAACATTGCTCAGAGCATTGCGTTTAACCACCCTGATTGCGAACTGATGGTGCTTTTGATTGACGAGCGTCCGGAAGAAGTGACCGAGATGCAGCGTCTGGTTAAAGGGGAAGTGGTTGCCTCGACCTTTGATGAGCCAGCTAACCGACACGTGCAAGTTGCCGAAATGGTGATTGAGAAGGCAAAACGTCTGGTTGAACATAAAAAAGACGTGGTGATCTTGTTGGATTCGATCACGCGTTTAGCCCGCGCTTACAACACGGTTGTGCCATCATCGGGCAAAGTGTTGACCGGTGGTGTGGATGCCAATGCTCTCCATCGTCCTAAGCGTTTCTTTGGTGCGGCGCGTAATGTGGAAGAAGGCGGGAGCCTAACCATCATTGCTACCGCGCTGGTGGATACGGGATCGAAGATGGATGAAGTGATCTACGAAGAATTTAAAGGGACAGGTAACATGGAACTGCACCTTTCGCGTAAGATTGCGGAAAAACGTGTTTTCCCTGCCATTGACTTCACCCGTTCAGGCACCCGCCGTGAAGAGCTACTTACTAAACCCGATGAACTGCAAAAGATGTGGATTTTAAGAAAGATCATGCATCCAATGGGCGAGTTTGAAGGGATGGAGTTCTTGATTGGTAAATTGGCGATGTCCAAAACCAATAATGAGTTCTTTGATGCCATGCGGCGACAAAACTCGTAACGGCTAACGCAATAGTGTTAAGCACTGCGCATTCGCAGTGCTTTTTTATTGCTCACCCAAGGCCCAGCTCGCACAATAGACGTGACCAAGGAAAGGTGGCGCCGAACGCGTGACACTGGGCATAGGATTGCAACGGATGGCAAGACGTTACTGTACGACACTGTTGGCTATAGGGCTTGGGATCATGAGCTTGTCGAGCCCGGCGGCCTTGGCGGCTAATGCGCCAGCCGCGGATGGTCAGATCGTCACCCAAACCTTTATTGAACAGGTGCTAGATAACGCGAACACGGCTAAAGCCATGCGTACCATGTCTACTCTGCTCGCGAAAGACGATGTCGCTGCGCTCAAAGCGCATATTCGTCAGCTTCCGCCGCTCACACGTGAAGCGACACTCTACCGTTTACTCTCTTCACCCTTGCCACTGAACAACGATCATTGGCGACGTTATCTGGCTGAATTGAGTCAGCAACAACCCCATTTTTTGTTACGTCACCAGCAAGACGGTTATTGGGTCACGACCCCTGCCTTCCATTACGCGGCAGCAGCACGCCAACAGTTAAACCGTTATCGGGAGCAACAACTGACCCAAGAGTTAGGCATGTTACTCAGTTATCGCCAATTGGTGATTGCTGACTGGATTAAGCCATCTCAGCCGGGTTATCGACAACGCCGTGATGCATTGGTCGCGATGATTGATGAGTATGACAGCGATGGCTTAGCCTATTTGGTCGAACAATACCTCACTGATCCCACCTTAATGTGGCTACCAGATAACGCGATTTTGGCTGCACTTGCACAAGCGACGGACCGGCCGGCACTGTATGATCGTCTTTGGCGGCGCGGTACCGATCAATACAGCCTCAATGCACTGCATGCTTTGCGTCAACGAGCTAATGATGGGTTTGCGTTGCAACAAATGATGGCCGCCGCAGATAACCCATCGCTGCGTGGCCCCGCGATTCGACAACTGGCGAATCTTTCTCCATTACCCGCGCCAGTCGCTGACTTTTTGATGTCTCAGTTATCATTACGCCAAGGGCAGCAGGTGGCACAATTATTGGTCGAAGCTGGAAAAGATGAGTGGTTAAGTGGATTAGGTGACGAGCTTGGCCCCCTTGGCCGCCAGCACATTGCATCTGCGTTGTCGTCGCGCTAATGTCGACCCTTTACCGATCCGGATACCGGTTTACTTGGTATCATAGAGGCGTCCATTAACTCATTGAGCCTGATATGAAACTTTCCGATCTGCGCGATTTTATTGATTACCTTGAGGCCCAAGGTGAGCTTAAACGCATTACGCAGCCAGTGGATCCTGACCAAGAGATCACTGAGATATGCGACCGCACCCTAAGAGCGGGCGGGCCGGCCCTTCTGTTTGAAAATCCCATCGGGTATGACATGCCGGTATTAGCGAATCTGTTTGGCACCCCTAAGCGTGTGGCGCTCGGTATGGGCCGACACGATGTGCTTGAGCTACGTGAAGTCGGCAAACTGCTGGCCTACTTAAAAGAGCCTGAGCCCCCTAAAGGGTTTCGCGATGCGCTCGACAAGCTGCCTGTGTTTCGTCAGGTGTTAAATATGCCCGCCAAGACAGTCCGTCGTCCGCGTTGCCAAGAAGTTGTGCTTAGCGGCGATGACGTTGATTTGGATAAAATCCCAGTGATGCGCTGCTGGCCGGGCGATGTGGCGCCATTGCTGACGTGGGGGCTGACCATTACGCGCGGGCCGAATAAAAAGCGCCAGAATCTTGGTATTTATCGCCAGCAAAAAATCGGCAAAAACAAAGTGATTATGCGTTGGCTCGCACACCGCGGTGGCGCACTTGATTTGCATGACTGGATGCAAACCCATCCGGGTGAACCTTTTCCTATCAGCGTTGCTTATGGCGCGGATCCGGCCACCATTCTCGGCGCCGTCACCCCCGTGCCCGATACCCTGTCTGAATATGCCTTTGCAGGGCTGTTGCGCGGCAGTAAAACCGAGGTGGCAAAGAGCATCAGTAACGATTTGGATGTGCCGGCGAGTGCCGAGATTGTGATGGAAGGGTATATCGATCCGAACGAATATGCTGACGAAGGGCCTTATGGCGATCATACTGGCTATTACAACGAAGTAGAGCGTCACCATGTATTCACTGTGACGCATCTGACCATGCGCAAAAAGCCGATTTATCACAGCACCTACACGGGGCGGCCACCGGATGAGCCTGCCGTACTGGGTGTGGCCCTGAACGAAGTGTTTGTGCCCATTTTGCAAAAGCAGTTCCCGGAAATTGTCGACTTTTATTTGCCTCCGGAGGGTTGCTCGTACCGGATGGCGGTGGTCACCATGAAAAAACAATACCCAGGGCATGCGAAACGCGTGATGATGGGCGTGTGGTCTTTCTTGCGCCAGTTTATGTACACCAAGTTTGTGATAGTGTGTGACGACGATGTGAATGCGCGTGACTGGAATGATGTTATTTGGGCAATCACCACTCGCATGGATCCCGCGCGCGACACCGTGATGGTGGAAAATACACCGATAGATTCGCTCGACTTTGCGTCGCCAGTGGTTGGCGTTGGCTCGAAAATGGGGCTCGATGCCACCAATAAATGGCAAGGAGAAACCGCTCGCGAGTGGGGCACACCGATCGCGAAAGACCCGGATGTGGTCGCACGTGTCGATGCGATATGGGACGAATTAGGGATCTTAGACTAATCCGGTTGGTATGCGCTAGCATTCACCGTTAATGATAAAAACACAGCCTGAGGCGGTAGTGATACCGCCTCTCATAACCTCAACGGCTGTAGCAAAACGAACAGAGGAACAGAATGTCGATACTATGTGAAGTGACCGCCGTTGAGTCGCTGGCGTGTCACACTTACCGCATTGTCCTAAAGCCTCAGCAGGCGGTGAGCTATCACCCTGGGCAATATGTGATGGCGGTAATGGGCGAAAAAGATAAACGCCCGTTTTCACTGGCGAGTAGTCCATGTCGCCAAGACGGCGGTGAGCTCGAGCTCCATGTGGGCGCCGCCGATGAAAATCCGTTCGCGCTGGAAGTGGTCGAAAAAGCCAAAGCCGTGCTAGAAAGCGGTGAAGCGAGCTTTGAAATCACCGAACCGGCCGGCGATGCTTGGTTGCGTGAGAGTGAGCGTCCCTTGCTGTTGATTGCCGGCGGAACCGGTTTTTCGTATGTTCGCAGCATGGTCGATCACTGTATTAATCAAGGAATACAGTCTCCGATCTTTATTTATTGGGGGGCACGCAACCCGTGCCAGCTTTACGCGCATGACGAGCTGCAAGCACTGTCTGAATCGCATCGCAATATTACCTTTATGCCTGTGGTTGAACAGGCGGAAGGCGAATGGCGAGGCAAAGTAGGGAATGTATTAGAAGCGGTGATGGAAGATTTTGTTAGCCTCGGCGCTTACGATATCTATATTGCCGGGCGCTTTGAAATGGCAGGCGTGGCACGTGATATGTTCTGCAAAGAGCGCGGCGTGAGTCGTGATCATCTCTACTCAGACGCGTTTGCCTTTATCTGATTAGGGTTGGCTCTCGGGTAAATAAACAGGCAGGGGTTTCCCTGCCTGTTTTACGTTCGGGTTACTGAGGCTTTGGGGCGGCATTCCGTTGGGCGTCGACGCGGCGCTTGACCCAGGTTTGGTTAAACCACAGCGCGGCTAAAATCAGCACCCCGCCGCTGAGTAACGGCAAAATATCCGCGTCGCGGTTCCAAATCAGCACGTTCACCACAATGCCGGCTGGGATCAGCGCGTTGTTCATCACTGCGAGCGCCCCAGCATTGACCAGGGTTGCACCCTTATTCCAAAAGAAATAGCCCAGCCCAGAGGCGATGGTGCCTAGATAAATCAACACTCCCCACTGGGTTGGCGTAGAAGGCAGATTATCACTGTTTCCGAGCAAGGCGAAAGCCAGCACGCCCACCACTAAGGCGCCAAGATAAAACCAACCGAATACCGCATGCTGAGGTAGCTGAGTTTGCTCTTTCTCAATCAAGTATTTGTAACCAACCTGCCCAATCGCAAAGCACAAATTTGCACCTTGTACCACTAAAAAACCAACCAGAAAGTCCGGATTGACAGTGGCATAGCGGATCACTACGGCGCCAAGCACCGCGATGGCCGCGGTGAGCAGGTACCAAGCGCTGAACTGCCTTTTCAACGCATCGTAAATTAAGGTGACATAAAGCGGAGTAAAAACGGTAAACAACAGCACTTCTGGTACCGATAAGAATAAGAAGGACTGATAGAAGAAACAGTACATGATGCCAAGCTGAAACGCGCCGACTAACATCAATTTGGCGGCAAACGCCGGGCGCACTTGGCGAGGACGTAAGAAAGGTAAAAACACCAATCCTGCCAGCACGATACGCATCAATACAGAAAAGTAGCTGTCGACTTGGCCGGCTAGATACACGCCAATTAGGCTAAACGAAAAGGCCCACAGCAGTGTCACGCCGCTAAGATACCCCATAACTCGGTTCCTTCGATAAAGAGAGTAAAAGGGCAGTGTACCGTTTCGCTTCTAGGACGCAATCGGTTCCCAGTCAGCGTATGGTTAAAAGCGCAGAAGGCAGAATGACCCGCCTTCTGTCGAGAGTGGTTAGCGAAGAGGGTTTAGTCGCGGATGGGCACCATCAAAAGATCAACGGGCGTTTTATTCAGCAGTTGTTTAGTTGACGACAACAACGAGCTCCAGAAATCTTGATGATGGCCGACGACCACCAAATCAATCCCCATGTTTTGAATCGACTCGGTGATCTCTTCCGCTAAATCACCGCTACTGACCAAGGTGTGTGTGACCGTGCTTTGTGCGTCGCTGGCCAGTTGATTGAGTTTTTGCTGGGCTTCTTCAATCACTCGGTTACGTGATTCGACTAAGTTAATATCAATCAGTCCGGTATAGAGCTCGGCATAATTGACGTCAATATGAACCAACGACAGTTGTGCGCCCAAGGCGAAGGCAAGTGCGTCAGCTTTCTTCAACAGTCTTTCACTGTCATCTGACAAATCAACCGCAACCAAAATATGCTTGTATGACATAGAGTTATCCTTTTTATGCGAGGTTATAAACGCAGTTTAACCAGCTTGAGAGGCAAAATCCGTCACTGTGATCGCATTCCGATTAAGAATTCGACAATGAGGCGGGTCATAAATTCGATATAAGAATCGGTCACGCTGGACATTACCGGCGTAATCCGCTTGAAAACCGACGTGCTGCTGGTCAGAATGGCAGCTAACCCCCAATAAAGAGGACGTTTTATATGCTAGCACCTGCCATGGTTGACAGGCTCAATGAGCAGATCAATTTGGAGTTTTTCTCATCAAACCTATACTTACAAATGAGCGCTTGGTGTGAGGATCAGGGTTTCGAAGGCGCGGCAAAATTCTTACATAAACACGCACAGGAAGAAATGCAGCATATGCAGCGCCTGTTTACTTATGTGAGCGAGACAGGGGCCATGCCTATCTTGGGGTCGATTGATGCACCGCGTCACGAATTTTCCTCGTTAGGTGAAGTGTTTCGCGAAACGTATCAGCACGAGCGCTTAATCACGGAAAAAATTAACAGCTTGGCGCATGCCGCGTTTACCACGCAAGACTATTCTACCTTTAACTTCTTGCAGTGGTATGTCGCGGAGCAACACGAAGAAGAGAAGTTGTTTAAAGGCGTACTCGATAAGATCGAGTTAGTCGGCGAAGATGGCAAGGCTCTGTTCTTTATCGACAAAGACTTGGCATCCATGGCAGTTGAAGAATCAACGTCAGTGATGGACAGCTCAGCGGGGCAGTAATTACGTAACCTCTCCCTCTGAAGCGCCATCCAGTGTAGTGAAGGGAGAGGATTATGAACGGTGATATCCTAATTGTGGCTGTGTTCACAGTGACAGTGATAAATATCGCACGCTATGTATCGTCATTGCGGGCATTGGTGGTGATGTTACGTGATGCCAACCCGTTGCTTTACCAGCAAATCTGTCGTCGTGAGAGCAACTTCTTCACTTTATCGCCCCAAGGCGATATCTCGCGACAAAAACGTTTATACCAATATATTCGCAGCCAAGAGTACCTTCATCATCACGATGCGGCATTTGTGGGTAAATGCAATAAGGTACGTCATCTGTTCACGCTTAATGTTGCCCTGTCCGGTGCCTTGCTCGCGACCTTTTTTCTTGTCGCTTTTGCGGGCTGGTAAACGGATAACCATTCTTTAGACAAAATGCTGACCTTGGTCAGCATTTTTTTTGTTAGTCTGACAAGCATAAACGCCTAGACACCGTAATCGTGAGGGAAGCATGCAAAGCCTAATCCAATGGTGGCAGTCACTCTATCAAGCCGCCGCGTGGGACTGGATCTCAGATATTGTCATTTTGATGGGGCTTGGAGCCGTCGTCTGGGCGATATGGCGTGTGTTGATGGGGCGCTTAAAGGCACTGGCAGAGCGCACGCAAACACGTTGGGATGATGTGTTGTGGCCCGCGATTGATACGCCATTTTCCCTCTTAATCTGGGGCTGGCCTGCGTTTCATGCGCTAGAAATTTTTCTTGATAATACCGCAGGTCACTTGAATTTAAGCTGGGTGAGCGTGATCAGAGAGCTGCTGGTCGTGTTCTTATTGATCTGGTTTTTGCTCCGATTGGTCAACAGTGGTGAGCAGCTGTTATTTGACGAAGGGCGCCGTGATCACACCACGATTAACGCCATTGGTAACGTCTTACGCGCACTCGCCGTCTGCATTGGCGTGATTACGCTGCTACAAAGCCTGGGTGTCAGTGTCTCCGGGTTACTCACGGTTGGTGGTGTGGGGGGCTTAATTGTCGGTCTTGCCGCCAAAGATTTGCTCTCCAACTTCTTCGGTGGGGTGATGATCTACTTTGATCGGCCATTTAAAGTGGGCGACTGGGTGCGCTCCCCCGATCGCAACATTGAGGGCACGGTGGAAAAAATTGGTATTCGCATGACGGTAGTGCGCACCTTTGATTTGCGCCCTTTATACGTGCCCAACTCGGTATTCAGTAACGTGGTGGTGGAAAACCCCTCGCGGATGCTGAACCGTCGGATTTACGAAACCATTGGGCTGCGTTATCAAGACGCCGATAAAATCAGTACGGTAATTGATGATGTGTATGCGATGTTAGAAGCGCATGCAGATATTGAAACGCGGCAAACCTTGATTGTGAACTTCAACAGTTTTGGCCCGCATTCACTTGATTTCTTTATTTACACCTTCACCAAAACGGTCAACTGGCAGCGTTACCATCAGGTAAAACAAGACGTGTTATTAAAAGTGATTGAAATTATTCATCAGCACGGTGCGGATATTGCCTTCCCAACCCGTATGTTGCATATGGACCCTAGTATGATTGAGCAAAACGCAGGTGCCATGATGGCACCGCCTGAAGCGCAGGCGCGTTAAATCGCGCTTGCCGCTCACGTGCGGGCTGCTACAATGCCGCTCCCACAGGGTGAGCAGAGAATAAACAGGTAAGCGTGTGACTGAGTATGATGTAATTGTGATTGGTGCCGGTGCCGCCGGATTGATGTGTGCGGCACAAGCCGGCCAACGTGGCCGCCGCGTTTTGGTGGTGGACCATGCCAAAAAGCCGGGTCGCAAGATCCTGATCTCGGGCGGCGGGCGCTGCAATTTCACCAACTATGACGTCACCGCCAATAATTTCCTGTGTGAGAACCCGCACTTCGTCAAATCCGCATTGGCGCAATACAGCCAATGGGACTTTATTGGCCTGGTGGCGACCCATGGCGTGGCCTATCACGAGCGTGACCATGGCCAGTTGTTTTGTGATGACAGCGCCAAAGATATCGTTAACCTACTTTTGGCCGAATGCGACCAAGCCACCATCAGTCAACGCTATCGCTGTGAAGTGCATGATATCGAGCAAGAAGAAGCTGGCTTTCGCCTCAAACTCAATGGTGAGCCGGTACGCTGCCAGTCTTTGGTAGTCGCCACGGGCGGCCTTTCCATGCCCAAGCTTGGTGCCACCCCCTTTGGTTACCAGCTTGCCGAGCAATTTGGTCTAAAAGTGCTGCCCACTCGCGCCGCCTTGGTGCCGTATACCTTGCACCAAGAGGACAAAACGCGCTTTGCCGATATTTCCGGGGTGTCGGTGCCATGTTCGATCACCACCGAGTCTGGCGTTTGCTTTAGCGAGAACCTGCTCTTTACCCACCGCGGCTTATCGGGACCGGCGGTGTTGCAAACTTCCTCGTTTTGGCAACCGGGCGAAGCGGTCACCATCGATTTACTCCCCAGTGAGTCGCTAAAAGACGTGCTGGTGGCGATGCGTGATAAGCACCCCAACCAAACCTTAAAAACCTCACTGTCTCGCCTATTCCCCAAACGCTTGGTCGAGGTCTTGATTGCGCGCGATAGCTTGCCGGATAAACCGCTCAAGCAGCTCGATGACAAGCAGCTCGATCAGCTTCATTACTACTTTCACCAGTGGTCCATTGCCCCAAATGGCACTGAAGGTTACCGCACCGCAGAAGTGACGCTTGGTGGGGTGGATACCCACGCAATTTCCTCGAAAACCCTTGAAGCGCGAGATATTCCCGGCCTGTATTTTATCGGTGAAGTGCTTGATGTCACCGGCTGGCTCGGCGGCTATAACTTCCAATGGGCTTGGAGCTCCGGCTGGGTAGCCGGGCAGCATGTATAAAAAAACATGCTTGGATGCACATTATCTTACTGAATTTATTGCTTAATCGCTAATCACGTAGAGAATCTGCTGCGGGGTGGATAAAGGATGAAGACTCCCCGTTTTTCCTTAAGTAGAGCCAAGGAGTGGTGAGTGATTTCTTTTCTAAGCGTGAGAGAGATATGCCGTGGTGTATCGAATAAAAACACGCTCTATACGTTTCTATTTGTGCTGCTTCACCAGTCATCGATTGCTTTTTCTATTTTCGCCTCTGTGATGGTTTCAGGCTATATTCTTGAAATTAATCAACATTATGAAGCATTGAAGCTCTGGGTATTCCTCTACATTGTCGCGATGATTCTTCCCTATATAATCGGCTACTTTTCTGATGTGTATAAAGAAAAGTGGTTGTGTGAATCACTGAGTCGATTTTGGCAATCCGCGACTAAACGCTATCAATCTTGCACTGACAGTCGCACAGTCGACCATACGCTGGGCGTGTACGTTTCTCAGGGAAAGAGTGCGATTTCTGACTTTATTGGCTATGCCTTTTGGGGGATGTCGTCTGGGCTCAACTTCTTCCTGAGTCTGCTAATGATCACCGCTTTTATTGATTGGCGTTTTTTTGTCAGCGTTATGATCAGTGTGCTGCTTATCTTGGGGTTCAATAAACTCATTTCCTCGCATCTGGAAAATAACGCCGTCACCACCCATAAAGCGGGTTCATCACTGACGTCAACGTTATCGACTATCCATGACAATGTACATTTTGGTTCGTCGGTGAATGCATTGGCTTATCAAACGCGGTTCGAGGAAGGGAAAGCGAAATACTTAGGGCTGAGAATCAAAGAGGCTGTGTTTAGGTATAAGGCATTGTTGGTTTCTTCCTTGCTCGCGCTTGCGCCAACTTCCTGTGTATTACTGTTCATTTTTACGTCTAGCAGTGTCCCGATGGAGGTAAAGGTGGCGTCGATTGTTAACCTCACACGCATTTATCATCTTTTAAATTCTGCGTCGGATATTGTTAGCTTGTTAATCTCTTTTCCGTCTATCAAAGGCCAGCTGTCGGTGATGACGTGTTTTTCGAAAAATAAGCCGCTTTACCAGCCACAATGGAATATCGCGATCCTTAAAGATAACGAGAGCGTTGATACCGTGAACCTTGCTCAAGCGCAGGAGGGCCGTTTTCGCGTTGTTGGAGAAAACGGATCTGGAAAAACTTCTTTCTTAAGGCACCTCTGCGCCAAAAATGATTATCTCTACTTCAACCCGTCTAAGCGCTTACTGTGGCCTTGGGATGATTCAGCAATACTGTCTGATGGTATGTACTCCGCCAAGAGTATTCAGTGGTTACTGGAAAATAGCTCGGGTCACTTGATTCTGGATGAATGGGATGCGTTTCTCGACTCAGAGAATACGAAAAAGATAGGTGCGCTGATTGATTCATATGCAGATAGCCGAGTTATTATTGAGGTCCGCCAATAGGCCGCGTTTCTGTCGGTCTTGCGAGGAATCCCCAATCCTCAGATGCTTGCTTTTGTGTTATTTACAACAAACTGCATATCATAAGCGATGATTGGTTTATGTGATCTTTATTCTAAATATTCTCTAGTTGACTGTTTTTTGTCTAAAAAATAGCAATCTTTCTTGCGCGCTGTTACATTAGCGCGCGCTTGCCATGTCGGATAAAAATTATCCGGCGCTGTGAACCCGCGACGCGCTGGATAAGCTCGCGGTACCCTAGGGACGGGGTGACGGCTGTTCACTATTGCTACCTCGGTTATCGGGGAGTTTGGAATTAACCTGTCGTTGCTTTGAGAGCCGTTCCCATGCAGTTATCACTAAAACAAAAATTAATTGGGGCATGCTTATCTGCTGTATTGCTGATGGCCGCCTTTCTCACCTGGCTTGCTGTAAGCCAAATTCAAGCCCAAACCCAGTCGAGCATCTATAGCCGCGTCAGTGGTATCGCCGATGCGGCGACTGAATCGATCAGCGGTTGGGTGCAAATCCGTGCTGATATCACCAGCGCCTTTACCGATTACACCAGCAGTAGCCATCGTGTGAGTTATTTACAGCAAGCGCGTGAGGCCGGTGGGTTTGACGATATCTACTTTGGTACCCCAAAAGGTGCCATGTATCGCTCGCGCCCAGAGCGCAACCGCGATGATTATGACCCTCGCCTCCGTCCGTGGTACAAGCAAGCCGTGAGTGCAGGTAGCCCGATGATTACCACCGCTTACAGTGATGCGATTACCGGTGCGATGTTGGTGACTTTGGCCGAGCCGGTGCGTCGTAATGGCGAATTGATCGGTGTGGTGGGCGCAGATGTGTTGATTGACCAGCTGATCCGTGACGTGACTCAATTAAACGTGGGCAAAAATGCGAACGCGATGTTGTTAGGCGCCGATGGCACCTTCCTTGCCCACAAAGACAAAGCGCGCCTGCTAAAACCGTATCGCAGCCTGTCTCCTGAGCTGAATGAAAACCGCGTGCGTCAGGCGTTGGCACAGCAATCGCTGGTGGAACTGCCTGTCGATGGGGTTGATAAACTGTTTTATTTTGCGTCGGTTCCCAACACCGATTGGGTGCTGGCGATTGAACTGGATAAGCGCACCGAATACGCCAGCCAGGGTGATGCCTTGTTCGATCTTATACTGACAGCCCTCGTTATCACCTTGCTGGTGGCCGGTGCTGTGACGTGGTTGATGCATGTGTTGTTCCGTGACTTGCTCAATGTGTCCGCCGCGCTAGAAGAAATTGCCTCCGGTGAAGGGGACTTAACCCAGCGCCTTGAGCCACACAGTAATGATGAAATTGGTAAACTGGCCAATAACTTCAACCGCTTTGTCGGCAACATGCACACCATGGTGTCGCATTTGCGCCAGCTGTCTGGCTCGCTCAAGCAACAAGCCGAGCTGACCGCGGCGCAAGCGGAAGAGCGTTCCACCCGTATTGGTCATCAGCAAGATGAAATCAATATGGTGGCGACCGCTATCCATGAAATGGCCTCGGCGACCCAAGATATTGCCGGCAATGCCGATAACACCGCACGCACTGCCCAAGAGACCGAAAGCGTTGCCAACGATGGCGGCCAACAAGTGGAGCAAAGTAAGCACGCTATCACCGAGTTGGCGCATGACGTCGAGGCGGCCACCGGTGTGATTGGTGAGTTGGATCAACACGCGCACAGCATCACGAGTATCTTATCGACCATTCAGAGTGTGGCCGAACAAACGAACTTGTTGGCGCTGAATGCCGCGATCGAAGCGGCGCGTGCGGGCGAGCAAGGCCGAGGCTTTGCGGTGGTGGCGGATGAGGTGCGTATTTTGAGTCAACGCACCCATGCCTCAACCACCGAAATCCAGCAAATGATTGATACCTTGCAGCAAGCGACCGGTAAAGCGGTGACCATGATGCAAAATAGCCAACAACGGGCACATGCCAGTGTCGATGAGGCGAGCGTTGCGCATGAAAGCCTGAGCCAAATTGTTGCGGCGGTGAGCCAAATTAGCGATATGGCCACCCAAATTGCCTCGGCGGCGGAAGAGCAGTCGAGCGTGACCTCGGAAATCACCCGCAACTCAGAGGGCATTCGCGATGTGTCGAATGAGCTATCGACAGAAGCCGATGAAGCCGCGCGTCAAGCCGCGACGTTATCCGAGCTTTCTCATAGCCTCGAGCAAGAGATCAGTCGCTTTAAGCTGTAACCTATAAACCGCTTAAACGCCGAGCATGGCAGCGCGCTGTGCTCGGCGTTTTTTTGTTCATTCTTTTGGCGTCAGCACCTTGGCGGCGGGGAGAGGCTCGGTTTGATGATGGCGGTCGGCCTCGTAGCTCTCGATAAAGTGGGCAAGAAAATGGTCCAGCTGCGTGGCGGCATCCACGTCGCCTCGGCTTCGTAGTAATGCACTCACCGCTTCACTGGTACACAGGTGTCCAGGTGGCTGGTTGCGCCTGAGCGTATATTGCGAGGCGGCTGTCGACGGCAAACTGACCCGCGGCAGACGATTGAGCCATGGGCTTTTATTGAGTATTTTTCGCGCCTGCTGCCAAGTCGCATCCAGCACCACAAACTGTAACGGCGCGCGAGGCGCATTCGTGGCGGCTAACGTCTCCGCGCAAGAGACTGACCTATCCGCGCAAGAGACTAACCTATTCTCGCAAGAGACAGACCGAGCCGGGCCAGCGAAGAGTCTATCTGCCGGGACGGCATCATCACTGGGAAACAACAACCAAGGTGACACATCACCGCGTGCCCAGCTGTCGAGCAAGGCTTGCGGTGGTTGTTTGCGTTGCCAAATCTCTATCTGAGTGTGGGGCAGCGCTGCTTTAACCAGTTTGCCGGTGTTGGATTGGCGCGCCGCTTCGTTTTCGTGCATCACCAGCACGCATTGCAATTGGCTTTCAAGCGGCCAATAGCAGTGACAGATACAGTGATAGGTAAAACCGCATTGGCGGCAGGGCGAACGGGCCATGATTGTCTCCTTGGTTAATAGCGCGCTATTGTGCGCAAGCCCAGCCACGAATACCAGGTCATTGTTGTCTGCTGTCCGCGCCATCGACCTGACGCTTAAGTGTTAACCCTTCAGGGCCCAAAGGATACGTATTGCCATTAAATGTCTCTTCGGTTGCGGTCAAGGACAAGCCGTTGCGTTGATAAATACGCTCAGACACTACCATTTGTTCGCCGCTACGAGTGGTCAGTACTTGTACCTTATTGTTAGCGACCGGCTGCCAAACCCCGGTTTCTTTAGTCACGGCTTCCCCTTGCGGGTGATAGGTAGTGATGGCGCTGTGGTCAGGCAGTAACGTCAGTTGGGTGGTCAGTGTTGGTTGGCCCGAGTGCTGGCTAATCCCTTGATACTGTCCCGTCCAATGTTGGCTGGTATCGGCTGAAGGCAGAACCGCGCAGCCTTGGAAGGTATTTTGGGCTGTTTTTAAACGAGCCTGCCAGCCATAAAGGGTGTGTTCGCTTTGTTGGCAGCCGTTGAGGGTGAGAGTGAGAACGGCCTCTTTACTGCTAAACTGTGCCTGTTCATCGTCCAACTGATAGTCGGATAGGGGAACCTCTTGGGTATCATTGTCACTTTCCCACGCTACATGTCCTTTTCCTACCGCGGCGGACCAAAGTTGGGGATCACTGCCTTCGGCCAGCACAGTATTACGCGGTTGAGCACAACCTTTTAGCTCACTTGTCAGCATGTTTAAGCGCGAAACGGTGACGGCGGCGGGGTAATCGGCACTAAAACCTCGGCGAGAGACAGGGGTGAAAAAGCCTTCAAATTCGGCATAAACCGACGCCTCATGCTGGTCAAGTGCCGCGCGCTGTTCGCTGGTTAAATCGAGCCAGTACTGTTGTTGGCTGCCGCAGGGGGTAAAACTGGCTGTTTCGGGACTCACGGCGATGCGACCGCTTTGTATAAAAGGAATCGGCGACTGACTGAGTCCCGAGGCAACGACATCGCTACGGTGCCCAAGCTCTATAGGGCCAGAAGATTGGCTGCATCCCACCAAACTGAGCACACTCACAGCGGTAATCACGAACAGATGACGAGTGGATGGCACGATAAACTCCTTGTGATAAACGATAGACAGACTTGCGCCGATTCAAGCTGGCGGGCAAGATTGCCGTTAGGGTTGGATGAAGAGCAAGCTAGCATGCGTTATTGGTTATTTAAAACCGAGCCAGATACGTTTTCCATAGACACCTTAAAGCAGCAAAAGGTTTCATGCTGGGAAGGGGTGCGCAATTATCAAGCACGAAATATGCTGCGTGATGAGGTGACGGTCGGTGATCAGGTGTTGATTTATCACTCATCCTGCAAGCACGTTGGGGTAGTCGGCGTGGCGACCGTGGTGCGTGCGTGTTATCCCGATCATACCCAGTTTGAGCCACAAAGCGGCTATTTTGATCCGAAATCGACGCCACAGATACCGAGGTGGTTTATGGTGGATGTGGCCTATCAGCGTCATTTACCGTTAATTACCTTGGCTGAGATGAAAGGTAATCCGGCCTTGGCTGAGATGCCCTTGGTGAAAAAAGGCAACCGTCTAAGTGTGATGCCGGTGACGGATACGCAATGGCAGGCCATCCTCGCCATGGTGGGGGAGTAACCACAGCGAGGCTGGCGCCAAAAGTAAGCCCAATGAAGCTGTCACTGATCCAATAAATGGGCTTTTAAATAGCGAGCGACGGCTTCGTCGGCATGGCTGCCAATGATTGCCTTGTCTGAAAGAGTCGCTTTTACCCGTGCCTGTGCCGTTGCCATCACCAGCCCTTGGCCGGCGGCATTCAGCATTTCGACATCATTCATGCCATCGCCAAACGCAATACAGTCACTGAGATTGAGCTGGTGGCGACGGGCGACGGCCTCTAAGGCTGCGCCTTTTGACACCCCACTCCCCATGACTTCGAGACAGAAAGGGGTAGAGAAAGCAATGCTGACTTGATCCCCATACTGCTCAATAAATTGATGCTCATACTGCAGTAGGTAGTCATGATCATGGCGGATAAAGAAAATCTTGGCCACGTTATCAACCGGGGGATTATCGACGTCAAATTCACGGGCCTGGAACCCTGAGTCTTGATGGTAACGGGCGAGTTCTTCGTCCATTTTACTCAGTAGCCATTCATCATCACGGTATAAGTGAATGGTGACAGTTGCATCATCTTTGACGTCTTGAATCAGACTCGCGACGATAGCAGGGTCAACATTATGCTGGTAAACCAACTGGTTATCACTGTCGTGCACACGGGCGCCGTTCGAGGTGATCATGTAAGCTGGAATACCAACCGTTTCACGAATGCTAGCAACGTCGACATGATGGCGACCTGTCGCAAACACAAAGTGAATACCTTGCTGATGAAGGTGCTCCAGCACTTGCTTGGTATAGGGGGCGATACGATGCTCAGGCGTCAGCAAGGTACCGTCGAGATCAGAAGCGACAAGTTTGTACATCATGTCCTCATTAGTTTGGCGATCACAATCACAGTATCCTTTGAGTCTACTGCAACTCGTAGCGGTTAAAAAGGGAACACTATCACTGTTTGATTTCCGCTTTTAGTGACCCCATGGATGAGCCGAGAGCTTGCATTAGCGATCCTCGCATTGGCGATCAAAAAAGTCGCGTATCGCGGATAAAGCGGCAATACGATGGGTGTCGGTTTCAAATAGGATCTCATGCCGTGCCCCCGCAAAAAACTGCCATTGGCTGGGTTGATTGGCCTGTTGGCGTAAAAAATGAAATTGCGACATGGCTGGATTAGAGACGATTTGCTCGCCACCAGCTTGGCAGATAAATGTTGGCGTCGTTAATTGTGATGCGACCGCTAAGCATTGTTCGCCTGCGGCCATGCCTTCGGCAATCCAGCGCGCGCTCGGTCCACCGATTTGTAACTGGGGTTGGTTGATATATAGCTGGCGAAACCAGGCATAGCGTGCTCGCGAGTGAGTCAGGCGGTTTTGCTCAAACGGCACATGACGATAGCCCACTTGCCCTGGCCCAAAACGCGGTGGGTGTTGATAGCGTGCCATCGAGCGACAAAGCCAAGGCGCGATACGGCCGAGCCAGGGACTCACTTGTACGCCAAACATGGGCGCGGTCATGGCTAATCCTGCAAGCGCGTTCGGATACTGATGCGCATAGAGTGTGGCAACGGCGCCCCCCATCGAGTGACCTAGCATGAAGGTCTGATCATAATGACGATGCGCCCGAATGGTTTGCATGAAGGTCGCGAGATCGGTGACATAATCGTCAAAACGTTCAACATGTCCCAAATCGCGCGGTTTAATGACTAAACGCTCTGATAAACCTTGGCCGCGATGATCAAAGCTGTAAACGTCATAGCCCATTTGAAAGAGGTCATAAAAGATCTCTTGGTACTTCATTACGCTTTCAATGCGGCCATTTACCACCACGACTGCACGCGTGTGTTGTGGGTGCGTAAAGCTACACCAATGCAGACGCAAGCCACTTTCTCCATGGAAAAATCCATGCTCACGTTGCTGCCAAAAGGGCGTAATATTGTGTTTAAACGTCTCACTCAGTTGTGCCTCGCGGGCAAGAGAGTGAGCGTCGCAAGCCGGTTGGTCCTGACTGTCGGCAAGAGTTGTCATTTGTTGGCCACCATCATTGAGATAGCGTTACTATAACCGTCTTCGAGGAAGGATGAAAATCCCACTTAAGAGGGAAAAAAGGCAAGCGTGATCGGCTTGCCTGGTAAAGAATCAAAGACGATTATTGGTTAAAGTTGTAATACGTCTCTGCGCCCGGGCCGACCGGTAAACCGAGAACAAAAACCCACACATAGAACAAGATACTCCACCCGACCATAAAGATCATCGAGTAAGGCAGCATGGTGGCTATTAAGGTACCAATCCCCAGGTTTTTCACATAGCGGCAAGCTACCGCCAAAATCAGCCCAAAGTAACTCATCATCGGGGTAATAATGTTGGTCACTGAATCGCCGATCCGGTACGCCGATTGGATGGTCTCTGGGGCATAACCGACCAGCATTAGCATCGGTACAAAGATGGGGGCGGTGATGGCCCATTGTGCCGATGCCGAGCCGACTGAGAGGTTAATCAGGCCACACATCAAGATGAAGGCAAAGAATAACGCAGGGCCGGTTAAACCAATGGTTTGCAGAAAGTCTGCGCCGCCGACGGCAATCACTTGGCCGAAGTTGGTCCACTTAAAGAAGGCGACAAACTGAGCGGCGAAGAACACCAGTACGATGTACATCCCCATCGCACTCATCGATTTCGACATCGAGTCAATCACATCACGATCGTTGTTGATGGTACCAACCGTACGACCAAACACGATACCCGGTACCGCGAAGAACACCATGATAAAGGCGACAATCCCTTTCAAGAACGGAGATCCCGCCACGTCACCGGTCTCGGGATGACGCAGTGCTCCCCACTCTGGGACAATGGTGAGCGCTAAAATACCACTGACAATCAGCACCGCAATCCCCGCATTACGCAGGCCGCGTTTTTCGTCATCATTAAGCTTACTGGCCGAGGCCGCAGAAATGTCTTCAGACGCTTGGCTTTGGTCATAAGGTCCAAGCTTAGGCTCAACAATCTTATCGGTTATCCAGGCGCCGACAAAGGCAATAAAGAAGGTGGAGACAAACATAAAGTACCAGTTCATCTCTGGGCCCACGGTGTACTCGGGATCAATCATTTGTGCAGCAGATTCGGTGATCCCGGAGAGCAATGGGTCGACGGTCCCCAGCAATAAATTAGCTGAATAGCCGCCCGACACCCCGGCAAATGCTGCTGCCAAGCCGGCAAGTGGGTGGCGGCCTAACGAGTGAAAGATCATCGCCGCGAGCGGAATTAAGACCACATAACCGAGCTCTGAGGCGGTGTTAGAGATAATACCTGCAAAGACAATGGTAAAGGTGACGGTACGGCGAGAGGCGCCCATCACTAAACCACGCATTGATGCTGAGAGTAAGCCAGAATGCTCGGCTACTGCGACACCCAACATAGCAACCAATACGGTGCCTAATGGCGCAAAGCCAGTAAAGTTTTTCACCAAATTGGTGACGATCATTTGCAAACCTTCGGCATTAAGCAAGCTTTGCACGTAGATCATGCCATCGGCGGCACGCCCGCTTGCGCCTTCTGGACGCGGATCCGCCACTGAAACATCAAAGTAACCGGCGACACCCGATGCCAGCAGAATGGCGACGCAGAAAATTGCGAATAAGGTCACAGGATGGGGTAATAAGTTGCCGAGCCACTCGACGGTATCGAGAAAACGCGTAAACAGCGTGCGTTTATGTGGGCCGCCCCGTTGCTCGGAGGTGTTTGAGTGCATGTCATTCGTCTCCATGTTAGTACTGCACTTCCCGTCAATGGGAAAGAAGGCCGGATGTTAATTGTTTTTTAAACTAAATATCAACATTAAATACTAACTTTTAACGTAATAAGCCGATCTGTGTGCTAGTTTTTGGCATAAAAATTGACATACTTGACTGTAAGTTGTCGTGAATGAGCAGTCTTTTGACTTCAATTTGGCGTATTATGAAGTTCGTCTTGTTCACTCAGATGGTTAAAGGTGTTAACAAATGCAACCAGCGCAACATCAAGAGCATATTGCGTATCTCGATGTACTTCGCGTGTTGGCCGCATTATTTGTGGTCGCGATTCATGTCTTGGGGCCGTATCGCACGGAAATTGGTCAGATCGCTTTATCAGATTGGAGCGTGGCGGTTGGACTCAATAGCGCCAGCCGCTGGGTGGTGCCGATATTTATTATGATTTCAGGGGTGTTGCTGTTGTCGTCCTCGCACCGGTTCACGCTTAGACACTTTATTCAGCGTCGGGTGATGAAAGTGGTGGTGCCTTTTGTGCTTTGGTCGCTATTGTTCGCGGGCTTGTCTGGACTTACTGCTGAAGGCTTTTCTTGGCAGACGGTAGCGCAAACATTACACGCTGCGCCCGACCATGAAACCTATTATCACCTGGGGTTTTTTTACTATTACATCCCGCTATTACTTTGGATTCCGATACTGCGTCCCATTGTCGCGCATTTATCGGCACCGGGCGTGGCAGCGGTGGGGCTTGCGTGGATGGGCGTCACCGCCTGGTATTTATCGGGCGCGCAGGGGTGGTGGCGGAATGACTTTATTCTTTATGGCGGTTATTTGTGGCTGGGATTTTGGCTTCATTATTACCCTCGCGCGCGGCCTCTTTGGTGGTTTTTAGGGTTACTCGCCGTGGGAATGACCGGATACCATGTGCTTGGTACCAGTATCCAATACCAGCGTTATATCACCGAAGGCTGGTTATCTTACACGACGATCAACACGGTACTGATCAGCGCCGCGGTCTTTTTGGCGGTTCGGCAGTGGCGGCAGGGACGAACCACACCATCATGGGTGGCCACGCTAAGTCGTTATAGCCTCGGCATTTATTTGATTCATCCGATTTTCCTTTGGCCGGTGCGCGCATACTGGCCCACTTTATCGCCATCGTGGCTATGGATCCCGGCTCTGACGATTTATGCGTTTGCAGGCGCGGCGTTGATAACGGCATTATTACAGCGTCAGCGCATCACCGCGTGGCTGGTTCCCTAGTGGATGACACTTTTTGCGATAAAAGCAGTCATAAGTAATTGAAAGCATGTATACGGAGTCAGATCCCAATCATGAAATCGCGAATCCCTAAAGGGCGTAAAAACCGTCATACTAGAAAGATGGCAGTGAGCCAGCAAGGAGAGAGATCATGGATGATGTAGCAGTGGTTATTAAGCACAGTAAGCGCCTAGAAAGCTTACTGCGCCAGCACTACCACGCGGAAGGGAAAGGGCTCCACCAGCTTATCGACAGCAGTCAAAAACGGCTTCCCCATGATGTGGTCAAAAAGCTGCGCTTCGTGGCGACCATTAGGAATAAAGTGGTGCATGAAGACGGTTACCAAGTCGATGATATACGTAAATTTATATCGGTAAGCAAGTATTGTGAGTCGGAACTGGTACCGCGAAGCAACCGCTTAATATGGCGCCTTGCTGCTGCCCTTATTCTGCTGTTTACCGCCGGGGCGATAGGTTTTTACGCGCAAGTTTGGCCGCAATGGAGCGGCTAACGAACGACGCGCCGCGACTGTCACCCCTCGTTAACGTTACGATTTTTTTAAACTGGATCTTGTTCTTATCAAGGTACACTGGACATCTTCGCTAACCTGCCTAGACTTGGCGTCCTTGTTGTGAAAGGAATGATAATCATGTGGAGCTGGTTCGCTGTCTGTTGTTCTGGACTGCTGCATATCTCCGCAGCCTACCGGGGCCCGCGTTGGCAGTTTTATCTTTTTAAACCGCTGACCATTGTGCTGCTGATGCTCATTGTTGGTGCACACCTTAGCGTCTCCCATTATGCGCAATGGGTATTCGTTGCACTATTACTGTCAGTGGTCGGTGATGTCTTTTTAATGCTACCCAAAGACAGATTTGTCCATGGGTTAACCAGCTTTTTATTCGCACATCTCGTTTATATATTTGCGTTCTGGGCACAATTTGACGGCCACATGGTGTGGTGGTTACCCGCCATGCTCTCAGGCCTTGGAGTGATCGTCTTTCTTTTGCTACTTCCCAACCTTGGGCGTTTTGCCTTACCGGTTGCTTTCTATATTGCCGTGATCACACAGATGGTATGGGCCGCAGGCGAGTACTGGTTGAACACCCATTCTCTCGCAGCAGGGATGGCGTTTGCGGGAGCAATATTATTCATGTTCTCAGATACGGTGCTTGCCTTTGCGCGTTTTAAAGGTGAGTTCCGTGCAGCACAAGCGATGGTGATGTCGAGTTACTTTGTGGCGCAAGCATTGATTAGCGCCTCAGTGGTGATCGCCCAAGGAGGATAACCATGGAGCAAGTCTATCAAGCGATGAACCTCTTAGAAGCACACAGCCTAAAAGGGTTACTGGTCAGCCACCAGATTGATTGCGTGTTAAAAGGTGAAACATTGAGTGCCGCGGTGGGAGAGCTACCCCCGGATGTTCAGGGGGTCACCTTGTGGGTCGAGCCAGAAAAGGTGACTCAGGCGCGGACGTTGCTACAGGAATACGAAGCCCAAAGTCACACCCATTGGATTTGCCAAGCATGCGGTGAAGAGAATGCCGGTAGCTTTGAACTATGCTGGCAGTGCCAGCATAGTCGCGAGTGATTGCGTTACACCATATACTTACGGCGAATATCGAGCAGCGCAAAGATCCCAAAAATCAGAATTGACCACTTCTCCCAGCGGCTCATGGCAACTTTATCGCCAAAGGCCCCTAAAAAGATCAGCATTTGTAAGCCGTGCATGACCAACAAAAAGCCCGTCATGATGTACAGTGCCATGGCGGCGACACCAGGAAAAGGATGGACAATATTGGCAATCAACACCAGCCACACAAAGGCGATGGCGGCTTTCGCCAATAAGATTAACACTTTCATAGTTTTTCTCTCACGGGTCTTGTTTGCTTAATGATCGGGTTCAGTAAAATATAACCGGTAGTTGACTTGTCCTGCGCGTTTTTCACGGTGACAGTGCCAATGCGCGGGGATCTGATAGGCCTCTAAATCACTCTCGGCTTCGACATAAACACAGGCGTTTGGCGCAAGCCAATGATTGGCGTCTAACGCGGCCAAGGTGTCCTCGAGTAGGCCTTGATGAAAAGGCGGATCGACAAACACAATATCATACGGACCGTCTTTGGGGGCGGTGGCAAGTAGGGCGAGCGCATCGCCGTAATCAATGTGTGCGTTTTGCGCCCCAAGGTGATCTAAATTAGCCCGTAATTGTTTGGCTGCCGCGGGATGTTTCTCACAAAAATGGACCCAGCTTGCGCCACGAGAGAGCGCTTCAAAGCCGAGTCCGCCACTTCCTGCGAAAATATCGAGGCAGCGAGCCTCTGGCAAATAAGGCGCGAGCCAGTTAAAAACGGTTTCTTTCACCCTGTCAGTGGTGGGGCGGAGCCCTTGCGCGTCTTGTACCGCAAGCTTACGGCCACGCCAGCGGCCAGCAATAATACGGACAGACCCAACCCCACGAGAAGGGGTAGGCGATGAGGGTTTGCGGTTGGCGCGTTTAACCATAGATTTTTTGACCGTTAAGAAGGTGGTAG
Source organism: Salinivibrio sp. AR640 (assembly GCF_001995405.1). Taxonomy (NCBI): domain Bacteria; kingdom Pseudomonadati; phylum Pseudomonadota; class Gammaproteobacteria; order Vibrionales; family Vibrionaceae; genus Salinivibrio; species Salinivibrio sp. AR640. The sequence goes on along the minus strand of NZ_MUFD01000006.1, from coordinate 68,124 downwards.
ACTATGCCGATTCGGTATTGTGCCGCTGATTGTATCAAGCATGCTTTAGGATTTGCCAATGGCAGAAAAAAAGAAACGTGGATTTATGTCATGGTTGGGCTTGGGTCGTAAAAAAGACCAGGCACAGCCGGACCCAGAACAAGAATCATCAACGCATTCGCCAGACGTGGCGGACGATACGGTGGCGTCAGTGACGTCGACGGATACGTCTGTTGAAACTGCTTCACAAAATCAACAAGAAAGCCTTGCACCTGAGGGCGAAATCAACACGGGTAGCTTGCCAGAGCCAGAGCCAGAGCCAGAGCCAGAGCCAGAGCCAGAGCCAGAGCCAGAGAGCCAGAGCCAGAGCCAGAGCCAGAGCCAGAGCCAGAGCCAGAGCCAGAGCCAGAGCCAGAGCCAGAGCCAGAGCCAGCGGTGCGCGAAAAACCGCAACGTGAAGGCTTCTTTGCGCGGTTAAAACGTGGCCTGCAAAAAACCAAAACCAACCTCGGCTCCGGCTTCTTTAGCTTGTTTAGCGGCAAGAAAATCGATGAAGAGCTATTTGAAGAGCTTGAGGAACAGTTGCTGATCTCTGATGTAGGGATGGAAGCCACGACCAAAATCATTGATAACCTCACCGATAAGGCCAGCCGTCGCGATCTCAAAGATGGTGAAGCCCTGTACGGCATTCTCAAACAAGAAATGGCGCACATGCTGGAAAGCGTTGAGCAACCCTTGGTGCTGACGGATCAAAAGCCTTATGTGATCTTGATGGTTGGCGTTAATGGCGTGGGTAAAACGACCACGATCGGCAAAATGGCACGCCAATTTCAGGATCAAGGCAAATCGGTCATGTTAGCCGCCGGTGACACCTTCCGTGCTGCCGCCGTTGAACAACTGCAAGCTTGGGGTGAGCGTAACCACGTGCCCGTGATTGCCCAGCATACCGGCGCTGATAGCGCGTCTGTGCTTTATGATGCGATTGAAGCGGCCAAAGCACGAAATGTCGATGTGGTGATTGCCGATACCGCCGGACGCTTGCAAAACAAAGCCAACTTGATGGAAGAGCTACGCAAAATTGTCCGTGTGATGCAAAAACTGAACGTAGGTGCCCCGCACGAAGTGATGCTTACCCTCGATGCAGGCACCGGGCAAAATGCGATCAGTCAGGCCAAGTTATTTAATGAGATAGCACCGATCACCGGTATTACCCTCACTAAATTAGATGGCACCGCAAAAGGCGGGGTGATTTTTGCGGTGGCTGAACAATTTAATATTCCGATTCGCTATATTGGTGTCGGTGAAGGCATTGAAGATTTACGCACCTTTAACGCCAATGACTTTATCGAGGCGCTGTTTAGCCGGGAGGAATAACCGTGATCCAGTTTCAGCAAGTCAGCAAAGCCTATCGCGGGGGACGTCAGGCCTTACAAAAGGTTAATTTTGAATTGCCTAAAGGCGACATGGCCCTGCTCACGGGTCATTCAGGCGCAGGGAAGAGCACCTTGTTGAAACTAATTTGTGCCATTGAACGTCCCAGTGATGGACACATTTATTTCAACGGCCACGATATATCGCGCCTCCCGCGTCAAGATATTCCCTTTTTGCGTCGTCATTTAGGGATTATCTTTCAAGATCATAAACTGCTGATGGACGCGACCGTGTTCGAAAATGTCGCCTTGCCCTTACGGATTGAGCAGCAGTCAGACAATGAAATCAAAAAGCGGGTTTCAGCCGCGCTCGATAAAGTTGGTTTGCTTGATAAAGCGCGTTGTAACCCCATACAACTGTCCGGTGGTGAGCAACAGCGGGTAGGGATTGCGCGTGCGGTGGTCAATCGTCCCCAAGTGCTGTTGGCTGATGAGCCGACCGGAAATTTAGATGCGGCGTTGTCTGCGCAAATCATGGAATTATTCCGCTTATTCAATCAAGTCGGGGTGACCATCTTGATGGCAACGCATGACACCAGCCTGCTCGAACAATACAACCATTTACGGCGCTTTGACCTTCAACACGGAAGCTTAGCGGAGGTGGGGCATGGCTGAATCATTTATTCAGACCCAGCAACGTCACGCATTGACGGCTTGGCGTGATCTTTTTCAGCGTCCGATGGGTAATTTACTCACGCTGATGGTGTTGGCCGTTGCCTTGTCTTTGCCGGCGACCTTCTATTTGCTAGCTAAAAATGTGGTCGCGGTAAGTGCGCAGTGGCAAAGCCCAGCAGAGATCAATGTTTTCTTGTCGCCGACACAATCTGAGCAACAGGGACAGGCGCTGGCGGACACACTGAAAACGTGGCCAGGTATTGATAGCGTCACCTATGTGTCACCGTCTGAAGGCATGACCGCGCTTAAAAAGCAGCGTGGCTTTCATCAAGCGGTCACTTTATTGGAGGACAATCCTCTTCCCAGCGTGATCGTGGTGGTTCCCAGGGGAGATGCTGATAATGACAGCACTCGGACACTGTCGGATCGCGCGAGTGGATTAGCAGAGCAATTAAGGCAACGGGATGAGGTCGCTGAAGTGCGGCTCGATACCGACTGGCTCGCGCGTCTTGATGCCATTAAGACCTTGGCGATGACGATGGCGTGGTTATTTTCTATTTTAATGCTGGCGGCTGTTGTTTTGCTGGTCGGGAATACGCTGCGCTTACAGGTCCTGCATCATCAACCCCGGATCCAGGTGATGAAAATGGTGGGCGCAACGGACAGTTTTATTCTGCGTCCCTATTTATATATGGGCGCTTGGCTGGGGAGCTTAGCCGCAGTCGTGGCCTGGATTCTCACTGCCATGAATACGTGGCTGATGGATGGTGCCGTCCACCAATTTGCACAGCTATATGACAAGCCCTTTACCCTCAGCGGACTGAGTTGGGATGAGTCTTTGCTATTATTGATGGGATCCGTTTTGCTTGGCGTAGGCGCTGCCTTGCTGGCGACGCGCCGTCACTTAAAAGAGATTGAACCTGTATAGGAATAATACGGTCATAGAACAACGAGAGAGACATCAGGGCTTGCAGTTTTCCCCCGCTTGGGTATATTTTTGCATGCTTAATAGCAATTCGGTCTTCGACGATTCGGAAACGAGGTTTGAATGACAAAAGAGATGAACGCATTGGCACCGATTGTACAAGGTAACATCGATGGTTATCTGCAAGCGGTTAACAGCCACCCTATGCTCAGCGCGGAAGAGGAGCATTCGCTGGCCGAGCGTCTCCATTATCATGGTGATTTGGAGGCGGCAAAGTCGCTGATCTTATCTCACTTGCGTTTTGTTGTTCACATCGCCCGTGGATACACCGGATACGGCTTACCCATCGCGGATTTGGTTCAAGAAGGCAACATTGGCTTAATGAAGGCGGTCAAACGTTTCAACCCTGAAGTTGGCGTACGTCTGGTGTCATTTGCCGTCCATTGGATCAAAGCCGAAATTCACGAGTACGTATTACGTAACTGGCGTATCGTTAAAGTGGCAACGACCAAAGCGCAACGTAAGCTGTTTTTCAACTTACGTAAAAATAAGAAGCGCTTGGGTTGGTTTAATAACGACGAAGTGAATATGGTCGCGGAGCAGCTTGGCGTTGAGGCGTCAGAAGTTCGTGAGATGGAAGCCCGTTTAGCGGCACAAGATCCGACCTTTGAAGCGCCCGCATCGGCAGACGATGAGCGTGAAAATGGCCCAATGGCGCCGGTTTACTACCTAGAGGACAAAAGCTCAGATATTGCCGAGTCTCTAGAGGCAGAAAACTGGGAAGCGCACGCTAATCGTCGCTTGGCGAATGCGTTATCAGGCTTGGATGAACGTAGTCAGCATATTGTTCGTGCTCGTTGGTTAGAGGACAATAAGGCAACGTTGCAAGACTTGGCAACGCATTATCAAGTCTCCGCAGAGCGTGTGCGACAATTAGAAAAAAATGCGATGAAGAAATTAAAGCAAGCCATTGGCGATGCGCTATAGCGCCTCCTGATCCTTGTATTGGTTTCGTGAAGAAAAACCGGTCCGTTGGCCGGTTTTTTTTATGCCTGAAAACCAGGCGGTACTCATCGCCATAGCAAGTTATACACAGCTTATCCTGGATCCATACTATATGTAGTGGATCCTTAGATACGATCATCGCTTATCAACGCAATTCACACCTTTGTCCACAAACGATCAAAAATCAAACAAAGCGAGTATTGCTAGACAGGCGGGGGGAGACAAACTCAGGTACAATGCGGGTTCATCTCGAGGCGCACGCGATCCTCGTGTAACATCAGCTGGGAATAACTTTGTGAGTGGAGAGGTATAAGGTATGGATCAGTTCGCACATATCTCTGTGACCGATGCGTGGGAAATGCTGAACGATGATCAGCAAAATGCAGTATTAGTGGATATTCGTGATCCTCAAACCTTTCAGGTCGCGCATCCTCAAGAGGCCTATCACCTCACCAACGACACGCTGGTGGCGTTTATGGATCAGGTCGATTTTGATCAACCCGTCTTGGTGATGTGTTATCACGGGATCAGTAGCCAAGGGGCGGCACAGTATTTGATCAATCAAGGCTTCGATGCGGTTTATAGTGTCGATGGTGGGTTTGAAGCCTGGCATCGACAGTCACTGCCGACCGCATCAGGGATCGATATAAAATAGGACAGCCCATGCAAAAAATCGCGGTATTGCCCAATGCGCGCTTGGCACAAGCTTTTATCGATTACGCGGCCGCGCATGATGTTAGCCTTGAGCTCGCGCCAGAGCCAGACGCACACGTTGCGGTTTGGTTGATTAATGACGACGACAAAGCATGGGTCGACAACGAGCTTGAACGTTTTATTGCCGATCCAACACATAGTCGTTATCAAGCGGCGTCTTGGCAAGTTGCCGAGACGCGCCAAGCACGCTTTCACTACCCCTCAGCTCGATTATGGCAAACGGTAAAAGAGAAATCTGGCCCGGTTACCTTGAGTATCATGTTTATCTGTGTGGCCTTGTTTACGCTGATGACCCTCGGCGGCTTTGATGTGGTGGCGCGTCGTCTGCTGTTTCCTGCAGACAGCAGCCAACAATGGCAATTATGGCGTTTATTCAGCCATGCGCTGCTGCATTTTTCTGCCTTACACATCATCTTTAATTTGTTGTGGTGGTGGGTACTCGGAGGTCGAATTGAGCGTCTCGATAGTAGCAGTAAGCTGGTGCAGATCTTTCTCTTTGCCGCACTTTTCTCAGGCTTAGGCCAATATTGGTTAGACGGCCCGTATTTTGGTGGGCTTTCCGGCGTGGTTTATGCGCTACTGGGCTATTTATGGTGGCTAACTTGGTTGGCTCCCGAGCGTGGATTAACCATCGAAAAACCCTATGTGATCTTTATGCTGGCATGGCTTGTGATTGGATTTTTCCAGCCTATGGGCATGAACATCGCCAATATGGCGCATTTATTTGGCTTAATCATCGGTTGTGTCCTGGGTTTATGGGACGCAAAACGCCACGCTTGACTATCCGCTAACCCCTCGTTCATCGACAGATACCACTGTGCCCTAAAAAAAGAGCAATGAATTGCTCTTTTTTTGTTCGAACGCATACCCTTTTTGCGTCAGATCTATGTTTTTATGTTCGCTTTCACGGTTTTGGTTTTCATTTTGAGTAATTATTCCATTTGTTGAGCGAAATCGAAATTTTAGTTGCTCACTTGTTTGATTTTTATCTTTTTAATTAATCCATCGCGTACATCTTACTGAGGACCCTCCCATGTTTGGAATCTTTCGGCCGGCAGCTCACCGGCAAAGATTGCCAGAGTCACAGATCGGTGACACTTATACCCGACTGCGCTGGCAATTATTTTTTGGTATTTTTATCGGCTATGCCGGTTATTATCTGGTGCGTAAAAACTTTAGCTTGGCGATGCCGTTTCTGATTGATGAATATGGCTTTAGTCGCGGCGATCTAGGTGTCGCATTGGCGGCGGTATCCATCGCTTATGGTTTGTCCAAGTTCCTCATGGGCAGCGTGTCTGATCGCTCAAACCCAAGATATTTCTTAAGTGCCGGTCTGTTAATGTCATCACTGGTGATGTTCAGCTTTGGCCTTTTGCCATGGACGACAAGCAGTATTGCCATCATGTTTGTGCTGCTGTTTATCAATGGCTGGGTGCAAGGTATGGGCTGGCCGGCTTGTGGACGCACCATGGTGCACTGGTGGTCACGGAAAGAGCGTGGTGAGCTAGTCTCCGTTTGGAACGTTGCCCATAACATTGGTGGCGGACTGATTGGTCCTTTGTTCTTACTGGGTTTATGGCTGTTTAACGACGACTGGCGCGCTTCTTTCTATGTGCCGGCATTCTTTGCTGCGTTGGTCGCTGTCTTTATCTGGTTTACCTTGCGAGATATCCCACAATCGTGTGGCCTGCCGCCGATTGAAGAGTACAAAGACGATTATCCGGATAACTACGACGAAGAAGCATTTGAAAAAGAAATGTCTGCCAAAGACATCTTTGTCACCTACGTGATGAAAAACCGTCTGTTGTGGTATATCGCGATTGCCAATGCCTTTGTTTACTTGATTCGCTATGGCGTGCTCGATTGGGCGCCGGTTTACCTGGATGAAGCCAAAGGCTTTACCGTGGATAAATCGTCTTGGGCCTACTTCTTGTATGAATGGGCCGGTATCCCAGGCACACTGTTGTGCGGTTGGATGTCCGATAAGTTCTTTAAAGGGGCTCGTGCGCCAGCCGGGGTGCTATTTATGGTGCTGGTGACGGTCGCTGTGTTGGTGTATTGGTTTAACCCCGCCGGCAACCCGGGTATCGATATGGTGGCACTGGTTGCGATTGGCTTCTTAATTTATGGCCCCGTGATGCTCATTGGTCTGTATGCCTTGGAGCTAGCACCGAAAAAAGCGGCGGGTACCGCGGCAGGACTGACCGGGCTATTTGGTTACCTAGGTGGCGCGGTTGTCGCAAACATTGCTCTGGGTTATACCGTGGATCACTTTGGCTGGGACGGTGGCTTTATGCTGCTCACCGGTGGCTGTGGCTTGGCCATCTTCTTCTTGTGCCTTGCGTGGGTGGGAGAGCATCGTGTGCGCCGTGACGCGGCTGTGCACGCTGCCTAAATGATCTGTCTTGGCATTGCCTAGTGGCTATGCGTAAACTAGGAAGCCCTCGTGATCGCGGGGGCTTTTTTTGTAAGGGGAGATGCAGTGAAGCAAAACAAACGTCATCAGCAAATCATTGATCTGGTTAAATCACAAGGATACGTGAGCACGGAAGACTTGGTTGAGCGCTTCAATGTCAGCCCACAAACGATTCGACGTGATCTCAATGAGTTGGCAGCAGAAAATCAAATTCGCCGCCATCACGGTGGCGCCACCGTGCCCTCCAGCTCTGAAAACACCGCGTATGCGACCCGCAAAGTATTGCAACAACAGGAAAAAGATACCATCGCTCAGGCGCTGGTGCAGCACATTCCCGACGGCGCAACGTTATTTATTGATATTGGGACCACCCCAGAGGCGGTGGCGCGCGCATTGCTGGATCATCATAACTTACGGGTAGTCACCAATAACCTCAATGCGGCGGCGATCTTAATGCCGAAACAGGATTTTACGGTGATTATTGCCGGTGGTGAGGTACGCAATCGTGATGGTGGGATTGTGGGAGAGGCCACGCTCGATTTTGTCTCTCAGTTTCGACTCGACTTTGGCATCTTAGGGATCAGTGGTATTGACGATGATGGGTCATTACTGGACTTTGACTATCATGAGGTGCGGGTTAAAAAAGCCATTTTAGACAATAGCCGCTGTGTGATGTTGGCCGCTGACCATACTAAATTTGGTCGTAATGCGATGGTGAACTTGGGCAATATTACCCAACTGGATATGGTCTTTACCGATGTCACTCCGCCCGCGCAAATTCAGGAGATGTTAGCGGCACAAGGCAGCCACCTAGAGGTGATCAGCCATGCCGTCCCTGAGGATATGCCGTCAGTTGGGTGATTACTGATAGAGGTACTTGGTAAATAAAAGGTCGGCCAGCATTCTGCGATTGGTTTCGGCAAGAAGAAGCGCGTTGACCTTTTCTAGGCATGCTTTGCGAATCGCTTCGCGTCCCGACAGCGATTTAATTTTGCTCGCGGTCTGTTGCGCCAAGGTTTCTATGATGACATCGCGGATAAGCGGCGAGTGGTATTCCAGCTCGCTGACCCACTTAGGATCATCGACCATCAATTCAACTTTCACCTTGATAAAACCGAGCTGCGGGCCTTCGGTGACATAATTGGTGGTAATTTCAGGCTCTAAGGAAAAGTAACTGTACTTTGCTTGGTTGCCGTTACTGCCTTCTTCTTGTGCCTGGACGGCGGTACTGACCCATAACAACAGGCTCAGCAGTACCATCAATAGGGGTTGTCGTTTACTCATAGCCACCCAAAAATTCGGTTGATGATGTGATAGGAGTAGGCCGTGCGCATTCTCCAATCGCGGTCAGCCTGATACAATTACCCGCCGAGTATAGCAACATTGTCCGCCTCATAGGGGGACGGACAGGCGAATTTTGCGCGATGTGGCACAGGAAATAATGTCAGACTTAAATCATACCTATCTAGAGGCGCTGCAACAGGCACGCTGGGAGCGACCCGATATTGCGGCGTTAAAGCGCACCGCAGAAGGCAGCTGGTTGTTAGAATCACACTCCATGACGGCACGACTCAAACGCCACTGTCAGGATTTCGATGTCGACGTGCTCCAGGTCTATCAACTGACGCCGGACAAATTGACCGATCATGAAACCGCTTTGATTGGCCCAGAGGCCTGTGTGGTACGGGAAGTCGTCCTCAAAGGTGACGGACAAGCTTGGCTCTGTGCGCGAACGCTAATGCCGGCTTCCACCTTAGAAGGGCAAGGAGGACATTTGCACGCGTTGGGCACCGAACCACTGGGTCAGCATGTGTTTAAACAGCGCGCCTCTCGCCGCGATGCGATTGAAACCGCGCATGTCTCTTGCTTGTCACACCAGCTTTATGCCCGTCGCTCACGTCTTTGGCTCCATAATCGACCCATGTTAGTGGCCGAACTCTTTTTGCCTCACTCGCCCTTATATGGCAAGGAGGCGCCTGCATGAGCACGAAATTGGCTGCTTATGGCCAGCTTGCACGTTTAGACCGTCCCATTGGCACTTTATTATTACTCTGGCCAACATTATGGGCGTTATTTTTAGCCGCCGATGGCATGCCGGCGTTGCTGACCCTGGTCGTCTTTGTGCTCGGGGTGTATATGATGCGTGCTGCCGGCTGCGTGATTAACGATTATGCGGATCGCCACTTTGATGGTCACGTCAAACGCACCAAAGCGCGCCCTTTGCCCTCAGGGCGGATTGGCGAGAAAGAAGCGCTTGGTTTCTTTATTGCGCTAGTGTTAGGCGCATTTTTATTGGTATTAACCCAAAATACGCTCACCATCCAGCTCTCGTTTGTTGGGGTGGCGCTGGCGTTTATTTACCCGTTTATGAAGCGCTATACCCATCTTCCCCAGCTGGTGTTGGGGCTGGCGTTCAGCTGGGCGATCCCGATGGCGTTTGCCGCGGCACAAGGGGCACTCCCTCCGGTGATTTGGCTGCTATTTATGGCCAATATTTGCTGGACTATTGCTTACGACACCTTGTACGCCATGGTGGACCGCGATGATGATCTAAAGATTGGGATTAAATCGACCGCCATCTTGTTCGGACGTTGGGATAAAGCCGCGGTTGGTGTATTGCAGTTATTGACGCTTGCGCTATTGATGCTCGCCGGGCAATGGCTAGAGCTGGCGGCCGGTTACCAATGGAGCCTATTAGCGGCCTTTGCGCTATTTGTTTATCAACACTATCTTGCCCGTGAACGGGAACGCATGGCATGTTTTCAGGCTTTTTTAAACAATAACTATGTCGGTTTAGTGGTATTCATTGGTGTTTTGGTCGGTATTTACGGTTAATGTTATCGCTCTTATCATCAACAACGAGACACTAAAAAGGCGCTTCTGAATGAAGCGCCTTTTTTAAGTATCTAACTGTTTCTGGCCGTCAATAGCTTTTTAATCAATATCTTATGTTAACCAAGAGCTTATGAAAACCAAGAGCTTATGGGCACTACAAGCTGACGGTACCCTGTTAGCTATCATCAGGCTGGCTTTCATTCAGCGGCTGATTTAGCACGGCTTGAATTGTTAATTGCACTTCTGGTGAGATCAAACCACAGACAAAGTCATTTAAGGCCTGGATGCGCTCAGCATTGGCTTTGGCATCATCGTCTAAATAGCCTTGCTCGCGCAGGGTATCGATAAAGATAGTAAAGACCTGTTTATCGAAAAACTCAGGCGCATTGATACCATGCAAACGGCTGAGTCGTTGCGCTAACATTTGGCTGTGTTTTTCCAAATCGCGCTTATCAATGTGTGGCTGATGGGTGAACAAGGTCAAGGTAATGGCATAGCGCTGCAGGGTTTCGGCAATGGTACGGCCGAGTAATTGTAGCTCGCCGAGCTTGGCATTATTCATGGTGACTTTGTCGCCCTCACAGCACAACAAGGACTGCGCATGCATGGCATGTAAGAGTGCATCAAAGTAGCTGTCGAGTCCGGCATCATCAAAGCTCATAAAGAGTTCTGCTTTGAGCAAGGGATACAACTGCTGCACACAAGCCCGCAAGCCGGATTGACTGATGGTTTGGTGGGTTACCAGGATTTGTGCAATCAGTGATGGCAGTGCCACTAGGTGGATCACATTGTTGCGATAGTAAGTCATTAAGATGGCTTGCTGGCGATCAAGCGAAATGACTTCACCCATGGTGTCTTTCTCGACCACCAGTTTATTTAACGACAACGCATGCTCGACCAATTCTACCGGCGAGGCTTGTGGGACACTGCTACTGGTGGAATATGGGGCCTGAGTCAGTAGGCCTTGATAGACCGCAAGCTGTGCTTCTAAGGCTTCTCGGCTCAGGGCTCGTTGGCGCGAGGCGAGCAGCGCGGTCGCACAGAGGTTCAGCGCATTGGTCGCGGCGGCATCGTTGATATGGGTCATGACCTTGGTCGCTAACTCACTCACCACTGGATTCATCCAAGCCGGCTTTTGAGGCTCCATTGGATCAATATAATCATGCCAATCTGGCACTTTCTCATTGAGGTGTTGATTGAGCGCAATCGGCTCACCGAAGTTGACATAGCCAAGGCCATAATTGCGCAACTTACGCACGATCCCGATTACCTGACCAAAGCTCTCTTTTTCTTTACGCTGGCCCTGTAGCTCTTTGGCATAAGTGTTCACTTCCATCACATGCTCGTAGCCGATATAGACAGGCACTAAGGTGATAGGACGCTGTTGCCCGCGCAGCATGGCTTGCAAGGTCATCGATAACATCCCCGTTTTGGCCGACAGTAAGCGACCAGTGCGCGAGCGCCCGCCTTCAGCGAAATATTCGACCGAATAACCGCGGGCAAACAACTCGGCCAAGTATTCACGAAAAACGGTGGAATATAAGCGATTGCCTTTAAAACTGCGGCGAATAAAAAAGGCGCCACCGCGACGGAAGAGCGGCCCGGCAGGGAAGAAGTTGAGGTTGACACCCGCGGCAATATGCGGCGGCACTAAGCCTTCTTTATACAGTACGTACGAGAGCAGCAAGTAATCCATGTGCGAGCGATGGCAAGGCACATAGACAATCTCGTGACCATCTTGTGCCAGCTGGCGAACCCGTTCGGCATTGTTAACATGAAGGCCTTGATACAGTTTATTCCAAAGCCAGGTTAGAATGCGGTCGCTGTATCGAATCAAACGATACGAAAAGTTTGCCGCAATCTCTTCCATCATGTCGACGGCTTCTTTACGAACTTTTTCAACTGACACATCACGGCTTTGTGCTTCATCGTGGACGACTTTGTCGATGGCCTTTGACGCCAGTAGGCGTTTGAAGAGCAAAGCACGATTAGGTAAGCGTGGGCCTGAAGCCGCGAGTTTTTGCCGCGAAAAGTGGATCATTGCCACTCGCGCCAGTTTATGGGCGATCGCCTGATCGGTGCCGTGTTTATCCGCCATATAGCGCAAGGATACCGCTTGGCTTAACCGCACCATGCCATCACGGCCACGCGTAAGGATGGTCCAGAATTTTTCTGGCCCATTCATTGCGTGCAGCGTTGCTTGGTGGCGTTGTGTTTCGTTACCCGGATCGCGTTGCCACAACACGGAAGCGGGAACCAGCTGGATATCCAATTCACTATCTTGACGATGTAAGCGCAGCAGATCTTGAAAATGTGCTAAGGAGCGTTTGGGCAAGTCTTGATCCGCGGAAAAGACCTTACGACCGTGACTAATAAAGACATAGCGCGGCAGTGTGGTATCGCCAATAATGAGGGGCTTTAATGGATCCGGTAATCCTTGACGTAAACAGGTTCGCCGTAGCGTTAATAAATCAGAATGAGACTGAAACGGCAACACGTACACAATAGGACGTGCGAGAGACAGGTTTAGCTGCTCGACCGGTTCAGAGGGGATACATTGGGTTTTTACCCAGGCAGAAAGCGGCAAATTCAATAGCTTGTAATAAATCTTTTGCCAGAGCGCCATGATTGTCAGTGCCTCAAATTCAAAATGCGCGCCAAGGATAGCAGAAAATGGCTGCGAACTTGCAACCAAAGGCAGAGAATTGACGCGAGATTGCGCGCGTTTGAATCGGCTATCGACAATGAGATCCGCTTCTCGTGTCTATAATTAGTCCTTTTCAAGCCGTATGTTACTGGATATACTCACAGTTAACTGTATAAAAAGACAGGTAAGAGCATGAAGCCGTTAACCGCGAGACAGCAACAAATCTTCGAGCTGATTAAAACCCATATTGAAGACACAGGGATGCCCCCAACACGTGCCGAAATCGCCCGTCAGCTGGGGTTTCGCTCCGCGAACGCTGCCGAAGAGCATTTGAAAGCGTTGGCGCGCAAAGGCGTACTCGAGATTATTCCCGGGGCATCACGCGGTATTCGCTTAATTAGCGAAGAAGAAGTGGTGACGCCTGATGACCAAGGCTTGCCTTTAATTGGCCGTGTCGCGGCGGGTGAGCCCATCTTGGCACAAGAGCATGTTGAGAGCCTCTATCAGGTCGATCCAGCCTTGTTTAAGCCAAGTGCCGACTTTTTACTGCGAGTTAGCGGTATGAGCATGAAAGATATTGGCATTCTTGACGGTGACTTACTGGCGGTGCACAAAACACAAGACGTACATAATGGCCAAGTGGTCGTCGCGCGAGTGGATGACGATGTCACCGTCAAACGGCTAGAGAAGAAAGGGTCGAATGTTGTTCTTCATGCTGAAAACGATGAATTTATGCCGATCTCGGTGGATTTAACTGCACAATCACTGACGATTGAAGGTGTTGCTGTTGGTGTGATTCGCAATACCGACTGGATGTGATTTCCCACGTTGGCGGACATTGATGTCCGCCAATGGAATGCGGTTAAAAAAACATCTTTGCATTTCTCTACATTTAAACGATAATTATTATCATCCTTGATTATCGTGTGTGGAGGTGTCCGTGCGTACGCAACAGCATTCTGTTCCCAGTAAGCTATTTAAGCCCATGTGGCTGCGCAGTCGTGAGAGCCTGACTGACAATGGCGTGATCTATGACCCCATGGCGGCCGCCGCATGCCAAGGGTGTGTCATGCAGCCCGAATGTGATTGGCACAACCTCGATCAAACCCAGCTTCTTTATGCCACGCTCACTAGCCAGTGTGATGCCATTGTTAAACAGTTTCTTGCTCAGCATCCCACGGCATGGATCATTAATGTTGGTGGTGGGTTAGATACCCGCTTTTATCGACTGGATAACGGCCGTTGTCGTTGGTTAGAAGTCGATGTTGACGAAACCTTGTTATGGCGAGAGCGTTTATTCCACACCAGTGAGCGTTTCCGAATGGTGCAAGGGTCGGTCAAACAGCTTGATTGGCTGGCGCAACTGGCGGTCCCTGCGGGTCATCCGACCATGTTAATTTGCGATCAAGCCTTACTTGAGTGCACCAACCAAGAAATTTCTGCATTTTGCCAGTATATTAGTCGCTATTTTCCGCAAGTTGAGGCCTGTTTAGTCTTAGCGGGAGATAAGTGCCATAGCCGGATCGGCCAGAAACTGGGGTGTGAATCTTATCAACATGGTTTTGCCGATCCGCGTATGGCGATCATTCAAGCCTTGCCCTGGGCCTGTCGGGTTGAAGAACACTCCCCACTTGATAAACCTTGCCCAAGGTGGCGTTTTTGGCAGCGCGCACTGGCGGCGATGCCGCGTTATCGTCTGCGTTTTACCCCGATGGTGTTGCATATTGAGATCTAGCGCGGCGCGGATGCCGCCTTTCGCTTTTCAGTCTGTGCTTAGCCTCACGATCTTTCTTTGTCTATTTTTTGTCCTTTGGGCAAACCTCTCCTAGATTGAATGTAAACAAAACGTTAATTTTTGTGATCGTATGTATCGCGTTGTTTCCTTAACCTTTGCTTAAGCTGCGTGGGTTTAAGCAAAGGTGCAACGCATTCATGCCTGCGAGCAGGAGGGGGCCGTGTCGAGCTACCATAAATCAATACTGGCATCGGGAATGGCTTTGCTGCCTGGGCAAGTGCAGGCTGCCGAACGTGAAGGGTGGAACCTGACTCAAGGGGTCACGGCCATCAGTCAGCAGGTGTATGACCTGCATATGACGATTTTCTATATTTGCGTGGCGATAGGGGTATTGGTGTTCGGCGTAATGTTTTGGGCCATTATCCGCCATCGTAAATCCAAAGGCGCCAAGCCTGCTTCGTTTCATGAAAGTACCAAGGTAGAAATTGCGTGGACGCTCGTACCGTTTCTCATTTTGGTGGGTATGGCGATCCCCGCCACCCAAGTCTTACTCGATATGGAAGATACCACCAAGCCTGATTTAACCGTTCAAGTGACCGGCTCACAATGGAAGTGGCATTACCGCTACTTTGATCACGATGTTGCCTTTTTCTCCTTGCTTGCCTCTAGCCCTGAACAGATCCGCAACGAAAGACAAAAACGCGATAACTATTTGTTAGAAGTCGACCAACCCTTGGTGTTACCGGTGGGACGCAAGGTGCGCTTTTTGATCACGTCGCAAGATGTGATTCATTCTTGGTGGGTACCGGCCTTCGCGGTGAAAAAGGATGCCAACCCTGGGTTTATCAATGAGGCTTGGACCAAAATCGACAAACCCGGCATTTATCGTGGGCAGTGTGCCGAGCTGTGCGGTAAAGACCACGGTTTTATGCCGATTGTGGTGATCGCCAAGCCGCAAGAAGAATTTGATGCTTGGGTGCAAAAAACCGCACTCACTCAGCAACAAGCTCGCGAAGAAGAGCAACGCTTATTGGGGATGGAAATGCCGATGGATGAACTGATGGCGCTGGGCAAACAAGTGTATGACAGCCGCTGCGGCATGTGCCATCAAAGTGAAGGGCAAGGCATGCCTGGCGTATTCCCAGCGTTAGCGGATGCTGAGATTGCGACGCAACCAAATCGATTGGTCGATCATATCGATATTGTCGTCAACGGCAAAGCCGGCACTGCCATGCAAGCGTTTGGACCGCAATTGTCACTCAAAGAGTTAGCAGCGGTGGTAACGTACGAGCGCAATGCGTGGGGCAATGACACCGGCGAGACGGTACAAGCCGCTCAGGTTAACGCGGTGATGTCGGGCGAAGAGCTTTAGGAGCGCACTATGACAGATACAACGCCAGAATCCGTTCATGACGACCACCACCACAAACCGCGCGGCATCATGCGCTGGGTGCTGACCACTAACCACAAAGACATCGGCTCCATGTATCTGATTTTCAGCTTCACCATGTTTTTGCTGGGTGGCGCGATGGCAATGGTGATCCGTGCGGAATTATTCCAGCCCGGCCTGCAACTGATAGAGCCCAACTTTTTTAATCAAATGACCACGGTTCATGGTTTGATTATGGTGTTTGGCGCGGTCATGCCTGCCTTTACTGGGCTCGCTAACTGGATGGTGCCGATGATGATAGGGGCGCCGGATATGGCGCTACCACGGATGAATAACTGGAGCTTTTGGATTCTGCCGTTTGCGTTTCTATTGTTGATCGGCTCGTTATTTATGGAAGGTGGCGGCCCCAACTTTGGCTGGACCTTCTACGCGCCACTGTCGACTACCTATAGCCCCGATAGCACCGGCTTATTTGTGTTTGCCCTGCATATTA
Source organism: Salinivibrio sp. AR640 (assembly GCF_001995405.1). Lineage (NCBI taxonomy): Bacteria > Pseudomonadati > Pseudomonadota > Gammaproteobacteria > Vibrionales > Vibrionaceae > Salinivibrio > Salinivibrio sp. AR640. The sequence continues at coordinate 51,940 of NZ_MUFD01000006.1, read as the reverse complement.
TGGGGATCAGCTCCATTATGGGGGCGATCAATGTGATTGTGACAATTATCAATATGCGCGCGCCTGGCATAACCTATATGAAAATGCCGCTGTTTGTCTGGACCTGGCTGATAACCGCCTTTTTGCTAATTGCGGTGATGCCGGTATTAGCGGGAGCAGCGACTATGGTGTTGACCGATAAATACTTTGGCACCAGCTTTTTTGATGCAGCGGGGGGCGGTGATCCGGTTTTGTTCCAGCACATTTTCTGGTTCTTTGGTCACCCAGAAGTCTACATCATGATTTTGCCCAGTTTTGGCATTATCTCGGCTATCGTGCCGGCGTTCTCACGCAAACGGCTATTTGGTTACAGCTCCATGGTGTATGCCACCGCCTCGATTGCAGGATTAAGCTTTCTGGTATGGGCACATCATATGTTCACTACCGGGATGCCGGTGTTTGCCGAGCTGTTTTTCATGTTCTGTACCATGCTGATCTCGGTGCCGACTGGGGTCAAAGTGTTTAACTGGGTGGCGACCATGTGGCGAGGCTCGCTAACGTTTGAAGTGCCAATGCTGTTTGCGATTGCATTTATCGTCTTATTTACCATTGGCGGGTTTTCTGGGCTAATGTTGGCGATCACGCCGGCTGATTTTCAGTACCACGACACCTACTTTGTGGTGGCGCACTTTCACTATGTTTTAGTCTCAGGGGCGGTGTTCTCGATCATGGCAGCCGCCTATTACTGGCTGCCTAAATGGACTGGGCATATGTTTAATGAAACCCTGGCACAGTGGCATTTTTGGTGCTCAGTGATTTCCGTCAATATTCTCTTTTTTCCGATGCATTTTCTCGGCCTCGCAGGCATGCCACGCCGGATCCCCGATTATGCCCTGCAGTTTGCCGACGTGAACGCCATTGTCAGCATTGGTGGCTTTGCCTTTGGTCTGTCGCAACTCATCTTTTTAGCCGTCGTCATTAAATGCGCGCGTGGTGGCGAGCCTGCTGCCGCTAAACCTTGGGAAGGGGCCGAAGGTCTGGAGTGGACTGTGCCATCGCCCGCGCCTTACCACACCTTTGAGACACCGCCGGATCTGGAGGAAGCGCGCCATGGTCACTAAATCAACCCGCTCCGCTCGTCGTCTACTGTTGCTCGCCGTGGGTATGTTTGGTTTTGCCTTTGCCTTAGTTCCGCTCTACGACGTGTTTTGCGACGTGACGGGCATTAATGGCAAAACGGATACCGAGGCGGCCGCATCCAGTGCTGGCATTAACCAAGATCGCTTGGTGACCATTGAATTTATTGCCTACATCAATCCGGGGATGCGTTGGACATTTGAGCCCCAAGTCAACCAGATGCAAGTGCACCCTGGTGCGACTCACACGATTAATTATCTCGCAACGAATAACGCACGCTATGACACCATTGGTCAAGCCGTACCCTCGGTCTCACCGGGGATAGCCGCGCAATACTTTAACAAGATTGAATGCTTTTGTTTTAACCGGCAGCCATTGCCACGTGGCGAGGACGCGGCGTTGCCCCTGGTGTTTTATGTGGATCCTGAGCTGCCGGATGACATTAACCATTTAACGCTGGCCTATACGCTGTTTGATGTCACCGCCAGCGCCGAGGAATAAGGAGGCGCTCATGGCGACGCCTGAACGTTATTATGTCCCAGCGGCGAGTATTTGGCCGATTGTCGGTGCCGTGGCGCTGTTTTTAATCGCTGCTGGCGCGGGGGCGACCGTGGGTGGTTTATTTGGTGGCAGTGGCCCTTGGCTGTTGCTGGCCGGCACCGTGCTTATTTTGATTATGCTCACCGGCTGGTTTCGCGACGTGATCCGCGAATCCATGCAAGGGCTGTACTCGGCGCAAATGGACCGCTCTTTTCGCCAAGGAATGAGCTGGTTTATTTTCTCTGAGGTGATGTTTTTTGGTGCCTTCTTCGGCGCGCTCTTTTATGCCCGTTTTATCGCTGTCCCTTGGCTCGGTGGTGCGAGCAATAACGCGATGACCGCGGCGGTGCTGTGGCCGGATTTTGTCGCTCAGTGGCCACTTACGTTGACCCCGGGCGGAATTGAAACCACTGCGATGCCGGCGATGGGACTGCCCTTGCTTAACACACTTATCCTACTGACCTCATCGGTCACGCTCCATATTGCCCATACCGCGATTGAAAAAAATCAGCGCGAGCGACTGAAAGGCTTTTTACTGGTCACGGTATTGCTTGGGGCGCTGTTTATGTTCTTTCAAGGTGAAGAGTATGTGCACGCCTATCAAGAAATGAATCTGCGTCTCGATTCCGGAGTGTATGGCAACACCTTTTATTTATTAACTGGCTTTCATGGCCTACACGTTACATTAGGCACCATCATGCTGTTGGTGGTGTGGCTGCGTGTGATGCGGGGGCATTTTAGCTCTGAGCATCACTTTGGCTTTCAAGCTAGCGCCTGGTATTGGCACTTTGTCGATGTGGTCTGGCTATGCTTGTTTGTCTTTGTGTATATCTTGTAGCTCAGTAAGGACGCGGGTTAGGGGCTATCCAGCCCATGGAGAGCGCAATCAGCAACAATACGAAGACAACCACGGAAAACAGCACACGCCGACCGAGATAACGCGATAAAGGCACGGAACTATCGCCTTTTAGGAGTACCGGCAAGGCACGAAAAAGATTAAATAGAATAAAAACCAGTAAACAAATCAGAATAGCTTTGACCAACATAAGCGCTCCTTAGCGCAATAGGTAATCATGAAACAAGGACGGCGAATGGGGTTTCTGATATTGACTGTGGTTGTGGTCCTGCTGCTCGTCAAGTTAAGCCATTGGCAATGGACGCGTGGCGAGCAAAAAGCCCAACATCTGGCACAGTTTGAGGCCAATCAAGCACCGGAATCGCTCTCAGGCTCGGTGCAAAAAGGGCAATACCTGGCGATTGATGGCCAGTTTCGTCCCGAGTTTGCCGTGTGGCTCGACAATCAGATCCATCAAGGTCGCGTGGGCTACCGCCTTTTTCTTCCCTTCATTCCAAGCCAGCAGCCATCGCAATGGTGGTTGGTGGAGTTGGGCTGGATGGCCGCGCCTGCGCTGCGCCGCTTGCCGGCGGTGCCAGAGTTGGCATCGCGTTACCAGCTGTCTGGCTTCGTTGATACACCTTCTAAGCGGGTGGTACTCAAGAAAGAAACGGCACCGCATGATTGGCCCGCTCGGAGGCAGCGCATTGACTTACAAGCCTTGAAGGCCCAATTACCAACGCTTAATCCGCAGTGGCTGATACGGACAGAAAAACTGGTGGATGTGACCACGCCGAGCACAGATGCCTTGGCGCAAGCTGGGGTGACGCCAGTGTGGCAGCCGGTGGTGATGCCGCCAGCAAAACATTATGGCTATGCTTTGCAATGGGCATTGATGGCGCTCGCGGTCAGTATTGGCGCAGGTATTTGGTGGTACAAAACAAAACAGAGGGAAGCGATGTGAAAGGACGCATGACGCTGGTGGCATTGATTGGCATTTTTGTCCTGCCTGTGGTGGTGGCGAAATTGGTGCTGGAGAAAAGCTGGTATGAAAAAGGGGTCACCAATTACGGGCAGTTTCTCTCTGAGCCAGCGACCCTAAATTGGTTACCCGAACAAGGCCAGTGGCGGTTGATTTATCGGGTGCCAGAGCAATGTGATTCTGTGTGTGAACAAGCGCTGTTTCAGTTAACACAAATTCCCATTGCGGTGGGCAAAGAGCGAGACCGGGTCAGTAGCGTGGCACTGACGAGCACCGCCCAGAAAGCGCCGGAAGTGCTGACATGGCAAATCCTGACCACAGATCAGGCGCAGGCATGGCAGCAGCAAGCGTTTGATAAAAATACCATTTATCTTAGCGACCCGATGAACAATGTGGTGCTGGCCTATCCAGTCAGTGACGATAAAACGAAGTGGGTGGCGCAAGGCAAAGGTTTGTTGCGCGATCTTAAACGGCTTCTTAAATTGTCTAAGGTAGGCTGATTATGGCAATGCGTCGCTACCAACTCGCCGTCTTATCGACACTGATATTGGCCGTGCTGGTGGTTGGGCTGGGCGCGTTTACCCGTTTAACTGAAGCCGGACTTGGCTGCCCTGATTGGCCCGGATGTTATGGCCACTTGGGCGTGCCCGACAGTGGAACTGCGCAATCGGTGGCGATGTTGCGGTTCCCCGACGCGCCCTTGGATGTGACAAAAGCGTGGAATGAAATGCTGCACCGCTATGTCGCAGGCACCTTAGCATTGGCTATTTTTGCGTTGACTTGGATAAGCTGGCGACGCTCCGATTATCGGGCATTACGGCCGCTGACCACGCTGCTGAGTGTGGTGGTAGTCATGCAAGCGGCGCTCGGGATGTGGACGGTCACCTTAAGCTTAATGCCGGTGGTGGTGATGGCACATTTGCTCGGTGGCTTCACTACGGTGTGTTTGCTGGCTTGGCTTGCGGTGTTGGCAGGGGCAATCAAGCTGCCCGTTATGCAAATATCGCCGCCCGCACGCCGCGTGGGCAGTGTGGCAGTGGTCGCCGTGATCATACAGATAGGATTGGGCGGTTGGACCTCAGCAAATTATGCCGCCACGGTCTGTACGCAGTTACCCATCTGCGAAAGCCCTTGGTGGCAGCTTTTCACCCCCTCGGCGTTTAATCCTATCAGCCCTCACAGCGAGACCTACCAGTTTGGCGTACTGAATCATGCCGAGCGGGTGACCATTCATGCCACGCACCGTCTCGGCGCCATGGTGGTCACCGCATTCGTGCTCGCTTGGGCATGGATGCTGTGGCGTGCTGGGGCGGGTGCGCTGGCAATGGCAGTGAGTGGTGTGTTGGCGATTCAAATTACGTTGGGCGTGACCAACGTGGTCGCGTTGCTGCCGCTAAGTGTGGCGGTGGCGCATAACCTCGGTGGATTGTCGCTACTGGCCATATTACTGCTCTCCCGGTTTTTATGTCTTTCACCGTCGGCCCGACAAGGATCTCACCATGGCACAGTATCAACGCACCGCTAATGTATCGACGCCTGCTGGCGCTAATTGGCGTGATTATTACGAGCTCACCAAACCGCGCGTGGTCGCCATGCTGCTTCTCACCGCGCTGGTGGGGATGTGTTTAGCCACGCCCGGCTGGCCGCCCTGGTCGGCGGTGCTGGTGGGATTATTTGGCATTGGCGCACAAGCCAGTGCTGCGGCGGTGTTTAATCACGTGATCGATTGGAAAATTGATACCAAAATGCAGCGCACTCGCCATCGTCCCGTTGCTGAAGGCCGTGTCAGTCAAGGCGCCGCTTTGGTGTTTGCGGTGGCACTGATGGTGAGCGGCTTTATTACCTGTTGGTGGCTGAATCCGCTCACCGCTTGGCTGACCTTTGCCAGCCTGGTGGGTTATGCGTTGGTATACACCCAGTGGCTTAAACCCGCGACACCGCAAAACATTGTCATTGGCGGTTTGGCCGGCGCAATGCCGCCACTACTTGGTTGGACGGCGGTGACAGGCGAGGTCCACGCGCATGCGCTGCTGCTGGTGATGATTATATTCACGTGGACGCCGCCCCACTTTTGGGCGCTGGCGATTCATCGGCGCCATGATTATGCCAAAGCCGATGTGCCGATGCTGCCCGTCACCCACGGGGTTCGCTTTACTCAGACCATGGTTTTGCTTTACACCGTATTGCTGGTGGTGGTGGGGATTTTCCCTTGGCTGACCGGGATGAGTGGTTGGCTATATCTGGTGGGCGCGACTGCCCTTAACCTCGCTTTTGTCGGCTATGCTTGGCGACTGAAAACCCAGTCGCAAAAAGGCATCGCGTGGCAGACTTTTAAGTTTTCGATATGGCATATCTTCGCGACCTTTGTGGTGCTGCTTGCCGACCACGCGTTGCGCTATTAAGTGGCGCTATTGGAGGGACTACTTAAGCCCTTTTGCCGACAGTACCGTGGCTTTGTCGGCGACAAACGAGACCTTAATGTGTTTGCCATCACCGCCCCACACGCAATGGGTTAATCCCATGGTGTCATCACATTGGCTTGGCTTGCCAACGTGAGCAACTACCACGTCATAACTCATGCCGACCTCCAACTGATCGTAGTTTTGCTTAGTCACTTTCGAGCAACCGGCGAGAAAGACGACCAAGACACAGGCAAAAAAGACGCGCATAACAATACCTCACTCACTGATGTGATCAAAAAACAGGCCTCATGGCCTGTTTTGCTATTAACGTGGTGGTGTCTATTAGTAGTAAGAGTGATCGCCCCGGGCGTGCTCGGTCACATCGCGCACACCGTGTAGCTCACCACTAAATTCAGCCAATAGCTGCTTTTCAATCCCTTCTTTCAAGGTTACATCCACCATGGAGCAACCGTTACACCCGCCACCAAATTGGAGGATAGCCACCGAATCATCAGTGATTTCAATCAGGTTCACATGGCCGCCATGGCTGGCAAGTTGTGGGTTTACCTGGCTTTGAATCACATAATCGACGCGCTCCATCAAAGGTGCATCATCGGCGACTTTACGCATTTTTGCGTTCGGTGCTTTCAGCGTGAGCTGCGAGCCCATTTTATCGGTGACAAAGTCGATCTCTGCTTCGTCGAGAAAAGGGAGACTCAGTTCGTCGATAAACGCAGAAAAACCGTTGAATTTTATCTCGGTATCACTGCTTTCTACCGCTTCCGGCGGACAGTATGAGACACCGCACTCTGCGTTTGGCGTGCCTGGATTGACAACAAACACGCGAATATGGGTGCCCTCGGGCTGCTGCTCAAGCAACTTCACAAAGTGGCTTTGTGCATTTTCTGAAATATTGACTTCTGACACGACAAATACCTGACTAATCCAGTGTGTTTTATACAGTGTACTCCGGTTTGCTTTGGCTATCACCCCTCGAACCATGTGGCTACTTTATGTGCAGGGGTAGCACGCTTACCGCTAGGGTAGATCGGTACGGGCCAAACAGTAAACATCGATCGTTTTTGCACCGGCTTTGCGCAGTAATCGACATAATTGCGATACCGTTTGTCCGGTGGTGACGACATCGTCGACGACAGCGACATGAGAAGCGGGGAGCGGGCCATGAAGAGCAAAAGCACCACGCAGATTATGTAACCTGTCTTGCCGACTGAGACCTTGTTGTGGCGCGGTATGTCGGGCGCGAGATAAGTACGTATCAACCACCCGAGTATCAAGGTTGTCGGCAAGTGCCCAAGCCAAGTGCAGGCTTTGATTAAACCCTCGTTGCCAACGACGTCGCCAATGCAGCGGCACCGGCAACAGCACCGGTGCGGGGGTGAGAATACGATCACTGAGCTGCTGGGCAAACGGCAATGCCAGCTCGAAGGCTCCTTGGTATTTGAACGCGTGAATTAATTGCGGGAGAGGATCATGGTAGCCACTGATAGCAACCAAGCGGTCCCAAGCTGGCGGCTGGCTGAGGCAGGCGCCACATCGCGCTTGTGGTTGTGAAACAGGCAGTCCACAACACTGACAAAGCAAACACTGATGATGGGCATCCCAACACGCATCACAGCACAGAGAGTGATGGGCAGGCAAGGCGAGGTGGCAAACGGGACACTGTAAGGGCAAGAGTTTGCCTCGCCAGTGGGTCAGTACACGTGTAAAGCGCCGTGGCACGATTGTTGATATCATAAGCGTCCTGAGTAAAAAGCAATCAAGGCAGTGTAAACATGGCGGAATGTGATTGGCAGTCGCACGGGCAAGGACCCGATCTGGTTCTCATTCATGGTTGGGGCATGAACAGCGCAGTGTGGTCATTAATCTTGCCGTACCTAACACCACACTTCCGGGTGCACTGTGTTGATTTACCCGGTTTTGGCTATAGCGCGGCACAACCGGGGCTTAATATCGAAGATCTGGCACAAGTGTTGCTTAAAGAATCACCAGTAGATGCCACTTGGATAGGCTGGTCGTTAGGTGGGTTAGTGGCAACACAAGCCGCGCTTTTATCGCCACAGCGTGTAACTAGATTGGTTACCATCGCCAGCTCACCCAAGTTTGTTGCCGAACCTGGGTGGCGAGGAATTAAACCTGGGGTGCTCAGTGACTTTGCTCGTCAGCTTGAGCGTGACTTTTCGCTGACAGTAGAGCGCTTTATGGCGCTGCAAGCGATGGGATCACCAACCGCGAGAAAAGACGTAAAAGCGCTTAAGCAAGCGGTATTTTCGCGGCCAACACCGGACCCTCGTGCGCTTGCGGATGGCTTAGCCATGTTAGCAGACACGGATTTGCGTCAGGGCTGTGGCGCTATCAAGGTGCCTTGGTTGAGAATGTATGGGCGGTTAGATGGTTTAGTGCCGGTATCGGTGGCTGATGCGGTATCAACATTGGCTCCGGACTCACACAGTGAGGTCCTGACACTCAGTGCTCACGCGCCGTTCGTGACCGAGCCTGAAGCGGTGATAGACAAGCTAAAAGCCTTTTTAGGCAACAAGTTGCCGGCAACATAGCCAGTGCGGATCATTTTTTTGGTAGAATTGACTCAATCCTGTCACGGTTCTGCCGATAAGTTAACTATGTCACTTGTTTTGGCATAAGGAGAGACCATAATGAACGTAGGTAACGTTGGGCAGTCTCCGGCGTATCATCAAGCGATGAAGTCCAAAACGCCGGCACAGCCGCAGCAAAATGCGGATAAACAAGCTGAGCAGGTGTCCAAAGCCAATACTTTTAAGGATCACGTCGCAAAAGCGAATGGGGTCAAAGAAGGTGATAAACCGGCTTCGCCTCAAGCCGCAAAAAATAATGTTGACGTGAAAGACGGCGCCAACGCTGGTGCGGTCGCTAAAGCCCAAGAGGGAAAAGATCCGGAAGAAACGTCCGCCGTAAAGTCGTTTACCTACGGCGCATTGGGGATGGAGCATCCGGAGAAAGTCCAAGAAAGCGATGATTCATCGTACACTGCGGGTAAATTTGTGTCGGCCTTAGGTACAATAGGTACAATACTCGCGGTTATCGTCTAAACTGATAGAAAGACGACAAGGCCGCACTGACAATTAGGCCTTCAGCTGGTGTGGGAGGTAGCATCAGATGAACATATCGCCAGCCAGCGTCAGTATTCCAACTGTCGCGCCATCGGTGAACCCGCCAACGGAGCAAGTTGCGCGGGATAATCGCTTGCGCGAAAAAATCGTCCCTGCTAAGTCATCTCCCGAGCCCGACAATGGTAAAGCCCCTTCTGATCAAGATAAGCAGCTAGGACGTTCATCCTGGGATCCTGCCCAACATCCCAACTACTCGCTGGACTATCAGCGTGACTCATTAACGCATGCCGACTACGATGGCGCCAATATCGCAGGCCGTATCGATGCCATAGCACGCACGGATCCCAGTGAGCAAGCTCGCCAAGATAATGGCTACACGATGGGCTTAAAAATGCCCGAAGAAGTGTTAGAAAAAATTGAGCAGCTAAAACGGTTTGAGCAAACGCGTGCGGTGGTGGCGATGCGCTACCAGCAAGCAAGCGTGGCGAACATGCCCTCCGAAGTATTGATTGTGATTTAATGCGATCCAGACCTTAAGCCATGTCCTGATTAAGACAAAATATAAAAAGCCCCGCCAGTATTGGCGGGGCCATTAGTATCTAAATATGCCATTTGTTAGGCACTATTAGGTTAGCTCTATATACCTTTGACTTTAAGAGCGTTTGACTCCAGAAGCCTTTGACTTTAAGAGCGCTTGGCGCGCGCAAAGGCATCGGCCATGCTCCCTCCTAGGGAAGATGGTGATTGCTGTTTGGGCGCTTTGCTTTCGCGCTGCTTAGTCGGCCTCGCTTTCGTTTCCGATGCCTCGGGCGTATCATCAAGACGCATTGATAAGCCGATCCGTTTGCGCGCCACGTCCACTTCCATGACTTTAACTTTTACTACATCACCGGCTTTGACCACCTCACGTGGGTCGCTGACAAAGCGCGTCGACAGCGCAGAGATATGGACTAAACCGTCTTGATGAACACCCACGTCGACGAAGGCGCCAAAGTGAGTGACATTGGTCACCACACCTTCGAGCTGCATCCCAGGCTTCAAATCACTAATTTGGTTAATGCCATCGGCAAAGGTCGCCGTTTTGAACTCTGGACGTGGATCGCGACCGGGTTTCGCAAGCTCACTCAGCACATCGGCGACAGTGATCGCCCCAAAGGTGTCATTGGCATAATCATTGGCGGTTAAGCTTTGTAATAAGCCCGTGTTACCCACTAAGGCATCGACCGCCTTGCTGGTCTTTTGGGCGATATGTTTGACCAATGGATAGGTCTCTGGGTGGACACCCGAGCGATCGAGCGGGTTGGTACCGTCCATGACGCGTAAAAAGCCAGCGCATTGCTCATAGGCTTTGGGGCCCAAACGAGGTACTTTCAGCAGTGTCTTGCGCTCATTAAAGCGGCCGTTTTGGTCGCGAAACGCAACAATGTTGTGTGCCATCGTTTGGCTTAAGCCCGCCACGCGCGTGAGCAACGGTGCAGAGGCAATATTCAAATCTACGCCCACGGCGTTGACACAATCTTCCACCACCGCATCAAGCTTTTTCGCCAGCTGGTGTTGAGAGACATCATGCTGGTATTGGCCCACCCCAATCGACTTAGGATCAATTTTTACCAGCTCCGCCAAAGGGTCTTGCAGGCGACGGGCGATTGAGACGGCGCCACGGAGCGACACATCTAAGTCTGGAAACTCGTTAGCCGCTAGCTCAGAGGCTGAGTAAACCGAGGCACCGGCTTCGCTGACCATCACCGTTTGAATGCTTAAATCAGCCTGCTTGAGCAAGGTGGTCACAAAGCTTTCTGTCTCGCGAGAGGCAGTGCCATTGCCCACGGCAATCAAACTCACGTTATGGCTTTTAATAAAGCGGTGCAGCACTTTGCTTGCGCCGTCTATATCATGTCGAGGTGCGGTAGGATAAATGGTGGCGGTATCGAGCAGTTTGCCGGTGCCGTCAACCACGGCGACCTTGCAGCCGGTACGCAGGCCAGGATCAATACCTAAGGTGCAGCGAGGGCCTGCTGGCGCGGCCATCAATACATCTTTGAGGTTGGCGGCAAACACATCAATGGCATCGTTTTCCGCCCGCTCTTTGAGGTTAGCCATAAACTCAGTTTCTAGGTGCATCAAGATTTTGACCCGCCAGGCAAAGGCTATCACTTGTTGGCGCCAGCGGTCAGCCGGGGCGCTGCCCAAAGAAAGCTGATAATGCTGAGCGATCATGGTCTCGCACACGCTTTGCTTGCTTGCTGGATCTTGATCCGGATCGGCAATCAATGCCAGCTGTAATACGCCTTCGTTGCGGCCGCGCAACATGGCCAGCGCGCGGTGAGAAGGCACTTTGGCAATCGACTCTTGGTGATCAAAGTAGTCTTTAAACTTGGCACCGGCGTCTTCCTGACCAGCAACCACGGTGGCGCGCAGCACCGCATATTGCTTCAGGTATTGGCGTAGCGTTTCAAGCAGGCTGGCATCTTCGGCAAGACGCTCCATCATGATCGCGCGGGCACCATCCAGCGCCGCTTTGGTATCGGCCACACCTTTATCAGGGGCCACAAATGGTGCGGCGGTGGTCTCAGGTGTTTGGGATGGATCGTGCCATAGCGTATCAGCAAGAGGTTCCAACCCTGCTTCGATGGCAATCTGCCCTTTAGTCCGGCGTTTCGGTTTGTAGGGAAGGTATAAATCTTCCAGTCGGTTTTTGCTCTCTGCGGCGATAATATCGCGGCGCAGCCCCTCGGTCAGCTTGCCTTGTTCGTCAATCGATTTGAGGATGGTGTCACGACGAGCGTCTAATTCGCGCAGATAGACCAAACGGGTCTCAAGGGTGCGTAACTGCGAATCGTCTAAACCTTGCGTGGCTTCTTTACGGTAGCGGGCGATAAAAGGGACAGTGTTTCCGTCGTCCAGCAGTGTCACCGCGGTGTTGACCTGGCCAGGCGCGACATTAAGCTCTTGGGCCAGGGTTTGGATAATCGATGTGTGCATGTGTTTCCTTTTCGTTCCCATCAAGGTCATCAAGATGAGTGATGCTCAGACTGAATCATTGTCTGGCTTGGGATAGGTGATAGTATTGATAAACCACTGTTTTTCGCCTTCCGGCGTTGACACCACGACGTCATCGTCGACCGCTTTTTTCAATAACGCGCGCGCCATGGGGGCATCAATCGAAATGTAGTCTTTGCGCTCATAAATTTCATCGGGACCGACAATGCGAAATTGCTTGGTGTCGCCGGCCTCGTTTTCAATCTCGACCCAGGCGCCAAAAAACACTCGGCCCTCTTGCTCGGGCGCATAATCGACAATGGTTAAGTCGTTCAGCCGCTTGCGCAGGTAGCGGACACGGCGGTCGATTTGCCGCAACAGCCGTTTATTATAGGTGTAGTCCGCGTTTTCTGAACGATCCCCTAAACTGGCGGCCCAGCTGACAATTTTGGTCACTTCTGGACGTCGCTCGTGCCACAGGTAATCGTGCTCGGTTTTGAGCGCATTAAACCCTTCACGGGTCACCAATTTGGTTTTCACGTTACCTCTCCTTTCACTAGCCAACTGGCGTCGTGCGATATAACCTTGTTCAGGAAAGTACAAGAAGCGAGTGAGCTTGTCGAGGCAACACTCGGTAACAATTTACCGTACAGTTCTGTGCGGACAAACACGCGGCCTGGCGCACAACTGTGGCAAAATTCAATCAGATGACGGTAATAGCTGCTTGATGATTAGGCAGCGAACAGCATTGAGGGCGAAGCATGCAAGAGAACTATAAAATTCTAGTCGTGGATGATGATATGCGTCTGCGTTCACTGCTAGAGCGCTACCTGACCGAGCAAGGGTTTCAGGTGCGAAGTGTCGCCAATGCCGAACAAATGGATCGGTTATTGGCGCGTGAAGCCTTTAATCTTATGGTGCTTGATTTAATGCTCCCTGGGGAAGATGGCCTGTCGATATGCCGCCGCTTGCGCCAAGCCAATAATCAATTGCCCATTTTAATGCTGACGGCGAAAGGGGATGAAATTGACCGAATTGTCGGTTTGGAGGTCGGAGCCGACGATTACTTACCTAAGCCGTTTAACCCGCGAGAATTACTGGCTCGGGTGCGTGCGGTTTTACGCCGTCAAACAATAGAAGCGCCTGGCGCGCCGAGTGCTGACTCCACCACGGTCACTTTTGGTGAGTTTCGTCTTAATTTGGGCACGCGTGAGATGTTTCGTAATGACGAACCAATGACACTCACCTCGGGGGAATTTGCAGTGCTCAAAGCCTTAGTGACCAATGCGCGTGAGCCGCTTTCTCGGGACAAACTCATGAACATGGCGCGTGGCCGTGAGTACTCAGCGATGGAGCGCTCGATTGATGTACAAATCTCCCGTTTACGCCGTATGGTCGAGGAGGATCCAAGCAAACCGCGTTATATCCAAACGGTGTGGGGACTCGGCTACGTGTTTGTGCCTGATGGTGAGGTGTAGCGATGCGGATGTCACCGCGGACGAGCTTCGCGCGAACCTTATTGATTTTGGCTGGCTTATTAATTGCCAGCCAAGTTTTTTCTTACCTGACCATTGTTAATTATGCGTTGCTGCCTAGCTTGCAGCAGTTCAATAAGATTTTAGCCTTTGAAGTCCGCTTGATGCTGGAAGAAGACTGGTATCTGAAAGATGGTGAAGTCCTTCATCTGGGTGAGCCGGTGCGCCGACAATTGCTGGAACAAATTGGGGTAACCCTGCATGCGCCAAGCAGTGAGCGCGCAAGCGCGTTCCAAGATGCGATGGAGATTGACTACTTAAGCGAACATATTAGCGAAGAGCTCGGAACAAAGACCCAAGTGCGCCTGGTCAGTGGCGAAGAAAGCTATGTGTTATGGCTGAAGTTTGAGGCCATTGATGATTTTTTAATGCGGATCCCCTTATCGGAGCTGCATCAAGATGACTTTGCGCCGCTGTTTCAATATAGCTTGGTGATTGCGTTGTTGGTGATTGCCGGCGGCTGGTTGTTTATTAAGATGCAAAACCGACCCCTGGTTGCGTTGGAGCGGGCCGCGCTCGATGTCGCCGATGGTCGCTTTCCTGATCCCGTCCCACCCCGGGGGGCGTCAGAAATTCAGGCGGTGACCGTAGCCTTTAATAAAATGTCAGCAGGGATACGTAAACTCGAAGAAGATCGCGCCTTGTTAATGGCGGGCGTCAGCCATGATTTACGCACGCCACTCACGCGCATTCGACTGGCGACTGAAATGATGTCATCCGACGATGCGTATTTGGCCGATAGCATCACCGAAGACACGGAAGAGTGTAATGAGATCATTAATCAATTCATGGATTATTTACGCGCGGTGCAACAGCAAGATCCGGATCCCGTTGATTTATCCACCATCTGTCGCGATGTAGCGAACCATCAGCAGTCAATGGGCGTTGATATTGTCTTGGACTTAGAATCGCTGCACGGTGATTTATATGCCAACTCGGTGGCGCTAAAACGGGCGGTTACCAACCTCGTGGTTAATGCGGTGCGTTATGGCAATGGCTGGGTAAGGCTGCGGTGTGGTAGCAATGCGGACCATACGTATCAATGGGTGGAGGTGGAAGATAATGGTCCGGGCATTGATGCGAGTCTCGAAAATACCTTGTTCCAGCCGTTTACTCGCGGCGATACGGCGCGGGGTAGCGAAGGAACAGGGCTAGGGCTTGCGATCGTGAAACGGATTGTTGAACAGCTTCATGGCGATATTCGTTTATCATCACGGACCGAAGGCGGGCTGCGGATCCAAATGACGTTCCCGGTCGGTAAATAGGCCGCGTTAAGCGGCCATTAGGCGTTGGAATAGTGGGTTTTATGTCCCAACCAGCGGCGAATGATGGCCTGTGCATGTTTGGGGTAGTGCTGGTGCAAATGACTGGCCAGCTTTTGTACCTCGGGGATCAGCGCTTGGTCGCGGACTAAATCGGCAATTTTAAACTCAGCCAAACCGGTCTGGCGGGTGCCCAATAACTCGCCTGGCCCACGGATATCGAGATCGCGTTGAGCAATGACAAAGCCGTCATTGCTGTCTCGCAGTACGCCCAAGCGCTGAGTGGCTGTTGTCGACAACGGGGCATGATAAAGCAGCACACAATGGCTGGCGACGGATCCACGACCGACACGGCCACGTAGCTGGTGGAGTTGTGCCAGCCCGAGTCGTTCAGGGTTTTCGATAATCATTAGGCTGGCGTTAGGGACATCGACGCCCACTTCAATGACAGTGGTTGCCACCAATAACTGCACCTCGCCTTGCTTAAAGGCATCCATCACTGCGTGTTTTTCCGCCGCTTTCATTCGGCCATGAACCAGGCCAATGGTCAGATTCGGTAACGCTTCTTTGAGTGCCGTAGTCGTATCTTCAGCGGCTTGCGCCTCTAAAGCGTCAGACTCTTCAATTAATGTGCATACCCAATAGGCTTGCCGACCATCACTGCAGGCGGCGTTGACCCGGGCAATAATGTCATCACGGCGCGTGTCCGGCACCGCAACGGTTTGAATCGGCGTGCGTCCTGGTGGCAATTCATCAATCACCGAGGTTTCTAAGTCGGCATAGGCGGTCATCGCCAAGGTGCGTGGAATAGGCGTAGCGGTCATGATCAACTGATGTGGATGCGCGCCCTGTTGTTCGCCTTTTTCACGCAAGGCAAGCCGTTGGTGGACACCAAACCGGTGTTGCTCGTCGATGATCACCAGCGCCAAGCTTTTAAATTGGACACTGGCTTGAAATAACGCATGAGTACCGACCACCATTTGCGCCTCGCCGTCGGCGATGTGTGCCAAGGTTTGTGTCCGTGCCTTGCCTTTTAATTTACCGGCAAGCCAGCCGACTTGGATACCTAGCGGCTCTAGCCATTGGGCAAAATTGGTGGCGTGTTGCTCGGCCAATAGCTCGGTCGGTGCCATTAACGCAACCTGATGGCCTTGTTCGATAGCTTGTAAGGCGGCGAGTACGGCGACCAAGGTTTTACCGGCGCCGACATCACCTTGGACTAAGCGCATCATCGGGAATGGTTTGGCTAAATCGGCACTGATCTCGCTAACCACTCGTGATTGTGCCCCTGTGGGAGAGAAGGGCAAATTGTCTAACAGGCGTTGTCCGAGCGAGTGACTCGGGGCGAGGGCGACCCCTTTCACTTGCTGTGCGTGATGACGAACTGACAGCATCGACAGGTGCTGGGCAAGGAGCTCTTCAATGATCAAGCGTCGCTGGGCGGGATGTTGGCCCGTTAATAAATCATCCAGTACCGTCTCTGGCGGAGGGCGGTGCAATAGGTGTAAGGCGTCACGCAAAGACAGCTGTCGATCGTACAAGCCTTCAGGGAGTAATTCTTCGACACCGCTTTTATCTAATAAAGCCAGCGCTTGGTCGGTGAGCTGACGTAGCGTTGCTTGGCGCAGCCCCTCGGTGGTCGGGTAGACCGGCGTCAGCGTTTCTTCCATCACCAACTCGGTGAGCTCGGAAAAGACTTGATACTCGGGATGAATGATTTCTAGCCCGTGCTTGCCCCGTTTAAGTTCGCCATAGGCTTTCACCTGTTTGCCGACCGCCAAGCTATTTTTCATCGCGGCATTAAAATTGAAAAAGCGTAGCGTTAACGCGCCGCTGCCATCTTGCACCCGAACCGTGAGCATCCGGCGGCGGCCAAACACGGTGTCATTATGGGTGATTTCACCTTCGATGGTGGCATGCTGGCCAGGCAATAGACTGGCAACTGGCCACACTCGGGTGCGATCTTCATAGCGATACGGCAGATGAAACAACACGTCCTGCACCGTATGCAGGCCGATTTTAGCCAGCTTTTCAGCCATTTTACTGCCGACACCCTTAAAGGTATCGACGGTTACTGCGCTAAGCATGGAAGATTGCATCCGTTTCTTTATCCGTCAGGTTGAGCTTGCTAAGCGATTAACGCGCGTGTTTTGCCGCCTGCATGCTCGCCCACCATGTTTCGTCAGCAATAATTTGCCCATTGTCATCGAGTGGCGGATAAGGCAGCCCCTTTTGCTTGGCCACGCGGGCGAGCACCGGATGACCGCGCTCAAACAGGATGTGATGCACTTCATCGTCGGGCAAGCGTGTCTTCGCCAACTGGTACATGCCTGCCGCTTGGCGTTGGCGTTGCGCTTCGTACAAAATCAAGGCGCTAGCCACTGACACGTTCAGCGACTGTACCATACCCACCATTGGAATGAGGATGTCTTGATCGGCTTTATCGAGCGCTTCGCGACTGATGCCATGTTTTTCTTGGCCGAGGATAATGGCGGTTGGTCGGGTGTAATCAACCTCACGAAAGTCGATGGCCGTTTCCGATAGGTTAGTGACCAATACTTGCATGCCTTGCGCTTGCATGGCCTCAAAAGCATCCGCGGTCGTGTTATGGGTGACCACGTCAATCCAATTGCGTGAACCGGCAGATGTACCGCCTAAGGTCCGCATTTTGGTGCCTTCTGGCCATACCGCATGCATACGATGAATGCCCACCGCATCGGCAGTACGAATGATGGCAGAAATGTTATTGGGCTTGTGGACTTGCTCCATACACACAGTGAGATCAGGCTGGCGCTTTGCCAGCACCTGATGAATGCGTTCAAAGCGTTCAGGTGTCATGATTCAATTCCGTAAATGACAGACGAAAGACAAACGCGCCCACCAAAAGGGTGGGCGACAGACAATAATAATGTATCGCGACGATCAGTTCTTTTGGCGGCTGACCTTCACCACATTGGGCATCACCCGCAGGCGGCGCATAATGTTGGCGAGGTGCACCCGATCTTTGGTCGTTAATCGAACAAAGATAGTGTACAAGCGACCATCACGCTCTTCAGTGGAGAGCCCTTGGATATTGGAGCCCGTTGAGGCAATGGTGTTGGTTAAATCGGCCAACGCACCTTGATGGTTTTGCATATCGACTCTGACGCGGGTACTGAACTCTTGCTCAAAATCATCCGCCCATTCCACCGGCATATACTTATCCGGCTCTTGGCGATGGCCGCGAATATTGGCACAGGTTTCACGGTGAATCACCAACCCCTTGCCGGGACTAACATGGGCAATGATAGGATCGCCTGGAATGGGGCGACAACAGTTGGCATAGGTCACTAGAATGCCATCGGCACCGCGAATCGGCATTTTACCTTCGGTAGGCGCGGCCGGGTCTTGATTCAGTAAGCGACGTGCTATCACCACGCTCATGAGTTCACCCAAACCAATCGAGGCGAGTAAGTCGTCGCTGGTTTTGAGCTTGAGATCGCTTAACACGGTATCGACTCGCGCAGCGTCGATGTCCGGCAAGTTTTGTTCTCCAAGCGCATGATTGAGTAAGCGGCGGCCTAAGGTCACCGACTCCTCCCGACGCATGGTTTTCAGTACCTGACGAATCTTGGTACGCGCCCGTGCCGTGACCACATAGTTAAGCCAAGCGGCATTGGGGCGCGCGCCTGGCGCAGTGATGATCTCGACGGTCTGGCCGTTTTTTAACGGCTGACTGAGCGGATAGGGCTGACGATTAACTCGCGCACCGACACAGGTATTGCCGACATCCGTATGCACGGCATAGGCAAAATCGACCGCGGTCGCATCGACCGGCAGCTCGACAATTCGCCCTTTCGGCGTAAAGACGTAAAGCTCATCGGGGAAAAGGTCTGACTTAACGCTTTCGATGAACTCAAACGAGCTGCCGGCACTTTGTTGCAGCTCGATAATGTTTTGCATCCATCGTTGCGCCCGTTTTTGTGCGGTGGTTCCCGATGGACGATCGGAGCCGTTTTTATAAGCCCAGTGTGCCGCGACCCCTTTATCCGCCATTTGATCCATATCTTCGGTACGAATCTGCACTTCAACCGGGACACCGTGGGGGCCGATCATCGACGTATGCAGTGATTGATAGCCGTTTGCTTTGGGAACGGCGATATAATCTTTGACGCGGCTAGGGCGAGGCTTATACAGGCTGTGCATTTGCCCCAGCACCCGATAACAGGTATCGAGATCGCGTACGATCACCCGAAACGCATACAAATCCATGATGGTATGGAAACGCTGCTCTTTGTTTCTCATCTTGTTGTAGATGGAATAGAGATTTTTTTCTCGGCCCAGTACACGGGCCTCAATGCCAGCATCTTCAAGTCGCCCTTCGATTTCCGCATGGATTTTTTGAATCATCTCTTTGCGGTTTCCCCGAGCTTGCGCAATCACTTTTTTGAGCACGCGATAGCGATTGGGGTAGAGGGCTTCAAAGCCCAGCTCTTCGAGCTCGACTTTTATATTATGGATACCTAAACGATGAGCGAGTGGGGCAAAAATCTCTAGGGTTTCGCGGGCAATACGACGCTTTTTATCCGGACGTAGGGCGCCCAGTGTGCGCATGTTATGGGTACGATCGCCGAGTTTGATCAAAATAACGCGAATGTCATGCGCCATGGCCATGACCATTTTGCGAAAGTTCTCGGCTTGGGCTTCTTTGCGATCACGGAATTTGAGCTTGTCGAGCTTAGACACGCCGTCAACCAGTTCAGCCACCACATCACCAAAGCGCTGCTGCAGATCGTCTTTGGTCACCTCGGTGTCTTCAATGACATCGTGTAATAACGCCGCCATGAGGGTTTCACAATCCAAACGCATTTCTGCCAGGATCCGTGCTACCGCAATGGGGTGAATGATGTAAGGTTCGCCCGTTGAACGAGTCTGCCCGTCATGGGCATCCCGTGCTACTAGGTAAGCTTGCCGGAGCGCTTCAAGCTGTGACTCCGGCAAATATTGACTAGCAACTTCTTTCAGGCTATCAAATAGATACAAACGGCCTGTCCCTGATAAATGACGCGTTTAACGTTGACCAGAAATGGTGCTAACCGCTGCCATTTCGGCGGCTTCTTGCTCTTGCTTCTCTTGACGCTCGCGGGCGTCGAGTACTTCTTTGTTAATCAGTCCTTCTTCTACTTCGCGTAGAGAGAGCACAGTGTACTTGTCGTTTTCTTCTGCGACTAAGGCGTCTTTACCACCGGTTTGCATTTGGCGGGCGCGGCGAGCCGCAACCAGAACGAGATCGAAACGGTTACCAATTTTTTCAACGGCGTCTTGAACAGTTACGCGTGCCATGAAGGACTCCAGCTATGTAATAAACAGGTCATTAAAAATGACCGAAAAGTATACAAAAGGCCGCGACCTATTGCTAGCTTTGTGCTGCAATGCGGCCACGTCTCAATATTTGGGTTAGTCGGCCAGCAGGTCGTCGATCATTGTATGATATTTGCTGGCTTGCTTGGTTTGCCCCATCCGCTCTGCGCGGACGATGGCCTTAATATCCATTAATGCGACGTCAAAGTCATCATTAATAATCAGGTAATCATAATCAGCATAGTGAGAGATTTCCGAACGTGCCTCTTGCATGCGTGTGGCAATGACCTCATCACTGTCTTGGCCACGCGTTGTCAAGCGTCGTTCCAGCTCTTCACGGCTTGGCGGCAAAATAAAAATACTCTTACTTGCGGGCATTTGCTGACGAATTTGCTCGGCACCTTGCCAATCGATATCAAGAAAAATATCGACGCCATTGTTAAGCATTTTTTCAATCCAGACCCTGGACGTGCCGTAATAATTGCCGAATACCTCTGCATGCTCTAAAAAAGCACCTTGGTCGATTAAGGCCTTAAATGCTTCTACCTCAACAAAGTGATAATGCACGCCATCTTCTTCTCCCGGGCGCATGGCGCGGGTGGTGTGCGATACCGACACTTTCATGTCATAGCGAGGATTATCATTCAGTAGCGCTGAAATCAGGCTAGATTTGCCCGCGCCACTCGGGGCGGAAACAATGTAAAGCGTACCTTGGCTCATGGATTGATCACTTTCACTGGCTGATGCCCATCCGCAGTATAGCGTATGCGTATGGGAGTCGATCGACGAATAGATGTTTGTCTCCCGTGGGAGGCGCGCAGGGTAGCACGAACTCATTTGGATTTGAACGGGATCGCGGTGAAAGCGATCATTAGGATGGCTTACTATGACGCATAGCGGTTGTGGGTTTACAAAGGTTCACTGTTCGATGTGGAGCTGGTAGGGTAGCGCGCAGTTATCCAAGAAGATGCATAGCACGCGCTGGGGGTTGATTTTTGATTAGCCGCCCGCAACTGTGTTGTGTGCAATTCACGCCCTTTAGGGCCTCAAACAGCGAGAAGATATCACTAAAAAACGAACGACATGAAGGAGGTGTCAATAATGGAAGGTACTCCCGATTTGTATCCCTCACGCGTCAATGGAAAAGAAACCTTCTCCCCACGTCTAGCCCCTGTTGTGTACGGCAGTGCGCAGCCAGAGGTACCGCATAGCTTAAGCCAGCACGAGCTGGATACGTTCGAGCGCCAGGGCTTTCTGGTTATGAAGGATTACATGCCGGAAATGGTGGCACCGCTTAAGCGTGAAATAACCCGTTTGCGCGATGATATGGCCGGCTATGAAGAGCTATATACCGAGCCGGATAGTGATGAGCTGCGTACTATTTTTAAACCTTTTGCCTACAGTGATTTGATTGATCGCTTCTCACGCGATCCGCGCATTCTCAATAAAGTGCGGCAAATTTTGGGTTCGGACGCATATTTGATGCAATCGCGCGTCAATATTAAGCCTGCGTTTAAAGGCAAGTCGTTTCCTTGGCATTCTGACTTCGAGACTTGGCACGTTGAGGATGGAATGCCACGGATGCGAGCCGTGACCGTATGGCTGATGTTAACCGACAACACCGAGCACAATGGGCCTTTGTATGTAATCCCCGGCTCGCACCATCACTATGCGTCTTGTGAAGGCAACACCGGCGAGAAGAACTATCAGCAATCGCTGAAAAAACAAATGCTGGGGGTGCCCAAGCCAGAGACCATGGAGGCATTGTTAGAAGACAATGGCATTGCCTCTGTAACGGGACAAGCCGGTACCTTGGTGTTCCATGATTGTAACTTGATGCATGGCTCACCCGATAATATCGCCAACGACCCACGTTCGATTTTAATGTTCGTTTATAACAGTTTGGAAAACAAAACGGTGAAGCCATTTAGTGGGTTGCCACCGCGCCCGCACTATTTATCTAACCCCGATCAACGCCCCCTGCAGGCAGTAGAGTCACTCTGGCCGCTGGCTTCTTAACCGTGTTGACGCCCACGTCTTTGTGGGCGTTTTTATTTTTTCGCTTTAAATCAGGGTTTTGCTATGCTGTCTTGGTAATTGAACACATGTTTAATTATCGCCTATTTTTTCAACGACAGTAAGGAGTACCCGTTGAATACCTCATCGAAAAAAAATATGAGCGTGACCGTTGCCGCGCTCAGTGTCGCCAGTGCCTTTTCTTTTTCCTCTTTTGCCCAAGCCAGTGACACTGCGTTGAGCGAACAACTTGGCATTGCTGATCATGCGGTCATTGCCCACCGTGGTGATTCCTACAACGCGCCAGAATCCACGTTGCCAGCCTATCAGCTTGCCTGTGAAGTGGGCGCGGATTACCTCGAGCTGGACCTGCAGCGCACAAAAGACGGCAAACTGATCGCCGTGCATGACGATAACCTCAAGCGCAACACCAATATTGAGACAGTCTATCCTGAGCGTGCCAGTGATCCGGTTAACACCTTTACGTGGGCAGAGCTGGAAAAACTGGATGCCGGTAGCTGGTATAACCAAGCCTATCCCGAACGCGCACGCGAAAGCTTTCGTGGCTTGAAGTTGGTGACACTTGACCAGGTCCGAGAAATCGCCGAAGGCTGCGCCCATCAGCCAGGACTTTACATCGAGACCAAGGTGCCTGAATTCTTCCCTGGCATTGAAGAGGATTTGAAACAAGATTTAACCCAACACGGTTGGCTAGATAAGGACGCCAAGGGCAAAGTGGTCCTGCAAACCTTCAATAAATCGAGCCTTGAAGCACTGCAAGATGTGATGCCGAATGTGCCAAAAATCTTGCTGCTATGGGCAGGTGATGGCTATATTCCGACCAAAGATAGCGCACCGAAAGCGGATGACGAATCTTACGCCCAGTACTACGCGCGTCAGGAAGTAGCCTCGAAAGCGGACTACGCAGAGTGGCTCGATTACGCCAAACAAAACGGTGCCATCGGTGTAGGGCCTTCAGGTACCCAAGCCAACTTTGATGATGCTTGGTCGAGCCAATTTAGTTACATGGATCTGGCGAAGACCTGGATGGTGGACATGAGCCATGAAAAAGGCTTGCTGATGCACATGTACACTCTGGATGATCGCGAGGACATGATTCGCTACCGTGATCGCGGTGTGGATGGCTTCTTTACCAATCGTCCTAATATGGCGGTGAAAACGTTAACGGATAGCGACGGTACAGACATTGAAGCAACCTTAACGCAACTGGGTTATTAACCCCGCGCCCGCGCGTTGACTGTATGTACCTTTGAGCCCGCCTGTTATTAGCGGGCTTTTTTAGTTATGTGCATCGACTGGAGTCGCACGCAGACACGCCGTTAATCCATCCCTGGAGGCTCCGCCGCGCCATCCATGGCGCGGAGGGTCTGCTAAGCAAATCCAGCCGATAATAGCAGTGAGTATCGACTCAGTTTAGCGGGGTTGGTTCGCCATGAGTTTAGCCAGCGTACGTCGGTACATGCCATAAGCCACCGCGCCTGCAAGGAGGTTACCGATTAAGGCACCGGCAAACAGGCCAAACAGCTCGCCAATTTGTGCCCCCAGCCAAAGGCAGGGCAGGAAAAACGCAAATAGGCGGAGCGCAGAAATGGTTAGGGCGGTGTATGAGCGGCCTAATGCATTGGTAATTGACACCATCAACATGCACACCCCCAGCGCGCCCAGGCTAAAGGGTACTAGCGTAAGGTGAGTGTGCAAGATATCGGTAACTTGTTGATCGCTGGTCATCAAATCGGCGAGGGGAGCGGCGGCAAGCCAAGTGACCACGGCGATCAGCAATTGAAAGCCGAGAATAAACTGACACGCTAACTTGACCAAATGGCGCACTTCGGTCAAATCGCCTTTACCCAGCAAACGACCCACCATAGGTGGCATCGACATGGTTAATGCCAGTACCGAGACAATCGCGAAAAACTCAAACCGCGAGCCCAGTGCCCAGGCGGCGACTGCCGCTGAGCCAAAACTCGCAAGTAACTTGGTCGCCAGCATAGATGACACCGGCGGCAGCAGCTGACTAATCATCGCTGGCCCCATAATGTGACCAATCGATCCTATACTTTTCTTAACGTTGACGTCATGCCAGTCAAAAGAAACCCAACCTTTGCCGAGTACGCGAGGGGCGACAATGGCAATGCCAGTGCCAAAAGCAATCAGAGTGGCCACCGCCGCGCCATTGATGCCCCAATCGAGCCAAAAAATAAAGATAGGATCGAGGATAAGGTTTAATAAGCTGGTAACCACCATCATGGAACCGGGCAACACTGTGTTGCCATTAGCGCGAGCCAAGCTATAGAAGAAGTAAAGCACCGCCCCTGTCCAGGCACTGACGAGCCAAATTTGCCAATAAGTATCAATCACCGGGAACACCTTGTCCGGCGCATCAAGCAACATCAAGATCGGATGGCGCAAGGCATAGAGCAAGCCGGCAAACAATGCCACGCCTGTGGTGCCAATAAATAAAATCAGACCGCCTAATTGCTTGGCATAGCGACACTGATCGGCGCCGAGCGCGCGCGAGATCACCGCTGTGGTCGCAATGCCGAGGCCAACTTGCAACCCGATAATGATCATCTGAATCGGCAAGGTGAAACCTTGTGCGGCGAGCGGGAGTACGCCCAATTGACCAATGAAGGCACTATCGACCAACTGAAAGCTCATCAGCGACAGCACACCAAACAGCATCGGTAGGGTGGTAGAGAAGAGGCGCTTGGCGCGAGAAACGGATTCCATCAGGCACTCTTTACATTAATAGGGTGAAAAAAGCCGAGCATTGGCATGCTCGGCATAGTCGCACCAATTGTAGAGGAATGCTAAAAATTACCAACCCCTAATAAATACGGTTATTCAGTGTCAGCGAGCCTGACCCTAGCGATGCGATGGACGTTCAGGGGGGCGACTGCACACAATCATTGGAGTTAGTGATTCATGCTGGTAGCTGTGGTTTTTAGTGAAACAAGTCACTATCTCTATTGCACTGATCCTGATGAATGAATATGAGATTGAGGGGGGAGCGGGAGGATGGCTGTCTGCTTATCAATGCAGGCGCTGTGGTGGGTTATCGGTGCGTGCGATCACGAGAAGACACAAGGTTTCGGTGAAATGTCAGTTTTATTGCATTTTAAACCAAACCTTTTTGACTATTGATTGAAATATTTATTGCTTTTAGTGATAAGAAAGCTAGCACAACGCAGTATAAAAACAGCATGGCTTTCGCTGTTTTGTAGCAAAAAAATCACTTCTGACAGGCTGTTATCGTTGATCGTGACCAATATTCGAGATAAATATAGACCACATTATGTAAGTGTGTAATACGTATTGTTGCTCTCAGTGCTTAGGATGGCCAAGAGAGCACAACGGCAGGATCAATGACCTGAAAAAATATCAGATAGTTAACAGGGAGTAGTGGACTATGCTGTCGTACTTTATACGTCGGTTTCTTTTAGTGATACCGACGTTTCTTGGGATCACCATTTTGATTTTCGGTATCACGCGCCTTGTGCCTGGCGGGCCGGTTGAGCGAATGATGACCCAAATGCAAGCACAAGGTGATGGCGGCTCGAGCTTGCAACGTGCTGGAGATAGCTCGGCCTTGTCTGAAGCGCAAATGGACGATTTGCGCGCCTTTTATGGTCTCGATAAACCCGTCGTTGAAGCCTATATGGATTGGTTAGGAAAGTTGGCCAATTTTGATTTAGGTGAGTCGACGCGCTATTACGAGCCAGTCGCGGATATGATTGCCGAGCGCCTGCCGGTGTCGCTGTTTTATGGCGGGATGACCTTCTTTATCAGTTATTTTATCTCCCTTCCGCTTGGCTATTACAAAGCCCTCAAGCACGGCTCGGTGTTTGATTCATCCTCCTCAGTACTTATCTTTATTGGTTTTGCCCTGCCGGGTTACGTGGTGGGGGTCTTACTGATCACCCTATTTAGTTATCACCTCGAATGGTTCCCGATGGGCGGCTTTGTTGGCGATGCCTACTATGACGCGACCAGTTTTTGGGAACGCGCCAAAGATGTGATGTGGCATGCGGTACTGCCGCTGATTTGTTATCTGATTGGTGATTTTGCCACTTTGACCATGACGATGAAAAACAACCTGATGGAAAACCTCTCCGCGGACTATATTCGCACCGCCATTGCCAAAGGGTTACCGTTTCGTTCGGCGGTACGCAAGCATGCGCTGCGCAACAGCTTGATTCCGATAGCCAGCCATTTTGGTAACTCTTTATTGTTCTTTATGACCGGTGCATTTTTGATTGAGGTGATTTTTAACATCAACGGCATTGGTTTGCTCGGCTATGAATCGATTATGGAGCGTGACTATCCGGTGGTGATGGGGATTGTTGCCATCAATGCGCTATTACTGCTGGCGGGCAATATCATCTCTGATATCTGTGTTGCCTTGATTGACCCTCGCGTGAAGTTTGGATCTTGATATGTTGACGATGAGCCCTTTAACTCAAAAGAAAATCCGCAGCTTTAAGCAAATTAAACGCGGCTACTGGTCGTTTATGATCTTGACCACCATGTTGGTGCTGTCGCTATTTGCCGAGCTGTTGATCAACAGTAAAGCGTTAATGGTCAAATACGACGGCAACTATTACTTCCCTGTGATGAGCGATGTGTACTTGGCGAGCGATTTTGGTCAAGTGGGCACCAGCGAAGTCAATTATCGTCAGCTCGATAAAGCTTTCGAGGCACAAAGTGGCGACAATTATGTAGTCATGCCACTGGTGCCGTGGAACCCGCTTGAGCAAGACTTTAGTGGCGACTTTCCGCCCACGGCGCCAAGTGCCGCAGACAAGCATTACCTCGGTACCGATGATATCGGCCGCGACATTCTCGCCCGCCTGGTATACGGCTTTCGTATTGCCATGGGCTTTGCGTTACTGACCATGGCTGCGTCTTATGCGATTGGCACCGCCGTGGGCTGTGCGATGGGGTTTTGGGGCGGTAAGTTTGACCTCTTCTTCCAACGCTTTATTGAGGTCTGGTCGATGGTGCCGTTTTTGTACGTGATCATGATTTTGGTCTCGATTCTCCAACCCACTTTTGCCTTGTTCGTCGCGATTAATGTGCTATTCGGCTGGATGGCGATCACCTGGTATATGCGCACCATGACCTATAAAGAATCGTCGCGTGATTATGTGATGGCGGCGCGTGCATTGGGTGCCTCTACTAGCCGGATCCTGTTTCGCCATATTTTGCCCAACACCATGGTGATGATTGTGACCTTGGCGCCCTTTACCATCGCCCTCAATATTACCGCGTTAACGGCGCTGGATTATCTCGGTTTGGGACTGATGCCACCGACGCCAAGTTGGGGCGAGCTGTTACAGCAAGGTAAATCAAATCTGGACGCGCCATGGATTGTTGCGTCTGTGGTGACCTCACTGGTGGTGGTATTGGTGATGGTGACCTTCATTGGTGAAGCGGTTCGCGCTGCGTTCGACCCGAAAAAATTCACCCGTTACGACTAACGTTAAACACAATGTGCAATGTTTGAATCACGATAAGGAAATCACGATGAAAAAACTGATCCTTGCTACCTCCGTTTCCCTGTTTAGCCTCAGCGGCTGGGCGGCGGAATTGCCTGAAAATCTTAATTGGCAAACCAACTGGGATGCCCCCAAAATCGGGTCTCCCGACGCCAAGCGCGGCGGTACACTGCGTACCCATTTGCAGAGTTTTCCGCAGACATTACGCACTGTGGGGCCGGATTCAAACTCAGGCCTGCGCAGTTACTTTCTTGATGAAATGCCCTCACTGGTAAAGCGCCACCCAGATACACTGGAATGGATCCCGGATTTGGCCAACGAGTGGGCATTTAGTGACGACAACAAAACCATCTATTTTAAGCTTAACCCAGAAGCGACTTGGTCAGATGGCGAACCACTGACCGCCGATGATTTTGTGTTTATGATGCAGTTTTATCGCTCTAAAGACATTGTTGCCCCTTGGTATAACGACTATTACACCAACACCATTGGTAGCGTGGAGAAAATCGACGCGCATACTGTGGCCATATCGAGTGCAGTAGAGAAAAACCAAGAAGAATTAATGTATACCTTAGGAAGCTTAATTCCGCGCCCTGCGCATTTTTACGCTAATCCGCGCAAAGATGAAAACCAAGACGGCATTGCTGACGACTATGTGCGCCGCTATAACTTTAAAGCCGAGCCCACCATGGGGCCCTATGAGCTGGGCCGTGTGCAAAAAGGACGCCGACTTACCTTTAATCATGTCGACGATTGGTGGGGTTATACCAACCCCTATTACCAAAATCGCTACAATGTTGAGCGTATTCGAATGCGCGTGATCCGCGATAACGACATTGCCATGAAGCATTTTGAAAAGGGCAATTTGGATGTGTTCGATTTGGTGCTTCCAGATATCTGGCATGAAAAAACCCAATCTGAACCTTATAAAAAAGGCTATATCACCAAGTTCTGGGGGTATAACGAAGTGCCGGTTGGCGCGGGCGGTTTGTGGATGAACTCGGCCATGCCAATGCTGGATGATATCAATGTACGCAAAGGGATTCTCTATGCCACCGATTTTGACGGCATGATTGAAAAAATCACCCGTGGCGATTACTCGCGTAAACCGCATGCAATGGGCTTTGGTCATGGTGAATACGACAATGATGGTGCAACACCGCCAGCGTTTGATCCTAAAAAAGCGATCAGCCATTTCGAACAAGCCGGCTTTGACCAGGTTGGCGCCGATGGTATTCGCGTCAATGACAAAGGCGAGCGTTTAAGCTTCGCGATTACTTATGGGTATCAGCAGCACACACCACGCATTGCTTACTTAAAAGAGCAGGCTAAGCAAGCAGGGCTGGAATTTACTATTAACTTGGTCGATGGCTCATCGGCGTTTAAATACGTACTCGAGAAAAAGCATCAGTTGGCCTTTCTTAATATGGGTACCTCGGAAATTCCGGCCTATTGGGAGTACTTCCACTCGGATAACGCCAATAAAACGCAAACAAACAATCACTCTAACTACAGCTCACCGGCATTGGATAAGCTGATCATGGCCTATAAAAGCGAGTTTGATACGGCTAAAAAGTATCAGCTGTCGCATCAAATCCGCACCAAAATCTCAGAGGCCAGTGTGATTGTACCGGGGTACATGGTGCCGTATGTGCGTCAAGGTTTTTGGCGTTATGTACAAATCCCAGATAACGCGATGACCAAGCGCACCGAAAACATGGTCACCAGTGGCCGCGTGATGGGCTTTGGCACCTTCTGGATTGATGAAGAGATGAAAGACGCCACCGAAGAGGCCATGGACGACGATAAAGCCTTTGAGCCGGTGACCATCATTGATGACAGATACAAGCTGTAGAGGCGCTTATGACCCAGGATGTCATTCTTTCGGTTAAGGATTTGACCGTTAATTTTACCACTGACAATGGCCCCCGTGAGGTACTTCACGGGGTGAGCTTTGAGGTGAAAGCCGGGCGCACGCTCGGCTTGGTGGGCGAGTCGGGCAGTGGCAAAAGTGTTACTGCGATGTCAATTATGGGCTTGCTGCCTAAACCCTATGGGCAAGTGACCGGCGGCGAGATTCTGTATCGCGGGACGGACTTGGTCACTCTGCCCGCCAAAGAGCGCTATGCGATGCGCGGTAATCGGATCTCGATTATCTTTCAAGACCCAATGACGGCGCTGAACCCTGTGCATACCATTGGTCGGCAAATCAATGAAGTCTTGATGTTGCACCGCCCGGAGCTGGATAAAAAAGCCCGGTATGCCTGCGCATTGGATATGATGAACAAGGTAAAAATCCCACTGCCTGAAAAGCGTCTCAATGAGTATCCGCACAACCTGTCTGGTGGGATGCGCCAACGGGTCATGATTGCCATGGCACTGGCCTGTAAGCCCGATATCTTGATATGTGATGAGCCAACCACCGCCCTAGATGTGACGGTGCAGGCCTCGATTTTGGACTTGATTAACGAGCTGCAAGAAGAAACCGGCATGGCGGTGATTTTTATCACCCACGATCTGGGCGTGGTCGCCGAGGTGTGTGACGACGTGGCAGTGATGTACGATGGCCAAATTCGCGAACGGGCCGATATTTTTACTTTATTTGACAACCCCGCCCATCCGTATACCAAGCGTTTGCTGGGGTTAATGCCGGGGCGTACTCACCAACCCAAGCAGATGATTGATATTCGCCCGTTGGAAGACTTTGATGCAGCGCCATCATCGACATAGTTGCAGGAGAACGCGATGAGCAAGGAAGTCCTCAGAGTAGAAAATCTGAAGCAGTATTTTGTCTCCGGCAAAGGCCTGCTTCGTCAAGGCTACACCATTAAAGCCGTCGATGGCGTATCGCTGTCGGTGTCACAAGGTGAAACACTTGGGCTGGTGGGGGAGTCGGGGTGTGGCAAAAGTACCCTTGGCCGTACCATACTCAAGTTGTTTGAGCCTACCGAAGGGAAAATTTTCTTTGAAGGTAAAGACATCACCCCGTTGTCGCCACGACAGATGCGGCCACTGCGTAAAGACATGCAGATTGTCTTTCAAGACCCGCTCGAGTCGCTCAACCAGCGTCATACCATCGGCGGGATCTTAGAAGAGCCCTTTATTATTCACAATGTTGGTACCGCGAAAGAGCGTCGCCAATGGGTGCTTGAGCTGTTGGATAAAGTCGGCTTGCCCCACGATGCGGTAAACCGCTACCCGCATGAGTTTTCGGGCGGTCAGCGGCAGCGGATTGGTATTGCCCGGGCGATCGCCCTCAAACCGAAACTGCTGATTTGTGACGAGTCCGTCTCCGCCTTGGATGTGTCGGTG
This sequence comes from Salinivibrio sp. AR640, assembly GCF_001995405.1. Classification (NCBI taxonomy): domain Bacteria; kingdom Pseudomonadati; phylum Pseudomonadota; class Gammaproteobacteria; order Vibrionales; family Vibrionaceae; genus Salinivibrio; species Salinivibrio sp. AR640. Next base: position 20,995 of record NZ_MUFD01000006.1, on the reverse strand, counting down.
CAGGCACAAATTCTTAATCTGTTGTTGAAACTCCAGCAAGAGATGAACTTGGCGATGATTTTTATCTCGCACGACTTATCGGTGGTCCGTCATATCTCCGATAAGGTGGCGGTGATGTACTTTGGTCATGTGGTAGAAGAGGGGCCGACCGAAACCGTCTACCACCAGCCGCAGCACGAGTACACCCAAACGCTGCTCTCTGCCATTCCGATCACCCACCCTAAATACCGCAAACACAAGCGCCGTGCCGAGCAACCGGTGGCCGAAAAAAAGCCTGAAGCGGTGAGTTAAGTACACGCCCAGGCCCCTCTGGTAAAAATGAGGTAACCCCCAGTAGTTGGATATCCAACATCGGGGGTGCTTCATCAGCAAAAGCTTGAGCTGACTGGGCAAATTTCCTTTCGCCAATTGCTGTTGCTTTGGCAGACTCTAGGCTCATTGGATAGGCTTTATCAGCTCACCCAGCCGTATAAAGAGCGCGTCACTGCGTCCTTTGAACAGCGGTTTAAGCGGTTTGTGGCAGCTAATAGCCGTCGTAAAGCACTGTTAAATCGCTTGAGTGATTTGCTTAAATGATTGGGTCCAACCCAGGCAGAACCAGTGTTGTTAGCAAAAAATATCGTTGAGTTTTGATTGGTTGAAAGCCTTTATGCCCGCCTTTAGGTCTACACATTGTTACCTGTGAAGTCACTTTGTGTAGACCTCAGACGAGAGTGTGACTTAACTCTTTGTTGCTATTGTTTGAAAAGTATAGAAAAGTGATCCTTTCATAACGCTTACAATCCGTGGTTTGTAAGGTGATGCAGGCTTATAGCGTGGAAGGAAAAAATGCAGCAGATCGGAATTTACGAGCAGCTGGTCACGCAGCTTATTGAGAGCCGTATTGATCGAGAGCGATTCTATGTTGGCGAGCGGACGCTTACCAGCAACGAGGCGTCAGTTTGGTTGTCTCGCTTTTTATCGCATGTTTTGCACCATGTGCTCGACGCCGTGCCTGCCAGTGACGATCGCCTAGCGCAGCAAATCACACTATCTAACCAATTCTTGCTGTGGCTGAAAACCCAGATCCACGATAAAGACATTATCGACGATAACCTGCTCGCGAGTCAGGGGAAAATCCTGACGGCCCTTTATGAGTTTGAAAACCCGATAGCATCTGATTTAGCGCGTTATGTGCAAGATGTTTTCCCACTCACCGGCTTAACGCAAAGTGAGCTTTTTTGTGGCAGTAATGCGGGCCTTTCATTGGAGTCAGAGCTGAAAAGAGAGATTTTATCCGCAGACAAAATCTATTGGTTGGTATCATTCATCAAGTGGGCGGGGATAAGAATTTTTCGTAAAGAGCTGGAAGAATTTACCCGCAGTGGTCGCGAGTTAAAGGTCATCACTACGTCATACATGGGCGCGACAGACGCGAAAGCGGTGGAGTATTTAGCCAGTCTACCCAATACCGAGGTGAAGTTAAGCTACAACACTGAGCGCGAGCGTCTTCACGCAAAAAGCTATTTGTTTTTACGCGAGACCGGCTATCACACCGGTTATATCGGATCGTCAAACCTCTCTCATTCTGCACTGACGAATGGGTTGGAGTGGAACCTTAAAATCACCTCGCAAGAAATCCCCCATATTATCAATAAATCACTCAGCACTTTTGAAACATATTGGGCCTCGAATGAATTTGAACGATTTGACGGAGATGTAAAAAGTACCGAAAAACTGAATCAAGCCCTTCGGCAGCAGCGTGGTGGCGAAGAAGATGGTACTACGTTTTTCTTCGATCTCTCTCCTTTCCCACACCAACATGAAATTCTGGAGCAGCTGACGGTTGAGCGTCATACGCATCAGCGTTTTCGTAATCTCGTGGTGGCGGCAACAGGGACAGGTAAGACACTGATTTCTGCGTTTGATTTCGCCCGTTTTTTGAAAATCCATCCTGATGCCAACTTTTTATTTGTGGCCCATCGTGAAGAAATCCTTAAGCAAGCGCGTGCGGCCTATCGAGGGGTATTACGTAACAGCACCTTTGGCGAGCTGTGGGTCGGTGGTCACACGCCAGATCATTACCGCCAGTTGTTTGTCTCGATTCAAACATTGAACAACCAGCTCGATACGCTCAACTTGACGGCCGATTACTATGACTACATTGTGATTGATGAGGTGCATCATATTGCCGCGAGCAGTTATCGAGCGGTTTTGCACCACTTTTCACCGTCAATACTACTGGGCCTGACGGCGACACCTGAGCGTCACGATGGCGGCGATATTCTCGCGGATTTTGGTGGCGTTATTGCGGCTGAGATTCGGTTACCAGAGGCGATTAATCGTCGTCATCTTTGCCCATTCCAATATTTTGGTATTGATGATGATACCGATCTGAGGACCATTCCTTGGCAGCGTGGCCGCTATGATATTGCACAGCTGACTAACCTCTATACCTCCAACCAAGCCCGGGTGGATAAGATATTACTCAGCATGAACGAGATCATCACGGATCTTAGCCGTATGAAAGCACTCGCTTTTTGTGTGAGTAAAGAACACGCTCAATACATGGCTCAACAGTTTTCACTGCAAGGGCTTAAGGCGGATGTGTTGACCAGCGACAATCGGCATGAACGCCAGCGAAAGCAGCAATCGCTGCGCGCCGATGAGATCAATGTGCTTTGTGTGGTTGATATTTTCAACGAGGGGGTCGATATTCCTGAAGTCGATACCTTATTGTTTCTGCGTCCCACCGAGAGTTTAACCATTTTCCTTCAGCAGCTAGGCCGCGGTTTACGGTTAGCCGAGGGCAAAGAGTGCTGCACTGTCCTCGACTTTGTCGGTCATTCGCGTCCCGAGTATGACTTTGCAAATAAGTTTCGGGCGCTGGTGGGCAAGAGCGCTCGAGCGATTAACCATGAGATTGAACAAGGCTTCCCCCATGCGCCTTTGGGCTGTCGTATTGAGCTTACTAAGCGCACGCTAGAAATGGTCTTGGATAACATTCGCAAAGCGTCGCTAACGCTAAGACGCTTAGTGGCAATGGTTCGTCAATATCCTCAGCACACCCATCTGCCGCTGACGCTAGCGAACTTCCTAAACTTGTATCCGCATATTGATTTAAACGAACTATACAAGCGAAGCTGTTGGTCAGAACTGGTGTTCAAAGCAGATCTACAGATCAATGATGCTTCTGTTGATGAAAGTGAACTTAAAACAATCAAGAAAGCGATTTTTCAGCGGATTTTAACCACGGATGATCATGCGTATCTACAGTTTTTAAAGCAGCTTTGCCAAACAGACTTTGCGCCTGATACGGGTAGCGAACGGCATCGACTCATGTGCCATTATGATGTTTGGCAACAAACAGGGCCAGCTCTTGGCTTTTCATCCATTATGCAAAGCTTTGCCGCGTTAAGGCGGCTGGGCATCAAAGCAGAATTAATGGACGTGGTGGACTGGAAACTGTCACAAACCAAGCACGAGCAGTTAAGGATGGACGATTTGCCTGATGTGCCATTGCGACTTCATGCTCGATATGCGCGTGAGCAAATTCTAGTTGGGTTTGGCGCTACCACGTTGGAGCGGCAGCCGCCTGCACGAGAGGGGCTCTATGCGCTTAAAGATCAAAACATCGAACTGTTATTTGTCACCTTGGATAAAAATGAAAAGCAATTTTCCCCGACGACCATGTATCACGATTATGCGATTAACGCGTCACGCTTTCACTGGCAGTCGCAAAACAGCTCGCGCCCTGATAAAGGCCGCGGCAAAGATTACATTCAACATCAAAAGATAGGGAAGCGCCTGTTTTTGTTTGTACGTGAGCAAACTAAAGATGAGTACGGGCGTACCATGGGGTTTGTGAACTTTGGCGAAGTGAATTATATCTCACACACCGGCTCTCAGCCGATGGATATTACGTGGGAGCTAGCCACTCCGATGCCAAACTTTATGTGGCAGCAAGCGGCGAAGTTGGCAGTAGGCTAGTCGAGATGGCAGTGGCATTGGGTGACCAACGTGCTACATCGCCCAATGAAAAATTCGATGAAACTTACAACCCTAACTCGTCTAGAGAGTGTGACTACGTTTGCTGAGGTCGAAAAAGTCTACCAATAAGCAGTGGTTTGAATAAGCGTGTTCTATCAATGATGCAGAAGGTGAAATGAATGACAGAGCATATCCCTCAAGCTCCACAAGGAGAGTTTGTTTTCTTCACTAGTGCAGACGGTCAAACTCGTGTTGAGTGCCGTTTTGAATCCGATACATTGTGGTTATCTCAAGCCATGATTGGTGAGTTGTACGGGAAAGCCAAAGCAACTATCAGTGAACATATAAAAAATATCTTTACTGAAGGTGAATTGGACGAAAATGCAGTTGTTCGGTTATACCGAACAACTGCTTCGGACGGGAAATCATACAATGTACAATATTTCAGCCTGCCCTTAGTTATCGCGGTGGGCTATCGAGTTCGCTCACAACGTGGTACTCAATTTCGCCAATGGGCTACGCAAACGCTCCAAGAATACCTCATTAAAGGCTTCGTAATGGATGACGAGCGCTTAAAAAATCCGCCTGTTGGGTCGTCTGCTGTTCCAGACTATTTTGATGAGATGCTGGAACGCATTCGCGACATTAGAGCCAGCGAACGACGAGTTTATCTGAGGGTGAAAGAGATCTTCACAATGGCGGCGGACTATGAGCCATCCAATCAGGAGACTAATCGTTTTTTTCAAATCATTCAGAATAAACTGCATTATGCTTGTACGCATATGACCGCTGCTGAGCTTATCGCTAGCCGTGTGGATGCCAGCAAACCAGACATGGGGTTAACCAGTTATAAAGGTGACGAAGTACGCAGGACAGACGTGACCGTTGCCAAAAACTATCTGCGTGAGAACGAAATCAAGGAACTGAATCGTATTGTTAATATGTGGCTTGACTTTGCTGAAGACCAAGCTCTTCGCCGAAAACAGGTTTTCTTGCAAGATTGGGCGGATAAACTGGATCAGTTCTTAAGTTTTAACGACCGAGAGGTTCTAAGCGGCGCTGGAAAAATATCCAAAAAAGCAGCCGATGATAAGGCGAAATTGGAGTTTGAACATTTCGCAGAACAACGCCGTCGTTTAAAAGAGGCTGAGGGCGAAAAGGTCAACATTGCTGCGCTCAAGGCTGCGCTCAAAAAAGGCAAATAGCTGTATTAGAGATGTCACTCGTAGCGACGAGCATGGCAGCTCTCAAGAAACAACAAAGCCCATTCTTAAAATGGGCTTTGCCTGAACCACACTCAAACGATGATTTAGTGATTACTCTATATTCTGAATTTGTTCGCGCATTTGCTCGATGAGCACTTTGAGCTCGACGCCGGAGGCGGTGATCTCGGTGCTGATCGATTTGGAGGCCAGGGTGTTGGCTTCGCGGTTGAACTCTTGCATCATAAAGTCCAAGCGTCGGCCGCAGGCGCCGCCTTTTTTGAGGATTTTGCGCGCTTCTGAAACGTGTGAGTCGAGGCGGTCTAACTCTTCGGCCACATCGACTTTTTGTGCCAGCATCACCATTTCTTGCTCAACGCGGGCCGGGTCGAGCTCCACTTTGGCTTCTTCCAAACGCGTGGTCAAACGCTCACGCTGCCACTCAATCACGGTGGGCATTTTTTCGCGCACTTTGATCACTTCAGCGCTAATCGCATCCAATCGCTGCTCAATCAGCACTTTCATGTTGTCGCCTTCGCTGGCCCGGGCCGCCACAAAAGCATCGAGCGCTTCATTAAGCCCGTCCAGTAGGGCACGGTGAAGGGTATCGGTGTCTTGCTCCGGCGCTTCCATCACCCCTGGCCAGTTTAAGACTTGAAACGGGTTAATATTGCCTTCGCCCGCAGTGTCTTTAACCCATTTCGCCGCATCAATCACTTGTTTGGCAAGATCTTCATTGATGGTGAGTTTGTCTTGGCTGGCTTGGGATGAATCAAAACGCAGGTTACATTCCACTTTGCCGCGGGCGAGGCGCTTACGGAAACGCTCGCGCACCACAGGCTCGAGGCTACGTAACTGCTCAGGCATGCGGATATAGGTTTCAAGGTAGCGCTGGTTGACGGAGCGGATTTCCCAAACCGCGTTGCCCCAATCGCCCTTGAGTTCTTGTCGCGCGTAGGCGGTCATACTGTGGATCATGTGTACCTGCTTTTGTGTGATAAGAGTGAATAATGAAGAGTATACGCATCTGCTCTTCTTGCGTCAGCTGTCTTGAACGGCAAGGCGGACAGGGATCGCAAGCGAGCGGATAAACACGTATAATCGCCATCACATTTTTCAGTCAATGAAGGTAACTTGCATGCGCCCAAGTGGAAGAGCACTCGACCAAATTCGTCCCGTTAGCTTTACCCGCGGTTTTACGGCCCACGCAGAAGGCTCTGTGTTGGTATGCTTTGGTGATACCAAGGTGATTTGTAATGCCACGATCGAAGAGGGCGTGCCACGCTTTTTGAAAGGCAAGGGCCAAGGTTGGGTGACCGCCGAGTATGGCATGTTGCCACGTGCGACCCACACCCGTAACCGTCGTGAAGCGTCAAACGGTAAGCAGGGTGGCCGCACGGTAGAAATCCAACGTTTGATTGGCCGCAGTTTGCGCGCCGCGGTCGATTTAAAAGCATTGGGTGAGCGCACCATTACGGTTGACTGTGATGTAATTCAAGCCGACGGCGGCACACGCACGGCGTCCATTTCGGGGGCGAGTGTGGCACTGGCGGACGCGCTTAATGCGTTAGTACGTAACGGCAAGCTTGCTGCGAATCCAATGCGTGGCCACGTGGCTGCGGTGTCGGTGGGCATTTATCAACAAACGCCGATTTGCGATCTCGAGTATGTGGAAGACTCAGCGGCAGATACCGACATGAATGTGGTGATGCTCGAAGATGGCCGCATGATTGAGGTGCAAGGCACGGCAGAAGCTGAGCCGTTTACTCCCGATGAGCTCAATGCCATGTTGGCACTGGCCAGTAAGGGCATTGATGACATTGTCGTCGCGCAAAAATCGGCCCTGGCCGAATAATCCTATTGCAATGGCTCCCATCTCGGGGGCTATTTTTTTATCTATTAACCTGAGATGGGCGCGCGTCGCGAACGCCCGATAATAATCACAGACAGCAAGAGAGGACTGCATGAAAGCCTATCAGCGCCAGTTTATTGAGTTTGCCCTTGAGCGGCAGGTTTTGAAGTTTGGCGAGTTTACCCTGAAGTCGGGGCGTAAGAGCCCGTACTTTTTTAATGCGGGGTTGTTTAATACCGGGCGCGATTTGGCAAAACTGGGTGAATTTTATGCCGCGGCGTTGATGGATGCAGGCATAGATTATGATGTGCTGTTTGGCCCGGCGTATAAAGGGATCCCCATTGCGACCACCACAGCGGTGGCGCTCGCGGCGCATCATGATGTGGATACGCCATATTGTTTTAACCGCAAAGAGGCTAAAGACCACGGCGAAGGTGGCAACTTGGTAGGCAGTGCACTCGCAGGTCGAGTAATGTTAGTGGACGATGTGATTACCGCCGGCACCGCGATTCGCGAGTCCATGAAACTGATTCAGGCGCAAGGCGCACAACTGGCGGGTGTCTTGGTGGCAATTGATCGCCAAGAGCGCGGCCAAGGTGAGTTATCGGCGATCCAAGAAGTGGAGCGTGACTTTGGTTGCCAAGTCGTCTCTATCATTAGTTTGTCTGATTTAGTCGCTTACTTAGAACAAAGCCAAGCGGATCCGGCGCAGTTAGCCGCGGTGAAAGGGTACCAAGCGAACTACGGCATTTAAGCAACGTGCATGCAGCTGGCTAGCGTTATAGATGTAGCCAGTTGCATTGCGCTCGTTGAACGACGCCGATTGCATTGCGCCCATTGCATTGCGCCCATTTGCGTTGCAGCCAACACCGCTCATTGCAATTGATTGGTCAGCAGTTGCCAGTATTGTTCAAAATTCGCGGTTGGCAGCTGCTTAAACGATGAGCGCACGTAACGACAAAAGCCGCCTTCCACTTGGCTAATAAGCTGACTGGCAAGCACGGCTTCATCTAAAGGAAAGCCCTTTCCTTCGCGCAAGCGACGCTCACGTAATACTTGCTTGAGCTGTGCTTCAACGCGCTCGAAAAGCTGGTTGATGCGCGCTTGTAGCCTGTCTTGCTCAAACATTAGCGCATGGCCTGTCATGATGCGTGTCAGCCCTGGGTTACGTTCACCAAACACCAGCAATAATTGCAGAATCAACTTGAGACGAACCAAGGTGTCCTTTTCTTCTTCAATGATGAGGTTGATGCGGGATAAGAGCGAGTCTTCGATAAATTCAATCAAGCCCTCAAACATACGTGCTTTACTGGGAAAATGACGATAAAGCGCGGCCTCTGACACCCCGACTTGCTCGGCGAGCTTGGCGGTGGTGATGCGCTGGCTGCCTTGGGTTGACTCCAGCATCTGCGCAAGCGCTTGGAGGATCTCTTCGCGGCGATTACTTTTTTTCGGGGCTGCCATGGATGCGATTCCTTTGTCTTTTTATCTATCACACTGGCGACGTTTAAAGGAGGCATCATGGAGAGGTGCCGCCGAGTGTGACGCTTTCCTCTTATCTTAGCGACGAGGTCTCTGTATTAAAAGCAAAAAGCGTGGCCATGGCGCACGCTTTTGAACTTGTTTTTCACCCCGGAGCTAAGGCCTCCGGGGTGCTGGGCTTCTCCCTTATTCTTTTATCGACCGTTGCAAATAGCGCGTGTGAATGTGTGCTATTACGCTACGCGCTAACGTCGGTTTATCCGCAAGGGGGAGCGCTTTGTCACCGTCAGACCAGAATAGGTGCAGGGCATTATGATCACTGTTAAAGCCTTGATCGGCGTGAGACACATCATTTGCGCAAATCATATCGAGCTTTTTGCGGGTGAGTTTATCACGTGCGTAGGCTGCAACATCCTGGGTTTCGGCGGCAAAACCGACCGTAAATGGACGATGCTGGATTAAGTTGGCGACCGAGGCAATAATATCGGGGTTTTTCACCATGGTAACGGTCATCGTGTCTTTATCTGCCTGCTTTTTCATCTTCTGCTCGGCCATCGTTTGTGGACGGTAGTCAGCGACCGCGGCACAGCCGATAAAGATATCGTGCTCGGTGATAGAGGCATGCACAGCATCATGCATTTGTTGGGCTGTGGTGACATCCACGCGCGTGACACCGGTGGGCGTGCTTAATGCAACCGGACCGGAAATCAAGGTTACCTCGGCTCCTAAACTGGCGGCGGCCTCGGCCAAGGCATAGCCCATTTTTCCAGAGCTGTGATTCGACAAATAGCGAACCGGATCCAGGGCTTCTCGGGTTGGCCCGGCGGTAATCATTACCCGTTTATTGGTGAGCGGTTTTGGGCCGGCCCAGTGTTCACACTCTGCCACTAAGGCCAGTGGCTCAAGCATACGGCCTGGCCCCACATCGCCACAGGCTTGGGCACCGCTGTCCGGCCCCCAAATAAGGCAACCGCGCGTGCGTAGGACCTGTATATTCGCTTGGGTAGCGTGAGCGCGATACATTTGCTGGTTCATCGCCGGGGCAATCGCAATCGGTGCATCGGTGGCCAAGCACACCGTGGTGAGCAAATCATTCCCCATCCCAGCGTGAATACGGGCAATTAAATCGGCGGTAGCGGGGGCAATCAATACTAAATCTGCCCATTTCGCTAACTCGATATGCCCCATTGAGGCCTCAGCAGCTGGATCGAGCAAGCTATCAGATACCGGATGGCCTGAGACCGCTTGCAGGGTTAACGGTGTGATAAATTCTTTAGCGGCGCGTGTCATTACCACTTTGACAGTGGCACCACGCTCGATCAGGCGACGGGTCAAATCGGCACACTTATAGGCGGCAATTCCACCGCCCATGCCAAGCAGAATACGTTTACCTGCCAGCGTTTGGGCTGGCTGTGTTGAAGAATTGGCCATAATGCTCTGTGTGTTTGTGCTTGAATGGCGAAACCATACCATAATCCGCCGTGCAAAAAGTGTGTTAGCGCAAAGGAAAGCGCGTGGGATGTGAGCCAAGTAGAATGCGATCTAAGCACTGAGCGGTTGAAACCCTTGAGTGCTTATCAAGGGAAAATCGCGAGCGAGCCGCAGTTCCGCTCGAAAAGGATTGTGCGAGATCCCTCGCGTGTCTTAACTGGCGACAAAATCAAAGAGGGATAATAATGAGCTTAAAAACTTTGCCCTTGGATTGTCGTCCAAGGGAGCGTCTATTAGCACGTGGGGCGGACAGTTTATCGGATGCTGAGTTACTGGCGATATTTTTACGCACCGGTGTCACAGGGATGAGTGCGGTTGCGCTGGCTGATCATCTATTAACGGACTTTGGTTCGTTGCGTGCGCTGATGGGAGCCGATCAAACGGCGTTTTGTCAGCGTAAGGGGTTAGGCAGTGCGAAATACGCGCAACTGCAAGCGGTACTGGAGCTCAGCCGTCGTTATTTAAAAGAGACGTTAAGTAAAACGGATGCCCTGACCAGCCCCGATCATACTCGGCGTTACCTCTCGACGTTACTGCGCGATCGGCCACGTGAAGCCTTCTATGTGTTATTTCTCGATAACCAACACCGAGTGATTGCCGATGAGCAATTATTTGAAGGGACCCACAATGCCGCCAGTGTTTATCCGCGAGAAATTGTTCGCCGTGCATTAGAGCTTCATGCCGCTGCGTTAATTTTGGCACATAATCATCCTTCTGGGGTCGCTGAACCGAGCCAAGCGGACCGACATATCACTGATAAAATCGCCAATGCCTTGTCATTAGTGGATGTACGCGTGTTAGATCATCTGGTGGTCGGGGACGGAGATGTGGTATCGTTCGCTGAACGAGGTTGGTTGTTATCCTCCTAAGGATCGCCTTTGGCGAAAAAAACGATCAAAAAGCGCATAAAAGGATCTGCTCGGGACTTGAGCAATGTGAATTCAGTTAGTATAATGCGCCACCTTTGATAGCCTTGACCTTCGACCTGACCTTAACGTTGCAGGACTGGCGGACAAGGTTGATATCGAGCCGAAACGATTTTGGAGAGACTTTCATGTCACGAGTATGCCAAGTAACTGGCAAGCGTCCTGTAGTTGGTAACAACCGCTCTCACGCTAAGAACGCCACCAAGCGTCGTTTTCTGCCGAACCTGCAAACTCATCGTTTCTGGGTAGAAGGCGAAAAACGCTTCGTTAAACTGCGCCTATCCACTAAAGGTATGCGCATCATCGACAAAAAAGGCATCGAGTCTGTATTGACAGATATGCGTGCCCGCGGTGAGAAAGTATAAGAGGAATTAGAGAATGGCTAAAAGCGGCGTTCGTGAGAAGATTCGTCTAGTATCCTCAGCGGGTACTGGTCACTTCTACACCACAGACAAGAACAAACGTAACATGCCTAGCAAATTCGAGATCAAGAAATTTGATCCTGTAGTTCGCAAGCACGTTATGTATAAAGAAGCCAAAATCAAGTAATTTGATCGATGCTTTGATAAAAGACCCAGCTTCGGCTGGGTTTTTTTATAACTAAAATCCGTCAGTGTTTGGGTATATACTGCGATAAATACGTACAGCGGCCTTGGGTGAGAAAACATGAAGCTAAAACGGCAGACGTGGAACAACATCCTGATTTTTTCAGTCGTGATTTTTTTTGGCTTAATGCTATTGCCCGATTATTTACGTCATCAGCGCCAATCAAATGCCATGCCTGAAGGCGTCATTGCGCTGGTGGACTCACGCAGTGAGGTGTTATCACTGCGCTTTGCGCATTTAACGCTCACCCGTACCTTGGATGGCTGGCAAACGGATAAGCCGTTAGTGATCAGCCCAACCGAGCTGGCTCAGCGGTGGCTAGGGTTGGCAGGCACCCAAGTTGATGAAGCAACCTTACAGTCACTGCGCCCACAACTTACCGCTCCCCGTACGCTCGAGTTGACCCGGAGTCCAGACAAAGAGCCGATCCGTATTACTTATTATCAGCAGCCCCAATTTTGGTTGATGCAAAATGAGCAGGGGCAATGGCTGGCGGTGTCTGTTGATCGTCGGTATCTTTTCCCGCTAACTAAATCGTGATAATCCAGAGCCATCTCTATGCCAGAATTACCGGAAGTAGAAGTGAGCCGTTTAGGCATCATACCGTATGTCGAAGGGCAAACGGTGACCGATATTACCATTCGTCAGCCAAAGTTACGTTGGCCGATTCCCGATGCGCTACAACAACTTAAAGGGCAGGTGATCCGCCGGGTTACACGTCGGGCCAAGTATCTGTTGTTAGAAACCGATGTCGGGGCGGCGATTATCCATTTGGGGATGTCAGGCAGTTTGCGGGTGCTACCGACGTCACTGGCGCCCGAGAAGCACGATCATGTCGATGTGACACTCAGTAATGGACGCTTACTGCGTTATCATGATCCACGCCGCTTTGGCGCCTGGCTGTGGCAAGACGGTGAGACGCCCCATACCGTTTTGGGTAAATTAGGCCCCGAGCCATTAACCGATGCCTTCGACCCTGACTACCTGTTAGCCAAAGCAACAGGGAAAAAAATGGCGATGAAGAGCTTTATTATGGATAACGCGGTGGTGGTTGGGGTGGGGAATATTTACGCCAACGAATCGTTATTTTGTGCGGGGATTCACCCTAAGCGACCCGCGGGCAGTCTCTCGGCGACTGAGGCGGCGTGCTTGGTGAACGAAATTAAAACCGTTCTCGCAGCCGCCATCACTCAAGGAGGAACCACGCTTAAAGATTTTACGCAAGCGGATGGTAAAGCCGGTTATTTCGCCCAAGCGCTGCGTGTTTATGGTAAATCCGGTCAGCCTTGTCCGGCTTGTGACGCTGTGCTTGAGCGTATCGTCATTGGACAGCGGGCAACGGTATTTTGCCCGCAATGCCAGCCTTTAGGATGAAGGCGTTGCCTGCAGCTTGTCTTTCAGAGCGTTGAGTACCTCGTGGTGAACAAATTCTCGCGTGTCTCCCCCGTGCAAAGCCACTTCTTTGACGAGTGTGGAAGAGATAAAAGAGTGTTCCTCCGACGGGGTTAAAAAGACACTCTCTAGCTCGGGCATTAAACGCCGGTTCATGTTGGCCAACTGAAACTCATACTCAAAGTCTGATACGGCACGCAAACCACGGACCAAAATGTTGGCTTGGTACTGTTTGGCAAAGTTGACCAGTAATCCTGAGAACCCAACCACGGAGACATTGGATAAGTGCGCGGTGACCGTTTGCGTCAGGGCGACGCGTTCATTCAGATCAAAAAGCGGTTGTTTGCTTGGACTGGCGGCAATGCCCACAATCACATCGTCAAACATTCGTGCCGCGCGCTCAATCAGATCCAAGTGACCGTTGGTGATCGGATCAAATGTGCCCGGGTAAATCACGCGGGTATGTTGTTTTTGTGTCACTGGCTTATCCTTAAAAACGTGTATTGGGAAGAGGTTATCAAATCCTTGTTCTGCGCGCATTGTTCTGACTCTCTTGCGTGCCCTTGCCTGTGATTCTAACCGCGAGCAAGGTACACTGATGTGCGCCAGCGTCAGTGCGTAAACAGGAAAAATCGTGAGTATAGAAGTCGAGCAACGCGAAAACGAGTGCATCTGGTACGATCCTACCTTGGTGGTCGGGGAGCCGCGCCAGTATTTTGATATTCATTTTTGGCACCAACAGGCTGCCGTCACCGGCTCAGCCAAAGGGCGAGGGATAACCTTTTTTGTCCGTGGCCCGAAAATGGAGATGGCACTGCGGCATTATTATCGCGGCGGCCTGTTCGGCAAATTGGTGAAAGACCAATACTGGTTTACGGGCTGGGAGGAAACGCGCTGCGGTGCGGAGTTGCGCTTATTGGCTTATTTGCGCGAGAAAAAGCTCCCTGTACCGCGCCCCGTCGCTGCTCGTGCGGTAAAGACAGGCCGTACCTATCGTGCCGATATCTTGGTAGAAAAAGTCCCAGGAGCCCGTGACTTGGTGGCGATATTAAGCGAAAACAGCTTGCTAGCTCACGATTATCACGCCATTGGCCGCTTGGTGCGTCGTTTACATGATGCCGGCGTGTGCCATTCTGATCTGAATATCCATAATATTCTTCGTGATAGAAAAGGCAAACTGTGGCTGATTGATTTTGATAAGTGCCAACAGCGTGAAGGTGAGCAATGGAAAGAAGACAACTTAGCACGCTTGCACCGCTCTTTTAAAAAAGAAAAAGAGAAGCGCCAAATCCGCTGGCAGCCCGAGGATTGGGCTGCGGTCTTAAAAGGTTACAATCATATTCGAAAGTAGTCGCCACTCAGTGCGAGTGTCGAAGCCAAGGGATGAGTGCTTGTAAGGTTCGCTCAACGGCGCCACGGTTTTCTTCGACCACCGCCAAACCGGCTTTTCCTGCTTGCGCTGCCAGTGGCGGTGCATTAAAAAAAGCGCCAATCTTTGCCGCGAGATCTTGGCTATCGTTACATACTTGCAGTGCGCCTGCGTCTATTAAAGCATCACCAATGACTTGGAAGTTATAGTAACTGGGTCCGGTTAATAAGGGTTTGCTGAGCGCTGCGGGCTCTAACAGATTATGACCGCCAACTTTTGCGCCTAAAAAACTCCCTGCCATGACAACCACATCTGCACTGGCGAGATACATCATCATCTCACCCATGGTATCGCCAAGGTACACTTGCGTACTCGTGGCAAGCGCCTCGCCCTGAGTATGTCTTTGTATACTGAGGCCCTGAGCCGCGACTTGTTGCGAGACATCATCAAAGCGCTCAGGGTGGCGAGGGACCATAATCAATAAAGCATCCGGATAATCACGTAGCAAAATACTGTGGGCGGCTAACATGATGGCATCTTCGCCTGCATGGGTGCTGGCCGCTATCCAGCAAGGGCGTTCACCGCGAGCGTCACGAAGCGCAGCGCCTAAATCAGGATTTACCGCCTTGATATCAAACTTCACCGACCCAACTGCGCTTAGTTTTTCTGCGGGAACCCCCAGTGCGGCAAAACGTGCTTTATCAGTGGTATGCTGACACAGTATGAGATCGATATGCTGACTCATGGCACGAAAGAGCGGCGCAATTTTTTGATAATGGTGGCATGCTTTTTCAGAAAGCCTCGCATTAATGATCGTAATGGGAACACCGGCACGACCGACATGATGCAAAGTATTGGGCCAAAGCTCGGTCTCCATGATCACGCATAGCCTTGGAGAGACTGCACGTAAAAAACCACGAATCGCAAACGGAAAATCGACAGGCATATAGCGATGGTTCACACCTTTGATGCGCATTGCCTGCTCGGCCCCAGTGGCTGTAGTGGTGGTGATGAGGATAGGAACATCGGGATAAGCTTGTTGCAGTGCACTGATCACCGGTTTGGCGGCGAGGACTTCCCCTACGGAAACCGCATGCAACCAAATCGGCGCCCCCTCAACGTTGGGTGTGCGACCAAAGTGCTCTTGCCAGCGCTCCCCCACCGCCGGCTTACCGGGCCGTTTACGATAAAGCCCGACAAGCAAAAAAGGGGCAGCAAGCGTGAGTAATAATGTGTATAACCAGCGCACAGGGAAATTCCTATTGTTCTAAAGTAACTATGATAGCTACTATATTGGAATTTGTAGATGAAAAATATCTCATTGTTTTAATGAATCCTTTCTACTTTATGTTTACATCCAAAGTGTAAAGCTCTAATTACATAAAGATGAGAAAGGTTGAGATTTAAATCCAACAAACTACGATGAAAGATTACCGTATATTAGGTCCTGGTATAACTAACAGAAAGTACAAAGTGATTAGGTGCGAGGTCACAGTGTGATATCATTAATCTAGATTAACTTTACGAGACGTGATTGAATGAAAAGTGCTAAACAGATTCACAAGGTAAGTGTGGTATTACCTATTTATAATGCACAAGAGACTCTTGAAAAATGCTTAAATAGTTTAGTTATACAAACATATGTGAATATAGAAATTATCGCAATTAACGATGGTTCTCAAGATGAATCGTTAAGTATTCTTGAACGTTTCAAAGAAACTGATAGAAGGATTAGAATAGTATCCAGAAGCAACAAAGGTCTTGTCTATACGCTTAACGAAGCTATTTCATTGGCCCGGGGATATTTTATCGTTAGGATGGATGCTGATGATATAGCATTCCCAGAACGTATATCTAAACAAGTCGACTTCATGGTTTCTAATCCAGACATCCTAGCCAGTGGAACAGCAGCTCAATGTTTTGGTGATGAAGAGAGATTAATTAGTAAAAGTGTTTCGCATGTGGATCTGTTGTTTTCTTCTTTAGATAAGACTCCAATTATTCACCCGTCAGCAATTATTCGTAGGTCTGTTTTTTCTGATTATGGAGTTATTTATGATGATAAGTACCCACATGCAGAAGACGTT
This sequence comes from Salinivibrio sp. AR640, assembly GCF_001995405.1. NCBI lineage: Bacteria > Pseudomonadati > Pseudomonadota > Gammaproteobacteria > Vibrionales > Vibrionaceae > Salinivibrio > Salinivibrio sp. AR640. The sequence continues at coordinate 4,619 of NZ_MUFD01000006.1, read as the reverse complement.
AAGTTATGGTCAGACATTTCTAAGGTTGGTTTAATAGGAAATATAGAGGAAGTTTTATTGATGTATAGAGTTTCTGATCATCAGGTAAGTCGCGTTTATCAAGAAAAACAAAAAGAAAGCGCTATAAAAGCTAGGTTGTTGCACTTTGAATTTATTTGTGATGAATATGAAGTGAAAAAGCTCGGGAGTAAGTTTTTATCTTTAGATAAAAAAATGAAATACCGGTTAATAAGGTTTTCAATTAAAAATAAGGCTTTTAGTGATAGTGTTTCGATGCGCTTAATTACTTGTTCTGGCTTAGGTTTTTTTCTAAGTATAAAGCTTTTTTTTCGGTTTCTAAAGAGTAAGACAAATTCATAGTTTCTTTCTCTTGGAGTATGGCGCTAGCTCTTTTTGAAAATGTTATTTTATTATACGAAAGATATGGTTGATTTATGAAGATTGCACTGGTACACCTTCGGCATGCCTACAGTGGTGGCGTTGAGCTTTACTTAAATAAAATGGCAGCTTATCTAGCTAAAAATGGGGAGGATGTTAGTATAATATGTCGAAGTCATGCAGATAAACCTCCTCATCCCAGTGTTAAGTTTGTTAAATTAAGAGGCTTTAGTTTAGGAAAGAGTCATCGTTTGTGGCAGTTTGCAAGAGCCGTTGAGAAACATGTAAAAGACGAAGATTACGATATTGTATATGGATTAGCACATGCTTGGACTCACGATGTACTTAGAATCGGTGCGGGAACTAGTTATTATATGTCACAGTCTCTTAATCAGCGCATGCGATTAAAAGATTGGGTGACTTACTTTATTGAGCGAAAAGCAATGAAGCCTGGCAATTACTATCGTGTTATCTGCAATTCATACAAAAGTTCTCGAGAGGTTCAATACTGCCATAATGTGCCAGATGATAAAATTTCAGTTATACATAATTTTGTCGATACTTACCATTTCGATGCAAGAAGAGTAAAAAATCAATCTGACTATCTTAAAAATAATCTTGGTGTTAATTTCGAAAATCCGGTTTTTCTTTTTCTAGGGACAGGGTATGAGCGCAAAGGGCTAAGAAAAGCTCTTGTTGCCCTCTCCATGATGACTATTGACGCACACTTACTCATTGTTGGCCGAGATTCAAATGAAATAAGATATATTGAACTTGCAAAAAAATTAGGTGTGGATAGTAAGTGTACGTTTATAGGTGAGGACATGAGGCCTGAGCTGTATTTTTCTATTGCAGATTGTTACGTACTACCAACACTGTATGAACCCTTTGGTTTTACAGTTATCGAGTCCCTATCATGTGGGACGCCTGCTATAACAACTGATAACTGTGGAGCGAAAGAAGTTATTACACCTGAAGTTTCAAGTGTAATAAGCCATGACGTAAAAGAGGAGGACTTGTCGCGTGAAATGGAGTTTTGGGCTTATAAAAAAAGAAATACCTCTGTTAGTAAAAAGTGTAGAGAAGTGGCTTGTAAATTGGACGTAAGCGTTGTTCTTGAGAATAATTACCAGGAGCTTAAGGCGGTATATAGATTAAAGAATCGATTCTGAACACTCCCCATGTAATAGGCGCACATTTAAAGTGCGCCTATTATTAAAAGGTGATGTTGAACTTTGCTATGACATTCTGAATTTGTTTATCATTTTTATTATTATGAACATTTTCTATATTTAAACCTATATCCTGATTGTTCTGCAAGGGGATAAATCTTTTTCTGAAACTTCTTTTGTCGTCAACTCTTTTCCTTCTTATCCCGAACTTGATAGAGATTAGATTAATCCAAACATCATCTGCGAATGGACAAAGTGCCATGAATTCATCTTCAAGGCAGAAATGATGTCGAGGAATATTTTTTGGGAAAAGTGTGCCTGCGCCTGTCGTTAAAAAAGTTAGCTCATTAAAGTCTGAGGATGAAGACTCAAAAGTCCATTTTTTATAAGGGAGTATCTTTTTTTTATTGGTTTTTATTGTGTGAGCTCGCATGCCAATGATACAGTCTTTATACTTTTTTTCCTCGTTATTTAAAATTTCGATTAAGTCAACAGGGTATAAGAAATCATCATCTACAGTGATTATTTTGCTCGATTGGAACTCTTTAAGTGCAGGAATGATTTTTTTATATGATCTAATGTTACGATAGAATCTGACCTCTAGCCCTCTTTTTATTTGATTTTTAAGTAGCTGTGGGATGCTTTGTAGAGAAAACTCATCCTCGTCCAGCCAAAGGACAAGTCTATTTGCTTTTAATGTTTGCTTGCCAAGTGATTCAATGACTAAATGTATATCGTGAATTCTTTTTGAGTAAGTGGTGAGGCTCACGACGATATCATCGCAGTCCTCTTCTTTTCTTACTGTTAAAGGTTTTTTTGAAAATAATGCTAACTTTTCTAGCTCTTGTTTCTTTACAGACTCTTCTATCGTTAAGTCTAAAAAACGCAATGCTTTTCTTTCTTTCTTTCTTTTTTTTAGATAATTACTGATGAATTTCATTTTATTACCTTATTGTCTTTTTTTGCCTTTTTTACTGCCGACTTCCGGAGGTAGATAGTAGCAAGAGAGGACTAGGTTGAATATATATAGCCCATAGTATTTTGAGTTATATGACTCAAAGTTGTTTATAAGTAACCATAGTATTAAAAACGAAAATACGAAAATATAAGATGGCTCTTTTTCTCGACTAAAAGCATTTTTAAATATCGTAAAGTAAAAGCAGATCAAAAAAATCATACCTACAATTCCAAACGATACTAAAGTCTCTATATAATAGTTGTGCAAGTGGCCGAATCCTGATGTCCTAGGATTTGACTGGAAGGCTTTGGACTCTAGTATTAGCTCTTTAACGCCAGCTTTCGTAGTTCCTAATATAGGGTTTTCTTTGATCCAAGAATAAGCCTCCTGCCAAGAGTTAAACCTAATGCCAAAACTAGTCATTGGTATAGATTGCCAGTCTCCTGCAATTATACGTTTTGCAACAACTAAGTCTCCAGAGTTCTTTGTATCAAGCATCCTGTCGTTAAAAGTTTCCGTTTTTGTTATCAAGAACCCTAGCGACAATAGGATTAAATACAGCCCTAATACATTCTTTCTTCCGATTTTTTTTATGGATAATACTGGAAGAGATAATAAAACAATAGTGAGTGAAAGCCAAATCTGCCGGCTCTGGCTTGCCATTAAAATAAACATCCAGAATGCGAATGATATCCCTAATATCACTCTAATAATAGACTCATATTTTTGTCCCTTGATTAAAAAAAACAAAAGAGAGGATACCATAGCAGCCACTGCAGCCATCATGCTTGTATATTGAGCGTTATGCAAACCAAAGTCTACTCTTACGCCGTTGAGTGCTGCTGAAAGACTATTATAATTATAGTCGTGAACGAGGACCGTAATGAGAAAGCTAATGAGAAATGTAGAGAATAAAACTATGCGTTTATTGTTGTTTTTTCTGATAAAAAAAGACATTGGAAAAAAGAGAAACAAGCTTGCCAGTAACTTCATATCGGGATAAGGGGTGGCGGCATTTGGGATCGCGTATAGTGAGTTTATCCAGCTTAAAGTCTGAATGGTGAAGCACCCAATAAAAAGATACAATATATCTTTATTTCCTTCTTTCGATAAAAGATAAATGTATGGAATACTTCCGAATATAATTATGTTCTTGAATATCGAATAAATTTCTAAGTTGGGAAGCGCCAAAGCAATGTATAAGAGACAGCATACGAACACCACAAAACTATAAGTTTTTGATTTGACAAGGATTGCACATTTTTTTTCTAGTGACTGTATCAACTTAATTATTCCTTACTTCTTTTTTCTTTAGGTTTGTCTCTTTGCAAAGGGAAAAGTATTTCTCCAGAGTCTTTATACAAATGATTTTCTCAAAGTTCTCATCTTTGAACATGGCTACATGTTTTTTAGCATTGGTGATTATTTTTTCTGCTTCATCTGGGTGTGCTAAGTAATAGTCTAATTGATCCTGAAAGTCTGACCAATCATCAAGGACCTCAATATAGTGGACTCCAGGGATGAGACGGCCTTCCATAAACCAAGTTTCGTATCGCATCCTTGGTGTGATAGCAATAGAATTGGATGACATAACCCATTTAAGATTTGAAGCGACATCGTTACCCTCTAAGCAAACGATGAATTTATATTTTAATTGCTCCTTCATCGACGTGAAACCTCTATGGAACTCAGGTCTTTCTTTGGAGTAATTTAATTGTCCTGCATCTAGTAATGGGTGTCCGTACATTTTTWCCATGAATTCAATTCTATGTTGTTGTGTGACATTTCCACGAAAAATAGCTTTGTTTTTTTTGTCTTTATATTTTAACTTGTCGCTAACAAACTTGAAGTGTCTTTTCTTGTTTAATTTAAAAAGGACTGAGTTGCTATTTCCCTCATGAACAGGTCTAGCTTTGTATATCGAAGGGCATCCAATGACCTCCGTCTCATCACCGAAATGGTAACTAAATTTATTATTTTCTGGAAAGTAATTTAAAAAGCGCTTAAGATCGTAAAAGTAAGCACTTTGACCGCGTTTTTTGAAGTCTTTTATTTTGACAGATGCAGTTTCTTCCAAAAAAAATTGAGAGTCTTTCTTACAGTAATAATTC
>NZ_MUFD01000060.1:0-1229 GCF_001995405.1 Salinivibrio sp. AR640 | reverse complement strand
CAAGGTAGCCCTAGGGGAACCTGGGGCTGGATCACCTCCTTACTGACGCTATTCTTGCGAGTGTTCACACAGATTGTATAGGTTGAAGTTATAAGAGGATATGTTCCCAAACATATCAGCGTGTCCCATTCGTCTAGAGGCCTAGGACACCGCCCTTTCACGGCGGTAACAGGGGTTCGACTCCCCTATGGGACGCCACTTTATAAATGCATTCACGAATGTGATTACAAAGTGGTTTGTCTAATGACAAACGACATGCTCTTTAACAATCTGGAAAGCTGACAAGTCATTCTTTAAGAATGACAGTAAAGTTCTCAATCAGTGACAGAAATGTCACTCACACAATCAAGTGTGCTTGGACTTTGTCTTATTGAATCAATGACGACAAAGCTTCTATTTGAGTCCGGCAAAAACAAAACCYTAGTTGTTTAAACCGTTTGTTTTCACTTTTTAAAGTGAAAGTAAATAAGCAAGACCTTTTGGGGTTGTATGGTTAAGTGACTAAGCGTAGACGGTGGATGCCTTGGCAGTCAGAGGCGATGAAGGACGTATTAACTTGCGAAAAGCCCAGATAAGGCAGTAAAAGCCATTTGAATCTGGGATATCCGAATGGGGAAACCCACCTGCATAAGCAGGTATCTTAGCGTGAACCTTTTGGGGTTGTATGGTTAAGTGACTAAGCGTAGACGGTGGATGCCTTGGCAGTCAGAGGCGATGAAGGACGTATTAACTTGCGAAAAGCCCAGATAAGGCAGTAAAAGCCATTTGAATCTGGGATATCCGAATGGGGAAACCCACCTGCATAAGCAGGTATCTTAGCGTGAATACATAGYGYTAAGAGGCGAACTCGGGGAACTGAAACATCTAAGTACCCGAAGGAAAAGAAATCAATTGAGATTCCGGCAGTAGCGGCGAGCGACCCCGGATTAGCCCTTAAGCAGACTTRGCGTTAGGTGAACAGGTTGGAAAACCTGGCAATAAAGGGTGATAGCCCCGTAACCGACGGCGCCATATYTGTGAAAACGAGTAGGACGGGACACGTGATATCTTGTCTGAACATGGGGGGACCATCCTCCAAGGCTAAATACTCCTGACTGACCGATAGTGAACCAGTACCGTGAGGGAAAGGCGAAAAGAACCCCTGTGAGGGGAGTGAAATAGAACCTGAAACCGTCTACGTACAAGCAGTGGGAGCCTCCTTTGTGGGGTGACCNTGTGAAAACGAGTAG
>NZ_MUFD01000005.1:0-160470 GCF_001995405.1 Salinivibrio sp. AR640 | reverse complement strand
GTAGATACCATCTCTCCGAACCATCCGTAAAGGGTTATGTAACCACTTGCGGGTGGTATTCGCTTTGATGTTTTACAACACCAAAACAAATCTGTACCAGCTTGCGCATTCCAGCTCCTAAAGCCTGCATTTTACTTTTACCGTTTTCCATTAGGCGCTGATATTGTACCTGGATATCCGGGTTATATCTCAAGCAAACAACTGCCGCCATATACAGCTTTGCTCTGACATTAGCGGGCCCTTGTTTACTTAGACGGCTACGGCCTTTCCATTGTCCAGACTGTTGTATGCGGGGGACTAACCCTAAAAATGCAGCAACTTGCCCCGCTGTTCTGAATGAACGGCTGTGCAGCACGCTAAGCATTAAACGGGAGACTATCGGTCCTACACCCGGAATGCTTTCCATCAACTGGCGATCTTTTCTCAACTGTGGGTAGCGACCAATATGGTTGTCGATATCATCTTCAAGTCGCCTTTTCTCCGCTTTAAGCTGTTCGATCATCAGGTTTAATGACCCAATGACACGCTCTGAAGAACAGTTAAACTCGGCTTTCTCCAAGCGATTAGTCTCGCGGTTTAAATCTGTCTCCAACGATTCTAAGCGTGCCAGAAGTGCTTTTAATTCACGAATTTCCGGGCGTTCCGGCTGCCAGAGTTCAGGATGCATTCTGTGACAATAGAGAGCTAATATCTGGCTGTCTTTGGCATCCGTCTTGTGAGTATTACCCAGACTGGATGCAAACTCTTTAGTTCGGGCTGGGTTAACAACACAGATCTGATAGCCGCGCTCAAAAAGATAATGAGCAAGATTTTCATGGTAGATACCGGTTGCTTCCATCAACACGGTAATCTCACTGGGATCAGCTTTGGTCAGACTTGTAAGCCAGATGTCTAAGGCCTTGCTGTCTGCCGCATTATTCTTAAATACTTTGGTTTTGAATTTGTTTTTTTCCGCGTCACGTAACCAACAACAATCGAGTTTGGCTTTACTGATATCAATACCGATATAATGCATCTCTCACTACCCTTGTACATGCAGCATCACTGAAAACAGGTGCTTGGATACCATTCAATGTATAAGAACAAAAGAGTCTGGGCGCTGATCTACATAACAGCATCAGGTGCTAAGGTCGGAATCAGCATCACCAAACTCACCGGAACAGAGGTAGCTAACCTCAACTCCAGGAGAGATACAAGGTCGGTCTCTCACTACCCTTGTACATGCAGCATCACTGAAAACAGGTGCTTGGATACCATTCAATGTATAAGAACAAAAGAGTCTGGGCGCTGATCTACATAACAGCATCAGGTGCTAAGGTCGGAATCAGCATCACCAAACTCACCGGAACAGAGGTAGCTAACCTCAACTCCAGGAGAGATACAAGGTCGGTATAAGCGCCAGCACAATGCCAATCATTATCACGATGTGGGCCGCGCGCCATCCGACACCGGGGCCAACGATTAACCTCGATCGTGACAGGCGCCCGTTCACAATGTACACATATTCATCATCGTGCTGGGGCTTGTGTCATCGTCGCCAATGGCACCACCGATGTATCAATTTTGTCATTGTATGCATTCCCACGCAGGAGCGTGGGAACGAGTAATCGTCGCCAATGGCACCATCGATATATAAACCAGGCGTAGGTCGGCATAAGCGCCAGCACAATGCCAATCATTATCACGATGTGGGCCGCGCGCCATCCGACACCGGAGCCAACGATTAACCTCGATCGTGACAGGCGCCCGTTGGCAATGTGTACCTATCCATCATGGTGCCGGGGCTTGTGTCACCTACGCTAATTGCACCATCGATGTATAAATTTTGTCATTGTATGCATTCCCACGCAGGAGCGTGGGAACGAGCAAGAAGCGAAGCGTCTCGTCTCTTTCCGTATTCCGTAAGCGAAGCGCTCTGTATTCCAATTCCCGAATATCGCGTAGGTCGGCATAAGCGCCGGGGCTTGTGTTCAATCGTAAGATTAAGCAATCACGCGGGTAAAATCAAAAAGACCCGCCGGTGGCGGGTCTTTTTCGTTAAGCGGCTGCCTAGGTTACATTAGGCGTCTGCTTTTTGGTCCTTTTGCTCAGCTTTCGCTTTTGCGTCAGCTTTAGCCGCTTTGGTCGGCGCTGCAGCGGGTTGGTCATCTCTTTTTTTGATAACCGTGGTGCCTTCAAAGGTTTCACCTTCAACGTAAGGCTTACCATAGTAAGACGCAACCAACACTTCTTTCAGCTCTTTGATGAGTGGGTAGCGTGGGTTTGCACCGGTACATTGGTCATCAAACGCTTCTTCCGCCAGCTCGTCTAATTTAGCCATGAAGTCTGCTTCTGGTACACCCGCCGCTTGGATAGAGGTTGGAATGTCTAGTTTCAGCTTCATGTCTTCAAGCCAGGTTAACAAACGCTCAATTTTCTGTGCGGTACGGTCACCGGCTTGAGCCAGACCCAAGTGGTCAGCGATTTCTGCATAGCGACGACGTGCTTGTGGGCGGTCGTACTGCGAGAATGCCGTTTGCTTGGTTGGGTTGTCATTGGCGTTAAAACGTACCACGTTTGAAATCAATAATGCGTTCGCCAGGCCATGCGGCAGGTGGAACTCAGCACCGAGTTTATGCGCCATGGAGTGACACACACCCAAGAAGGCGTTGGCAAACGCGACACCGGCAATGGTGGCACCATTGTGCACTTTCTCACGTGCGATTGGGTCGTTAGCACCGTGCGTATAGCTTGCTGGCAGATAGTCTTTCAGCAGTTTCAGTGCTTGCAACGCTTGCCCTTCCGAGTACTCATTTGACAGGATAGACACGTAAGCTTCCATCGCGTGAGTAATCGCATCGTAACCACCAAAGGCTGTCAGCGACTTCGGCATGTTCATCACTAGGTTGGCATCAACAATCGCCATTTGTGGTGTCAGCTCGTAGTCAGCCAGTGGGTATTTCGCACCGGTTTCGTCGTCAGTCACAACCGCAAACGGCGTGACTTCTGAACCAGTACCTGAAGTGGTTGTTACACAAACCAATTCGGCTTTTTTACCCATTTTCGGGAATTTGTAGATACGTTTACGGATATCCATAAAGCGCATTGCGAGCTCTTCGAACGCGGTTTCTGGATGCTCGTACATTACCCACATAATTTTCGCTGCGTCCATCGGTGAACCACCACCAAGAGCGATAATCACGTCAGGCTGGAAGCTTTGCATCGCTTCAGCACCTTTGCGTACCACGCTTAGCGTTGGATCCGCTTCCACTTCGAAGAAAGTGTTTACATCCATGCCTTGCGCTTTAAGCAGTGACTCAATTTGCTCTGAATAACCGTTGTTAAACAGGAAGCGGTCAGTCACGATCATCGCACGTTTCTTGTCTTCCAAATCACCCAGTGCGATTGGCAAGCTGCCGCGACGGAAGTAGATAGATTTTGGTAGTTTGTGCCACAGCATATTCTCAGCTCGCTTCGCAACAGTTTTCTTGTTCATCAGGTGTTTAGGCCCAACGTTCTCAGAAATTGAGTTACCACCCCATGATCCACAACCCAGTGTGAGTGACGGTGCAACGTTAAAGTTGTACAAATCACCGATACCACCGTGCGTCGTTGGAATGTTCACCAGAATACGTGCTGTTTTCAGGCGGTCACCGAAATACTTAATGCGGTCTTGGTTGACATCTTGGTTGGTATACAGGCCTGATGTGTGACCGATACCGCCCATTTCTACCATTTTGCAAGCCATGTCGACGGCGTGCTCGAAGTTTTTGGCACGGAACATACCCAAGGTTGGTGAGAGTTTCTCGTGTGCAAATTCTTCTTCAATGCTGATTTCCAGGCCTTCACCAATCAGAATTTTTGTGTCTGATGGGACGCTTACGCCTGCCATATCGGCAATTTTTGTTGCTGATTGACCGACGATATCTGCGTTCAGGTTGCCGTTAATGAGCAACACTTTACGCACTTTGTCGGCGTCGGTTTTACTCAATACATGGCCTTTGTGAGAGGCGAAGCGTTCTTTGACTTCGTCATACACTTCGTCCATCACGATAACCGCTTGCTCTGACGCACATACCACGCCGTTATCGAAGGTTTTAGACATGAGTACAGAAGCTACAGCACGCTTAATGTCTGCAGTCTCGTCAATCACGACAGGTACGTTACCCGCACCCACGCCGATAGCTGGTTTACCAGATGAGTATGCCGCTTTCACCATGCCTGGGCCACCCGTGGCCAGAATCAGGTTGATGTCATCGTGCTTCATCAGTGCGTTAGAAAGCTCAACAGACGGTTGATCAATCCAGCCAATAATGTCTTTAGGCGCACCGGCGGCAACCGCGGCGTCGAGAACCAGTTTTGCGGCATCATTGGTGGAGTTTTTCGCACGTGGGTGTGGCGAGAAGATGATGCCGTTACGGGTTTTCAGTGAGATCAGAGATTTGAAGATCGCTGTCGACGTTGGGTTCGTGGTTGGAACGATACCGCAGATAAGACCCACTGGTTCGGCAATGGTCATGGTGCCGAATTCGTCATTCTCTTCCAAAATGCCGCAGGTTTTATCGTCTTTGTATTTGTTGTAGATGAACTCAGACGCGAAGTGGTTTTTGATAACCTTGTCTTCGAGGATACCCATGCCTGACTCTTCGACGGCTTGTTTAGCCAGCGGGATACGCGCGTTGTTTGCCGCCAGAGATGCAGCACGGAAGATCTTGTCTACTTGCTCCTGTGAATAGGTAGCAAATTCTTGTTGTGCCTTTTTGACACGCTCAACCATCGCGTTGAGTTCGGCAATATTAGTAACAGGCATAGTTGTCTCCTGGTTCATATTTGAAAATCATTTAGTAACTGCTTGCGACCACCAGCCTACCCGCTTGGTTGGGTTTTTGATGGCTGCCTGGCGTTTGACCCCTCTAACCGAGATTTCTTCACCCTAACGGCATCGCATTTAGTAAATAACTTTCAAAACTGAGTATAAGTTTTCACAGCGATAGCAACTTGATCTCGATCATTTGTTATCAAATCAATCACAACGAATTTATTGCTTAACCCCCATGAACATTGGGTTTATTCATCATGTAGCACACAGGCCACGTGTCCAATATTTTCACCAAAGTAACACGACCTTTACATGCGAGGCCAACAAAAGCGGTGATTTTGTATTATTTTTTCAACAAAAAGTGAGTGTCTACCATAAAGCTGTTTCTTTTATTCTTGTAAGCCCACCAATGTGACTCTTTTTCCTCTAGTGAGTAAAAACCGTTTAGTGGCTCAGTATAGTTTGCGCTAACAAACTTGCTCACTCATTTGGGGACTTTTTTGCTCCCTCCCATGACTTCACTAAAACCGCAATCAAGACTTGCAGAAAATGCAAGGTTAAGCGGTTGGTTTTTAAGCTGAGGTCGCTATACTGGCCCCACCTTTTAACCCGAGAGAAACTGGACTTCCTCACAGCATCACGAGATTCGCCATGGCCGTTTTTGACACCATGATTTTTGTACAGTTTTTTGTCGGGCTTTTTGCCGCCGTGAACCCTATCGGTATCATGCCCGTTTTTGTGACCCTTACCGTGCATCTTGACAAGCAAGAACGAAACCGCACTGCGTATACCGCAGCGATTGCGGTGGCGATTATCTTGATTGTGTCCTTGCTTGCCGGTCAGATGTTGCTCGACTTGTTCAGTATTTCTTTAGACTCTTTCCGTGTCGCCGGTGGCATGCTACTGCTCAGTATCGCTTTTACGATGATGAACGGTAAGTTAGGAGAAGGTAAACAAAACAAGCAGGAGCAGTCAGAAACCATCAGTCGTGAGCAAGTGGGCGTGGTGCCGCTTGCCATGCCGTTGCTTGCGGGCCCCGGCGCGATCAGTTCGACCATTGTTTACGGCTCCCAATACCCTGATACATGGAGTACGGTCACGCTTATTTCAACCCTGGTGATCTTCGCCGCTGGCATTTGGGGCTTATTTAAAGTGGGACCTGCGGTGGTAAAATTCTTGGGACAAACCGGTATTAACGTGATCACTCGAATCATGGGTCTGATTCTCGGCTCTCTCGGGATCGAGTTTATTGCCTCTGGCATGCGGGCTTTGTTTCCAGGCCTTAACTGACCCTGTCGCAGATTGGCCTTAGGCTACACGGTAAACAAATATCAAAAACCGGCACGTTGAGCTTTGTAGCCATGTTATGTGTTGCAGTGTCGGTTTTTCAGCTCAATCATCATGTTTTTCGAGCAAGGAAAGCCCATGAACAAACCACAAAGCCGATTGCAGCATTACTTATATACCACAATTTTTGGTACGGAAACCAAGCACGGTAAGGTGTTTGATCTGGCATTGATCGTCATGATTTTGGCATCAATGGTGGCATTGATGCTGGAGTCGATCGCAAGTGTCCACGCCCGCTGGTCACAATGGCTATATTGGATTGAGTGGGGATTTACTGGCATTTTTACCATTGAGTATTTGCTACGTCTTTATTGCTCCCCACGCCCATCCGCCTATGCACGTAGCTTTTATGGCGTCGTGGACCTGCTTGCCATTCTCCCCACTTACATCGCCGTATTTGTTCCGGGCACGACTTATATGATGGTGGTGCGTCTGCTCCGTGTATTACGTATTTTCCGTATACTGAGACTCATGCGCTTTTTGGAAGACTCCAATATTCTGATGCGTTCGATGATCATGTCATCACGCAAGGTGATGATTTTCTTTTCCACAGTCATGATTCTGGTCACAGTATTCGGCGCTCTAATGTATGTGATAGAAGGACCAGAGAATGGTTTCACCAGTATTCCTTATGCCATTTATTGGGCGATAGTAACGCTTACCACTGTCGGATATGGCGACTTGGTCCCCCAAACGGATATTGGTAAGACGCTGGCCTCTTTCACTATGCTGATGGGCTATTCCATTATCGCTGTCCCCACCGGGATCATTACTGCTGAAATAGGCCAACAAATGACACTGCATCGCCAGTTAGTCAAATGCCCAAATTGTTCAAAAGGGGGGCACGAGTCTGATGCGGACTTTTGTAAACATTGTGGTAGTGAACTGCCTGAGCCCGATAAGCGTGAAGTAAAGCCTGGACGGTAATCCAGGCCGGTGCCTTCACGCATTTGACCTTCTGTGTCACACGATTATCACACCGACAATAAAAAACGGAGCCTTATTTGGCTCCGTTTTCATTAAATTGCTATTATTCTCGGCCGGATGGCGCTTTATCTGCTTACTTACGGCGCCAGGTGGTGCCTTGTGGGCCATCTTCCAACACAATGCCCATCGCGGTCAGTGCATCGCGCGCCGCATCGGCTGCCGCGAAGTCTTTGGCTTTACGAGCATCATTACGTGTTTGAATTAAGGCTTCAATGTCAGCAACTTCATCATCCGCGCCAGCATCACCTTGCAAGAAGTTATCGGCGTCTTGCTCGAGCAAACCAAGAATAGATGCCAATTTGCGCATTTGCGCGCCCAACGCAGACGCGGCGGCCATATCGTCAGCACGGAGGCGGTTAATCTCACGGGCCATGTCAAACAACACTGAATAGGCTTCTGGCGTATTGAAGTCGTCATTCATTGCCGCTTCAAAACGCGCCACGTATTGGTCGCCACCTGCCGGGGTTGCCTGAGTGTCTAAACCACGCAATGCCGTATAAAGGCGCTCTAATGCTGAGCGGGCTTGGTTAAGATTTTCGTCGCTGTAATTCAGCTGGCTACGATAATGGCCTGACAGCAAGAAATAACGCACGCTCTCAGCATCGTAGTGCGCCAGCACATCACGGATGGTAAAGAAGTTTCCAAGTGACTTAGACATCTTCTCACGATCGACCATCACCATGCCGCTGTGCATCCACGTATTCACATACGGCGTGTCATGGGCACAGCACGACTGAGCAATTTCGTTCTCATGGTGCGGGAACTGTAAGTCTGAGCCGCCGCCATGAATATCAAAGTGCTTACCCAGAAGCGCTGAGTTCATCGCTGAGCATTCAATGTGCCAACCTGGGCGGCCCGGGCCCCAAGGGGATTCCCACGTCGGCTCGCCGGGTTTCGACATTTTCCATACCACAAAATCCAGCGGGCTGCGTTTCGCAGTTTCAATATCTACACGGGCACCCGCTTGGAGCTGATCCAAGTCTTGTTTAGACAACTTACCGTATTCATCAAACTTAGCGACTTCAAACATTACATCGCCGTTATCGGCCACATAGGCAAAACCACGCGCAATCAGCGTTTCTACCAAGGTAATGATTTCGTCAATATAATCGGTTGCACGCGGCTCGATATCAGGACGCACCATGTTTAAGGCATCAAAATCTTGGTGCATTTCACCAATCAAACGTTCTGTTAACGCATCGCAAGTCTCGCCATTTTCAGCGGCACGCTTGATGATCTTGTCATCAATATCCGTAATGTTGCGCACGAAGGTCAGATCAAAGCCCAGATAACGCAGGTAACGAGAAATCATGTCAAACGAAACGAAGGTGCGCCCATGTCCGATATGACAAAGATCGTAAATCGTCACCCCACACACATACATACCAATTTTTCCTGGCGTGATAGGCTGAAAGACGGCTTTTTCTCGCGTCAGTGAGTTGTAGATCTTTAACGGGGGGGTTTGCATCGACATAATAATTAGATGACTCGTTACAGTAATGACAATGAGTAAAGTGAAGCTGCTATTACACCTTTTCTGCTAGCGTGACGCAAGCATCGACCCGGTGTCTGGCCCGATAAAGCGCGACGACCGAGTTCACAAGTTAAGAGAAAAAGCACGATTTGAACCAAAACCGACCAATCGGTGCTTGAGTTGGGTCGGGGTGATCATTTATTTTTCGGTAAAGAATCTTTATCGATAACCATTATGACAAAAAATTCAACGCGCACGCACCCAGTAACCACGGCTGCTTCAAAAAGCCAAGAACAAGGTGTTACTCCATCACAAACTGACAAGGTTGATCTCATTCTGAGCCAGTGGCACAGCGAACGCCCTGATATTGATCCAAGCCCCATGGCGATTACAGGCCGGTTGGCACGTATCAACGGCCACATTAATCCCAAACTGCAGCATGTTTTCGGCCAATACAATCTAAACCCAGGGGAATTCGATGTGCTGGCCTCGTTACGGCGTGCGGGCAAACCCTACACGTTAACCCCAAATCAGCTGCTGGATGCTTTGATGCTCACCTCCGGCGCCATGACTAACCGTATTGATCGGTTGGAGCACAAAGGCTTGGTGGCACGCAGCCCCGATCCTAACGATCGCCGTGGGGTCTATGTCTCACTCACCGACGCAGGGCTGGATTTGATCGATAAGGCGGTGACCGATCACACCAATAACTTGCATCAGCTCCTGGCTGGACTCACCACTAGTGAGCAAGCCAACTTAGCTGATTTACTCAAAAAGTTACTCGGGCATGTTGAACCTATATCGTCAGAATGATCTCGATGAATAAAAGTGATCTTGAGAAATAAAAGTGATCTCGAGGAATTAAAGTGACAAAGCGTCCCTGTAAATCGATACTTTGGGGTCACTTAGCGATGATTAATTCCACATCCAGGGCGATCATGCTTGATCACCCGGCTCGTTAGGCTAAAATCTGTGATCCTTTTTAGCCAAGCCAATGACAGGATTACATCATGGTAACTCTTCATACCACGTTCGGTGATATCAAACTCCGCATGTATGCAGACGAAGCACCGGCCACGGTCGAGAACTTTTTACAATATTGCCGTGACGGCTTTTATAACGGAACCCTGTTCCACCGTGTTATCGACGGCTTTATGGTCCAAGGCGGTGGCATGGCCTCTGGCATGGAAGAAAAGTCGACGCGTGCACCGATCAAAAACGAAGCGGATAACGGTTTAAGTAACCTTACCGGTCGTTTATCCATGGCGCGTACCATGGAGCCGCATTCAGCCAGTTCACAATTCTTTATTAACGTGAATGACAACTTATTCCTGGATCACAAAGCCAAGACGCCAGACGGTTGGGGCTACTGTGTGTTTGCCGAAGTCGTCGACGGCATGGACGTGGTCAATAAGATCAAAGGCGTTGCGACCGGCAATTGGGGTTATGTACACCAAGACGTCCCTGTTGAAGAAGTATTAATCAATAGCGTGACTATCGAAGACTAAGCCGCACTCGTCAACAAGGGTAGCTAAAGCTACCCTTTCTTTT
This sequence comes from Salinivibrio sp. AR640, assembly GCF_001995405.1. Taxonomy (NCBI): domain Bacteria; kingdom Pseudomonadati; phylum Pseudomonadota; class Gammaproteobacteria; order Vibrionales; family Vibrionaceae; genus Salinivibrio; species Salinivibrio sp. AR640. The sequence goes on along the minus strand of NZ_MUFD01000005.1, from coordinate 150,313 downwards.
TGAGTGAACCGCTCGTTTTGCCAATAAAAAGCCAATACATGCCACATACCCTCTTTATTGCTGATTTACACCTCAGCCCTACTCGGCAAGATATCACTGATTGCTTTTTGCGATTTATGGCCGAGGAAGCGGTCCACGCTGATGCACTCTATGTGCTGGGAGATTTGTTTGAGGCTTGGATTGGCGATGATGATCACAGCCCCTTTCATCAGCAAATCAAAACCGCCTTTGCGACCCTCACACAGCAAGGCGTACCTGTGTACTTTATTCATGGCAATCGTGATTTTTTAATCGGAAAGCGTTTCGCCCGTGAAACAGGCATCACCTTGTTGGATGAGCACACATGCATTGATTTATATGGTACGCCGACCTTGATTCTCCATGGCGATACCCTATGTTTGGCGGATGCCGACTACCAAGCATTTCGTCGCAAAGTCCACCAGCGCTGGCTACAACACGTGTTTTTATGCTTACCCTTAGCGTTGCGACGTCGTATTGCGGCCAAAATGCGCGCGGGCAGTGCCAATGCCAATCAGCAAAAGTCGTCCACCATCATGGATGTGACGCCACAAGAAGTGCAGCGCCAGTTAGATAACGCGGGAGTGGTTAACATGATTCACGGCCATACCCATCGCCCCCATGTCCATCAATGGTGTGATCAAGGCCACGATTACCAGCGCATCGTGTTAGGCGATTGGTACCAACACGGGTCGGTATTAGTGTGTGGCCCGCAAGGCTGTGACTTACAAACTCGCGACTTTACCCATCACTAAGCCTTTCAGCCCATCGTTAAGAGATCTTTATGCAGACTGATTTATGCCCTTGTTGTAGTAACAAACCCTACGCCGAATGCTGCGCGCCCGTTCATCAACATCCGGCCAACGCTGTCCATCCTGAGCAATTGATGCGTGCTCGTTACAGCGCACATCCGAAAGGCTTGGTGGACTTTATTGTCGCGACCTATCACCGCGAATGCGGCGCCGAGGCATTTCGGGATGATATTGCCATGATGACCGACCATCAGTGGCAATCACTTGAGGTGCTCGATAGCGAGGTATTAAACCACGGTGAGCTTGGATTTGTGACCTTCAAAGCCCACTTTGTTGCTGACGGCCAGCCTCAGTGTTTGCATGAGCGATCTCGGTTTGTCCAAGAAACAATCAATGGACAGCCTCAATGGCGATATATCGATGGTGTTTTCCCCGGCCATGTCAAAGCCGGCCGTAATGACCCTTGCCCGTGTGGCAGCGGGCGTAAGTTTAAAAAGTGTTGCAGCTAGCCCCCTAGCCTCGCTATTCTAAATAACTTCTGGTTAAAAAATCATCAAGTTTGGTGCTTCGTGGTCGATACTCATAGTAAGACCAAAGGAGGACCCATCATGAACTGGCTTGGCAATTTGACTCCTGTGTATCGCACGCCGCATGCACCGCCCACCAAAGTATGGGCGATCCGCAAATCGGAGCATATTGATGCGCGTAAAGAACGGCGGCTAGACGATCTCAATGAACACGCTCAGCAACCGCAACAAGAGCACAAAAAAAAGACGCCCAAAAAAGATGGCGAGTTAGATATTTACGTATAAATTCATCGCTCAGCCGCTAGGCTACCGCCACCATAGGTAAAAACGCGTGGAAAAAATAGCGGATCATTGGTTGCAATCTAAGCTGATTTTGATAGTGTCAATATCAGTTAAATAAAGTTCTACGTAACAACGGACGACACAAATGACTTCATCGCTAATGACCATGCATCACCACCATCATCCTGACTAGTCTTTCGGGAGGAATGGTTTCGACTGGAAGACGAGTAAAAAGCGCTTCCGTCGGTCATTAGCAAGCTAACAGATTCAGACCCTCGGGAGCATCGTCTTCCGAGGGTTTTTTCTTTTTTAGCTTTTCATTTTTAGACAAGGAAGCACACATGCAAACACAACGCTTACGTATCGCCATCCAAAAAAAGGGCCGTCTCGCCAAAGAGTGCCAAGAGCTGCTCAAACGTTGCGGGGTTAAAATTAACTACACCGGCGAGCGCCTGGTGGTCCACGCCGAAAACATGCCCATCGATCTGCTACTGGTTCGTGATGATGATATCCCTGGCCTTATCATGGACGGCGTGGTTGACTTAGGTGTGATTGGTGAGAACGAATTAGAAGAGGTTCGCCTTGAGCGCATCAAGTTGGGTGAGCCGAGCCAGTATCAGCTGCTTCGTCGTCTCGACTTTGGTGGCTGTCGTCTTTCCATTGCGCTGGATAAAGACCAAAATTACAACGGCCCAAAAGATCTCGCTGAGCAACGGATTGCCACCACCTATCCCAATATTCTTAAAGCCTACATGGATAAACAAGGTGTGAACTTTAGCACTTGTATGCTCAATGGCTCCGTGGAAGTGGCGCCGCGTGCAGGGCTCGCCGATGCGATTTGTGATTTGGTCTCAACGGGCGCCACCTTAGAGGCCAACGGCTTGAAAGAAGCCGAAGTCATTTTTCGCTCTAAGGCAGTATTAATTCAGCGTGAAGGCAGCTTCAGCGAAGAGAAAACCGCATTGATTGAACGCTTGCTCACCCGCATGCAAGGGGTCATCCAAGCCAAAGAGTCCAAATACATCATGCTCCACGCACCCAGCGAGACCTTAGAGCAAGTGGTCGAGCTACTCCCCGGCGCGGAAGATCCCACCATCTTGCCCTTGGCACATGAGAAGAGCCGTGTCGCTGTGCACCTGGTGAGTACCGAGAACCTGTTCTGGGAAACCATGGAAAAACTGAAGCAGTTGGGTGCAAGCTCAATTTTGGTCCTGCCGATTGAAAAGATGATGGAGTAAATCACCATGCGTACTGTGGTCTGGAAATCACTCGGAGAGTCACAAAAAGAAGGCTTAATGCTCCGCCCTGCGATCACAACCGGCGCGCAAACCCAAGCGAGCGTCGCGGATATTATCGCCGATGTCCGTGAGCGGGGAGATGAAAGCTTAAAAGCATTGACCCAAAAGTTTGATGGTGTCGAACTGGATAGCATCAAACTCGACAAAGGGACCTTGGCCGAGGCTGAAGCGCGCTTGGGAGAAGATATCAAACTCGCCTTACGCCAAGCCTACGATAACATCAGCACCTTTCACCGTGCGCAAAAAGCGCAGCCGTTGAAAGTCGAAACCATGCCAGGGGTGGTGTGCGAATCCATCACTCGCCCGATTAACCGCGTGGGGCTGTATATTCCTGGCGGCAGCGCGCCTTTGCCCTCTACCGTATTGATGTTGGGCGTCCCCGCACAAATTGCCGGCTGCCGCAAAGTGGTGCTGTGTACCCCACCGACGGTGGCCGATGAGATTTTATACTGTGCCAAACTGTGCGAGATTGATGAAATTTATACCCTAGGTGGCGCACAGGCCGTTGCAGCGATGGCCTTTGGCACCCAAAGTGTGACCAAGGTGGATAAGATTTTTGGTCCGGGCAATGCCTATGTCACCGAAGCCAAACGTCAAGTGAGCCTGGCCGCCAATGGCGCAGCCATGGACATGCCTGCCGGCCCCTCGGAAGTGTTAGTGATTGCCGATGCCGGCGCGGATCCAGACTTTGTGGCCGCCGATTTACTCAGCCAAGCGGAGCACGGCCCCGATTCGCAAGTGGTGCTGGTGACCCCCGCCCCGGAAATGGCGGAGAAAGTGGCGGATGCGGTGCAGCAGCAATTAACCACGCTAAGCCGCGCGGAGATTGCCAAACAAGCGCTGGGTAGCAGTGTGATTATCATTGCAGACACCCTCACTCAGTGCGTGTCGATTTCTAACCGCTATGGGCCGGAGCACTTGATTGTGCAAACCCAACAACCAAGGGATTTATTGCCCCTGTTGGATAATGCCGGCTCGATTTTCTTAGGGGCCTACTCGCCCGAGTCTGTGGGTGATTACGCCTCTGGCACCAATCACGTGCTCCCCACTTATGGCTATACGCGCACCTACAGCAGCCTTGGACTGGCCGACTTTACCAAGCGGATGACGGTGCAAGAGCTTAGCGACACGGGGTTACAAACACTGGGCCCGACAGTGATGCGCATTGCAGAAGCCGAGGGCTTGGATGCACACCGCCAAGCGGTCGATATTCGTCTGACTAAACTACAACAAACCCAAGACTCAGAGGACTCGTTAGCATGAGCATCGAAAAACTCGCCCGTGAGCAAGTACAAGCGCTCACGCCTTATCAGTCAGCCCGCCGCATCGGTGGTAGCGGGGATGTCTGGCTCAATGCCAACGAGTCGCCCTTTGACAATGCTTACACCGTAAGCGGCCAAGGGCTCAATCGCTACTCCAGCTGCCAGCCAGCATCATTGATTAATGCCTATGCCAACTATGCGGGGGTAGACAAGGGCCAAGTGATTACCACTCGTGGCGCCGATGAAGGGATTGATTTATTGCTGCGCGCGTTTTGCGAGCCAAACCAAGATAGCGTACTGATTTGCCCACCCACCTATGGCATGTATGCGGTCAGTGCAGAAAACCAAGGGATCGCCACCACCCAAGTGCCGCTCACCGCCGACTGGCAGCTGGACATGGCAGGAATTGATTCCGCCTTGGAGGCAGATGCCAACATCAAGCTTATCTTCGTATGTAGTCCTAATAATCCGACCGGTAATTTAATTAACCGCGACGACATAGAAGCGCTACTCACCCGCACCCAAGGTCGCGCGATTGTGGTGTTGGATGAAGCCTATATCGAATTTAGTCCAGAAGCGACCTGCACCGATTTACTCGCGCGCTTTGAGAATCTGGCCATTTTGCGCACGTTATCAAAAGCGTTCGCTCTGGCGGGACTACGTTGCGGCTTTACCCTCGCCAATCCCGCTATTATTAACTTGATGCTCAAGGTGATCCCGCCGTATCCGGTGCCGGTGCCCGTGGCAGATATTGCCGAGCAAGCGCTCTCCGAAGCGGGCTTGGCGCGGATGAAGTATCAGGTTTTGGACTTAACCGCCAACCGTGCCTATTTGCAAGCCGGCCTCAGTATGCTGCCCGGCATCAAGGTGCATCCAGGCTTTGGTAACTACCTGCTGATAAGCCTGGACGACACCGATGCGGTGTTCGAGCACTTGGGTAATGCGGGAATTATTGTGCGCCGTACCGCGATCGAGAACAGCTTACGCATCAGTATTGGCAACCGTGACGAATGTGAAAAAGTGTTGGCTTTTATCCGCCAGCAGCTCAGTGAATAAGGACAACCACTGTGAAAGACAAGATTTTATTTATTGACCGTGATGGCACCTTGATTGTGGAGCCGCCTGAAGACTACCAAGTGGATCGTCTGGATAAATTGGCCTTTGAGCCGGACGTGATCCCCGCACTACTTAGCCTGCAAGCAGCGGGCTACACCTTGGTGATGGTGAGCAATCAAGATGGTTTAGGGACCGATAGCTTCCCGCAAGCGGACTTTGATGCACCACACAACATGATGATGGCGCTATTTCGCTCACAAGGGATCCATTTTGAAGACGTGCTGATTTGTCCGCACTTTGATAGCGACGACTGTAGCTGCCGCAAGCCCAAATTAGGCTTGGTAAAAGACTATCTGCAGCAAGGCCGGATTGATTTCGCCCAATCGGCGGTGATTGGCGATCGCGACACCGATATCACCTTAGCCAACAATATGGCGCTACAAGGGATCAAATACCAACGTGAGGTGATGGGCTGGCCGCAGATTGTCGAGCGTCTGACCTTGCAGCCGCGCATCGCATCGGTGACTCGCACCACCAAAGAAACCGACATTCAGGTGGCTGTTAACCTGGATAAGAGTGGCGGCAGCCGCATTGAAACCGGACTGGGCTTTTTTGACCACATGTTGGATCAAATCGCCACCCACGGCGGTTTTCAGCTGAGCGTTGGCGTTAAAGGCGATTTGCACATCGATGACCACCACACCATTGAAGACACCGCCCTCGCCTTGGGCGACGCGCTTAAACGGGCGCTGGGCGATAAGCGCGGTATTGGCCGTTTTGGGTTTAGCCTGCCGATGGATGAATGCTTGGCGCAATGTGCGTTGGATTTATCCGGACGTCCGTTTCTTAAATTTGAGGCCAGCTTCCCGCAGCCACAAGTGGGCGATATGTCGACCGAAATGGTCGGGCATTTTTTCCGCTCATTGACCGATACTTTGGCCTGTACCCTTCACCTGACCGTCGATGGCGAAAACACCCATCACTTGGTAGAAAGCTTATTTAAAGCCTTTGGCCGCACCTTGCGTCAAGCCATTAAGGTAGAAGGTGATGCTCTGCCAAGCAGTAAAGGAGTCTTATAATGCGCAAACACACCGTCATTATCGATACCGGCTGCGCCAATGTCTCCTCGGTACGCTTTGCTGTCGAACGCCTGGGGTATCAAGCCACATTGAGCCGCGATCCGGACGTGGTGCTGGGGGCAGACAAGCTTTTTTTGCCCGGTGTCGGCACGGCCAGCGAAGCGATGAAAAATCTCACCGAACGCGGCTTAGTGGATTTAGTTAAACAGGTTGAGCAACCGCTACTGGGAATTTGTCTTGGCATGCAAATGCTAGGCACGCGCTCCGATGAAGGCGATAGCCCGGTTGAGTGCCTTGGCCACATCCCCGCGCCGACCAAGCTAATGGATACCGATGGCCAGCCTTTACCTCATATGGGTTGGAATCGGGTCGCCACCGTCAATGACCATCCCTTATTCGACGGCATTCCCGCTGGCAGCTACTTCTATTTTGTCCATAGTTACGCGATGCCGGTCGGTGACTATACCCTGGCACAATGTCACTATGGTCATGCGTTCAGCGCAGCAATCAATCAAGGTAACTACTTCGGGGTTCAGTTTCACCCCGAGCGTTCGGGCAAAGTGGGCGCGCGTTTGATTCAGAATTTTTTGGAGATGTAAGCAAGGATGATTATACCAGCACTCGATTTGATAGATGGCCAAGTGGTACGCCTTTATCAAGGGGATTATCAGCAAAAAACCGACTACGGTTTTGACCCGCGTGAGCAGTTCGCACGTTACCATCGAGCGGGCGCGGATTGGTTGCACCTCGTGGATTTAACCGGTGCCAAAGATCCGACCGCGCGTCAGGTCGATTTAATCACCGAGATTTTGCAATCAACGCCCGCCAATATCCAAATCGGCGGCGGCGTGCGCACCGAAATGGACGTGATTGAGCTGCTAAACACCGGCGCGCAGCGCGTAGTGATCGGCTCCACCGCGGTTAAATCCCCCGATTTGGTTAAAGGCTGGATGCAAACCTACGGCCCTGACCGGATTGTATTGGCACTCGACATTCATATTGACAACGACGGGACGCGACGCGTGGCGGTGTCCGGCTGGCAACAAGACTCCGGCGTCACCATTGAAGCGCTACTCGACGATTATCTGTCCGTCGGGCTCAAGCATGTGCTGTGCACCGATATCTCCCGCGATGGCACCTTGCAGGGCAGCAATGTGGCGCTCTACCGCGACTTGTGTCAGCGCTATCCGAGCATTGCGTTTCAATCATCAGGCGGCATTGGCAGTCTCGAAGACATTCGCGCCTTGCGCGGCACCGGTGTGGCAGGCGTGATCGTCGGCCGCGCCCTACTGGAAGGCAACTTTAGCGCAGAGGAGTCGATCGCATGCTGGCAAAACGGATAATTCCTTGTTTGGACGTCCGCGACGGACAAGTAGTAAAAGGCGTGCAATTTCGCAATCACGAAATCATCGGCGATATCGTCCCGCTCGCCAAACGCTACGCCGAAGAAGGCGCTGATGAACTGGTGTTTTATGACATCACCGCCTCCAGTGACAGCCGGGTGGTCGATAAAAGCTGGGTTAGTCGCGTCGCGGAAGTAATTGATATCCCCTTTTGCGTCGCCGGTGGGATTAAATCCGAAGCCGATGCCCAGCAAATCTTGGAATTCGGCGCGGACAAGATATCGATTAATTCACCGGCTTTGGCCGACCCTAGTTTGATCACGCGGCTGGCCAATAAGTTTGGCGTGCAGTGCGTGGTGGTCGGAATTGATTCCTTCTTCGATGAAGCAACCGGACACTATCAGGTCTATCAATTTACCGGTGATGAAAACCGCACTCAGGCCACGCCTTGGCAAACCGCCGCGTGGGTTGAGGAAGTCCAACAGCGGGGCGCAGGCGAAATCGTACTCAATATGATGAACCGCGATGGCGTGCGCCAAGGCTATGACTTAACCCAACTAAAAATGGTAAGAGAGCGCTGTCAGGTGCCCCTGATTGCCTCCGGCGGTGCCGGTGAAATGTCGCACTTCGCCGACGCCTTTTTACAAGCGAATGTCGATGGCGCGCTGGCCGCTTCGGTGTTTCACAAGCAAATCATCGCGATAAGCGAATTAAAACAAACATTAAAACAACAAGGGATCGAGGTAAGAGTATGACGGCAGCGTGGGTAGAACGTATCGATTGGGAGAAAAACGCCGGCTTGGTGCCTGCGATTATCCAACACAGTGATAGCGGCCAAGTATTGATGCTGGGCTACATGAATGCCGATGCACTGAACGCGACGCTCGAAACCGGTCGCGTCACCTTTTGGTCACGCAGTAAGTCGCGTCTTTGGGTAAAAGGCGAAAGCTCCGGTCATGTGTTGAGCCTGGAACACATTGCACTCGATTGCGATCAAGATACCTTATTGGTCACGGCGACGCCGCATGGGCCCACCTGTCACCTCGGCACGACCACCTGCTTTGACAGTGATAATAAACCGCCACACACTGGGCCCGGCTTTTTGTCGAGCCTAGAGCAAGTGCTTGCCAGCCGCAAAGACGCCGCGCCTGATGACTCTTACACCGCGAGCTTATTTGCCAAAGGCACCAAGCGTATCGCGCAAAAAGTGGGGGAAGAAGGCGTCGAAGTCGCCCTCGCTGCCACGGCAGGCGATAAGGCCGAGCTATTAAACGAAAGTGCCGACTTGCTCTATCACCTGTTGGTATTGCTGCAAGACCAAGAGCTTAGCCTCCATCAAGTGACCGAAGTCCTCGCCTCTCGCCATCAAGGCTAACAGCGAAGCGCGTTAACCTATACATGCTCTCTCCAAAGCGCCGCACAACTGCGGCGCTTTTTGATAATATGCGCTTGTATTCAGTGATAGCAAGGGTTCTTCGTCAATAACAAGAGGTGTTATAAATGATATATCGGAATTGCAATTTCCACTCTTAAGCCAGGATTCGCATCAGACAACGTAATGCTGCCATAATGAAGGCCAGCAATGGCTTTAGCGAGCGACAACCCCAAACCCAGTCCCCCATCAGCTCGGCTCTTATCTACCCGATAGAGCCGCTGAAAAACTCGCTCTTTATGTTCATCGGCAATACCTAGCCCCGTATCCTCAACCTCTAACCAGGCTTGAGACGTTTTCAGATTTTCTCCGCAACGGAGATGAATCTGGCTACCTGGCGGACAATAACGCAACGCATTTTCTATCAAGTTAGCCACTTGCTGAATCAAAAGCTCACGATCCCCCTGAATCATCAGTGGCAAAAAGTGCTTTTCTGATATCAATGACATCTGTGCATCTTCGGCGACATCAGCGTATATCTCCGAAACTGTATCGACCACGTTATTCAGATCAAGCATCACAAAGCGGCTTCGGCGCGCACCGGATTCAATTTGTGCAATACGAAGTAAAGCATCAAATATTGACGCTAGCCGCTGTGAATCTTCTAATGCTCTATCCAATTCAACAAAAAAGGCGTTATTGGGGGTTGATGAAATACTCACAGCATCTTGTCGCAATGCCAATAAATTATGGCGCAGACGACTGATTGGAGTTTTAAGCTCATGAGCAATATTAACGGAGATATCACTCATTGCTGCTACTGTTCCTTCCAGCCGTGACAACATATCATCAAGTGAAACCGAAATACGTGCCAGATCGTTATACGTGTATTTTACATTGGTTCGCGCTGAGAGATCTCCTTCGGCGACGGCATTCAAGACGGTTTCAATCCGTTTAATTCGCTTCTGGCTAATGCGAGTCATTACTGTCACTAGTACCACTGAAAACACTGACACTAGTATGCCCGCAAGCACAAAGCCGGACGCGAGCATAGCGAGAATTTCTTCGTCTTCAATAGGTTCGTCATCGAGTTCGCTTTCTAATCCCTTAGCGCGGTCAAGGGACGCTTTAACGATATCGTAGTTTTGTTCTTTCAGTTCATGGTCGACATAGAAAAAGGTTACCAAGGCCATTAGTACTAAGCTGATTAGAGCCACTCCACCGAACATTAAACCTTGGTGAGTCGCAGAGCTTTTCATCCACGCAGGAAGTATATCTAGCAATTTTCGCTTAGAAAAATAGCGAGGGATAAAGTCCACCAGTCTCCCTCTCATTTTAGTTTTCCGCTTTTCTGTTCAAACTTATAGCCTACACCACGAAGCGTATGAATGAGTGTATCGCCAAAGGGTTTCTCGATCTTGTTTCGAAGACGACTAATATGGGTTTCTACAACACTCGTCTGCGGATCGAAGTGTATATCCCACACATGCTCAAGCAGCATGGTCCGAGTAATGACGCGTCCAGGATGGCGTAAGAAAAGCTCAAGAATCCGAAATTCTTTTGGCTGTAAATCCAATGCCTTGCCCTGGCGAGTTGCTGAGTGCGCAAACAGATTCAGTATTAAATCGCCAGAACTAAGTTCATGGCTGGATTCGGTTTTCTTCAACATTGTACGACGGGAGAGCGCAGTGATGCGTGCCAAAAGTTCAGAGAAAGCAAACGGCTTGGTAAGATAGTCATCACCGCCTGCTTCTAAACCTTCCACTCGATCGTCCACACCACCCAGCGTGGTAAGAAACAGGATAGGAATACCAACTTGCGCAGCACGAAGGGCCTTAACGAGAGAAAGACCATCTAGGCCCGGTAACATGCGATCGACAATCGCCACATCGTAACTTTCTGTCATGCAAAGCGTGAGGGCATGCTTGCCGTTATCAATCACCTCAACTTGATGGCCTGCTTCTCGCAGGCCTTTTTCTACGAAACGACTGAGACTATTATCGTCTTCCACCAACAGTACGCGCATTTGGGCACCCCTCTATTTAGGCATTAAGGTTGTATTTCAGCTGCCGTTACAACCGATTCACCTTGATTTGTCGTACTTTGTGGATGAGGAATGTCTTTAACAACTTGGCGTTGTTGGTATTTCGCCATGATAATAGCGACAATACCCGCCATCAAACTCATCCCAAGTATAACCAGCCCAAACATGAAAAACAGTGAGAAGCTCAATACGCCTAAAATTGCCATAGGAGCCTTTTGAACAAGACTTTTAACCTGTTCTTTTGTACGTTGCCATTTTGATGCGTTTCTGTTTTCTACATTCATATAAACCTCCAATCATGGGCACTAGCCCATAAAATTATCCGATACAGGTTGGTTTGTTACTGTCTTACTTTAATACTCTCGCATCAATTTTAATTTCAACATGATTGCCGCTAGTATTTAGCAGGTCTACTTCGTAGTATGGCCGATCAAGATGATCATCCTGTTCAACTCGCCACGCTTTTCCATCTACTTGCGTCTCTGCTTGCATCAATGCCTGTTCAAGAGAAAGAAACGTTCCGTTTCTAATACCTGCTAACCAGATAGCATCCTCAACATCATTGTCATGATTGCGATGAGTATTAGTTAGAATCACTTCACCTGTTGCTGCGCTCACTACTGTATTAATTTCTTCACCCGTATCGCTTATGATCTCAATCTCATAGACCGCTTGGCTCATTACCACATCACGTTCAGCCTCTATCACGATACCGTCAGCAGTTTTCTTTGCTGTCTCAACTGCCTGGATCAATGTTACCGCATCGCTATGGAGAGTCTTGGGCTTCTCACCTGCGTTGGCAGCACCAACAACCAACATCGCACCTAGACCCAGCACAGCAGTAAGAGTGGCGGTAGACGAAAACACTAAATTTTTTTTCATGATGTAATCCTCATTGTTCGTATGATTTGATAGGGACTTCCCTCTCGACGTAGATACTCTAAGCGATCGGGATTTCGTCAACTTTTCGCGAACTATACATTTTTGTAATGTTTGACTGCGCACATGAAGCAAAGAGAAGGTCGAAAGTGGATATATTATCTTGGTACTTTGACGGTTATCATCAACGGCACTGAAGTAGTGTTTAAATGTATCGATCCACGGTATCTATCTCGAACTATTATAGAGTCGGCCTATATGATAACAGCCAGAGGTGATCGTCAAACCGAACCTGTTTTGGTCAAAAACGTTCGCGTGGTCGCCCTGCTAAGTATAGAAGCTGTCGACATTGCAATGGGTCACCTTGTTAACCTATATAACTGGCTGTGAAGTTTATAGATAGCTATTTAGAGGACTTTTCCGATTCTCTTAGTTTGGTACCACTCTTTTGGAATTCGATTTTGCCAATCACACATCAGAACGCCCTAGCAGATCGCCAAATCCTGCTCAGATCAGTTAAACTGCCTGTATTCCCGACAGTTAGTGACAAGGCGTCCTATGTTTAACGGCAAATCCATTCTGATCACCGGCGGTACTGGTTCTTTTGGTAAAAAGTACGTCCGCACCCTGCTTGAACGCTATCAACCACGTCGCCTCGTGGTGCTCTCTCGCGATGAGCTCAAGCAATATGAAATGCAGCAAACCTTTAACGCCCCTTGCATGCGCTATTTTATCGGCGATGTGCGTGATGGCGATCGTTTAATGCAAGCGATGCAAGGCATTGACTATGTGATTCATGCTGCTGCACTTAAGCAGGTACCTGCCGCCGAATACAACCCGATGGAATGTATCAAGACCAACATTCACGGCGCAGAGAATGTGATTCGCGCTGCGATTGCCAACGGGGTGGAAAAGGTGATTGCGCTCTCGACTGATAAAGCCGCCAGCCCCAATAATCTCTATGGCGCCACAAAACTATGTTCAGATAAATTATTTGTCGCCGCTAACAATATGACCGGGGGCCAAAAGACACGTTTTTCGGTGGTGCGCTATGGCAATGTGGTCGGCTCGCGCGGCTCTGTGGTGCCTTTGTTTAAGAAAAAGGCAGAGGAAGGCGCGGATCATTTGCCCATTACCCATCCTGAAATGACCCGCTTTTGGATTACCTTGCAGCAAGGGGTGGATTTTGTGCTGAAAAACTTTTCGCGCATGTATGGAGGGGAAATATTTGTTCCTAAGATCCCATCGGTTCGTCTAACGGATCTCGCCAGCGCCTATGCCCCGAACACGCCCGTCAAGGTAATAGGCATTCGTCCCGGCGAGAAAATGCATGAAGTGATGTGTCCGGCTGACGATGCGCATCTGACGCTCGAATTTGCCGATCATTACGTGATTTGCCCTACCATTAAGTTCTACGATGCCGATGATGACTATCGAGAAAATGCGTTGGGCGAAAAAGGACAGCCCGTGCCAGAGGGCTTTGAGTATCAATCAGGCACTAACCCAGATGTGTTAACCGTCGAGGCCATTTTGCAACTCGACACCGAGCAGTAAAGGAGTATGGCGTTGATCCCATACGGAAAGCAGCATCTTAGTGAGCAAGACTATGCCGCTGTGCTTGAGGTGCTAAAAAGTGATTATCTGACCCAAGGCCCGCAAGTTCCGGCTTTTGAAGCCGCCGTCGCCGAACTCACCGGGGCTGCGCATGCTGTCGCCGTCAATAGCGCTACATCTGCCCTGCATCTCGCTTGTCTGGCGTTAGGACTAGGCCCAGGCGATCGTTTATGGACCTCGCCCATTACCTTTGTCGCGTCAGCCAATTGTGGGCAATACTGTGGTGCCGAGGTGGACTTTGTCGATATCGACCCAGACACTCGTAACCTATGCCCTCAGCAGCTCGCGAAAAAACTGGCGCAAGCGGCCGCTACTCAAACCTTACCCAAAGTGCTGGTGGTGGTACATATGGCCGGTGCCAGTGCGCCAATGGCCGAGATTGCCGCGCTCGCTAAGCGGTATCAGGTGGCCATTATTGAGGATGCGTCACATGCGATGGGCGCACACTATCAAGGCGCGGCAGTAGGTGGATGCCAGTACAGCGATATTAGCGTATTTAGTTTTCATCCGGTCAAAGTGGTTACCGCGGGAGAAGCCGGGGTTGCCACCACCCAACATGCCACATTGGCGAAAGCGCTGCGTCAGTTGCGTAGCCACGGGATCACCCGTGATGCAGAAGACAGCCACGCTGCCCTGCCACCTTGGGGGTATGAGCAGCATACACTGGGGATGAACTATCGCCTCTCGGATATTCATGCCGCGCTTGGCCGTTCACAATTAACCCAGCTTCGTTCCTTTATCGCCAGACGGTTTGCACTCGCTGAACGCTACCACCAAGCGCTGGCGGATTTGCCCGTTAAGCGGCCCATTTTAGACCCTGAATCGGCATGGCATTTGTATTTGATTGAGCTTGAGCACGTCGACACACGCCGCACCGTTTTTGAGGCAATGCGTGTGCAAGGCATTGGCGTGAACGTGCACTATATTCCTGTGCATACGCAACCTTACTATCAGGCACAGGGCTTCCAGCCCGGAGACTTCCCGCTTGCCGAGCAGTATTACGCGGGGGCACTCACTTTACCGCTTTACCCCGATTTAACCGAGCAACAGCAAGATACGGTGATTGCTGCGCTACAAAAAGCCATTGAGGATGCGTGACCGATGAATGTATGTATTATTCCCGCCCGCGGTGGCAGCAAACGCATTCCGGGCAAGAACCTCAAACGGTTTAACGGGGCGCCCATTATTACTTATGCCATTGCGACAGCACGTCAAAGTGGGCTATTCGATCGCGTCTTGGTTTCCACCGATTGCGAGGACATTGCCAGTGTGGCGCGCGATGCAGGGGCTGAGGTGCCTTTTGTGCGTCCCGCCGAGATTGCCGGCGATCACGCTACGACCTTGGATGTGCTTGAGCATGCGATCCAGTGGCTCAACCCGTCGCCACAGCAAACGCCTTTGCACGCGGTTTGCTGCCTGTATGCTACCACCCCCTTTGTCACCTCGGATGACTTGCGCCAAGGCTTAGCGTTACTGGACGGCGACACCGTCAAATACAGTTTTGCCGCCACCCGCTACGCCTTTCCGATTCAGCGCAGTATTCATGTCGATGCCGATGGCAGTGTCAGTATGTTATGGCCAGAGCATTTCACTACACGCTCCCAAGACTTACAACCGGCGTACCACGATGCGGGAATGTTTTACTGGGGCACGCCAACTGCGTTTTTAGCGCGCGAGCCGGTTTTTGCGCCCCACTCGAAAGCTGTGTTGATCCCTCATTACCGCGTGCAAGACATTGATGAGCCGGATGACTGGCTACGCGCTGAGCTAATGTATCAACTGTTGGAGAAACAGGCCTTGCTATGAGCCATATTGCCATTCGAGTCGATGCCTCCCAAGCGATAGGCACCGGGCACGTCAGCCGCATGCACGTGTTGGCTAACATGCTACAAACGTCGGGCCATCAAGTAACCTTGGTGTGTCGCGACTTGCCCGGCAATTTGATAGCGGTCAGCCATGAACAAGGCTTAACGGTGGCGGTGTTGCCTGCCCCCAAAAACTCGCTCAGCAACACCGATTGGCTTGGTGTGAGCCAGCAGCAAGATGCCGAAGAGACAACCGCATACGTGGCTAACCAGCTGGTGGATTTGATGGTGGTGGATCATTACGCCCTCGATGCCCGCTGGGAACAATCGATTCACACCCAATTGGGCTGTCCGGTGATGGTGGTTGATGATTTAGCCAATCGGCCCCACGATTGCGCGTTTTTGCTCGATCAAAATCCTTGGCCAGATCTCACCACGCGCTACGCATCACAGCTTGTAAATCCACAAACCCGATGCTTATTGGGGCCAGACTATGCACTATTGCGTCCAGCATTTGCCGCCTTACATCAGTCTCCGCCGCCGCGGGAAGATAAAGTGATCGCCTTTTTCTCCGGCACGGATCCGACCGGTGAAAGCGTCAAGCTCGTGGACGCGGTGAAACACCTAGAACAAGAGCAGAAGATCGAGAGGCTGCCTTTCTCACTGTTAATTGTCACCGGCCGGCGCAACCCAGACCGCGACGCATTGTGTAAAGCGCCTGTCTCCGATGGGGTTCGTGTGGTGGAAGCACTGTCGGACTTTGATGCCCACATGGCACGGGCACGCTACGCATTTGGAGCCGCCGGCGTTACTGCCATTGAGCGCAGCTGCTTGGGAGTGCCTAGTACCTTGGTATGTGTGGCGGAAAACCAACACGCCATGGCCGAGTATCTCGCCGGACAGCCGGGCTATCAATACTTAGGACGCGGTGAGCACACCCGCTGGCAAGATTACGCGTCTGCACTGCAGCATCTTGCGGCAAACTGGCATCAGCTTCCTACCCTACCAGCGATCACTGATGGAAAAGGCGCAGAGCGTGTCGTCGCGGCCTTGGAGCATGACTTATGCAACTGATTTTTAGAGCGGTGACTCACGCGGACAGTGACACTTTATGGCATTGGCGCAATCGTCCCGCTGTCCGCCAGTTTATGTACACCCAACATGAAATAAGCCATGATGAGCACCAAGCATGGTTCAGCCATATGCTCGCCAACACACACCGATATTTCTATATCGTTTACAAACGCGTAGACGGCCAACCGGACAAGCCACTTGGCGTGGTCAACCTTGACCTCGATAGCGAGAATAGGACAAGTGCAATCTGGGCTTTCTATGCCACCCCCGATGCACCACGTGGGAGCGGTGCGCTCATGGAGTTTGGCGCATTAAGCTTAGCATTTGAAACCTTGGGCGTGACCCAATTGAACTGTGAAGTGCTCAGTCATAATCAGGGGGTAGTTCGGCTACATCAACGCTTTGGCTTTCGTGAAACGCCGCAAAGTCGGCAACGCACCTTTTCCCTGCCTGAGGGAAAAACCGTCGAGATTGTGTGCCTGTCTTTGTCCGCTGATGAGTGGCAGCAAGGCGCCAGCGCCCTTCAAACCAAACTGAATATCGATGCGGTTTATGAACAACGACATTAAGATTGCAGGCCGTTTGATCGGTCCCCAGCATCCTCCCTATATCATTGCCGAAATGTCGGCCAACCATAATGGTAGCCTTGAGCTTGCCAAGCAAACCATTTCCATGGCCAAAGCCTGCGGTGCCGATGCTGTGAAAATGCAAAGCTATACCGCCGATACCATTACCCTTGATTGCGACCACGATGAATTTCAGATCAAAGGCGGACTGTGGGATGGTTATAGTCTCCACCAACTATATCGCTGGGCACAAACCCCGTTTGAGTGGCACAAGCCGTTATTTGATCACGCGAGAAAAGAAAGCATCACCTTATTCTCCTCCCCTTTTGATTGCTCCGCGATTGACTTGCTCGAAGATCTTAACGCCCCCGCTTATAAAATTGCCTCGTTCGAGGCGATTGACTTGCCCTTGATTCGCTATGCCGCGCAAACCGGTAAACCGATGATCGTCTCAACCGGCATGGCTGACGAGACAGAGATTGACGAGGCGGTGGCGACTGCCCGTGATAACGGCTGTCGTGAGCTGGTGTTGCTTCATTGTATCAGCGCCTACCCCGCACCGATGGAACAAAGCCATCTGCGAACCATTCCAACCTTAGCCAGCCGCTATCAAACATTGGCGGGTTTATCCGATCATTCGCTGACCAATACCGCCGCGATCGCAGCCGTGGCACTCGGCGCGTGCGTGATTGAAAAACATGTGATGCTCTCTGAAAATTCGGGAGGCCCGGATGCTGCTTTCTCGCTTACGCCACCTGCACTGAGTGCGCTTTGTGAGCAAACCCACGCGGCGTGGCAAGCGTTAGGAGAAAGCGCCCTCACCACCCGAGAGGCCGAGTCGAGCAACCGTCAATTTAGGCGCTCTTTGTATGTCTGTGAGGATATCGCGCCCGGTGAGCCACTCACGCCCGATAATGTGCGCAGTATTCGTCCTGGCTTTGGGTTGGCGCCGAAACACTATGATGCGGTGCTCGGAAAACGCGCGACACGCGCGTTAACCAAAGGCACCGCGTTGTCGTGGGAGGATATAAACTGATTGTCTAAGTGGATCATTCCCGAGACCACAAACAAAAAAACCCGGCGAATGAGCCGGGTTTTATCATCGTGCGATAATACTATTATTACATTTGCGCAATCATGTCGTCTGCAAACTCAGAGCACTTACGTAGGCTCGCACCTTCCATTTGACGCTCGAAGTCATAGGTCACAGTTTTGTTGGCGATGGTTTTTTCCATTGATTTGATCACCAAATCAGCGGCTTCAAACCAGCCCATGTGACGCAGCATCATTTCTGCTGACAGGATAAGCGAGCCTGGATTTACCTTGTCTTGGCCCGCGTATTTTGGCGCCGTGCCGTGGGTAGCTTCAAACAGTGCCACACCGTCACCAATG
The DNA here is from genome assembly GCF_001995405.1 of Salinivibrio sp. AR640. Taxonomy (NCBI): domain Bacteria; kingdom Pseudomonadati; phylum Pseudomonadota; class Gammaproteobacteria; order Vibrionales; family Vibrionaceae; genus Salinivibrio; species Salinivibrio sp. AR640. The sequence continues at coordinate 131,950 of NZ_MUFD01000005.1, read as the reverse complement.
TTGGCACCTGGGGCGATACCAATACCACCAACCTGCGCTGCCAAAGCATCAGATACGTAATCACCATTCAAGTTCATGGTGGCAATCACATCATACTCTGCAGGGCGCAACAGAATTTGCTGCAAGAAAGCATCTGCGATGGAATCTTTAATAATGATTTCTTTACCGGTTTTTGGATTTTTCATCGTCATCCACGGACCGCCATCAAGCAACTCGGCACCAAACTCTTTATTGGCTACTTCGTATGCCCAATCTTTAAACGCCCCTTCGGTAAACTTCATGATGTTACCTTTGTGGACGATGGTCAGTGAGTCGCGATCGTTATCGATGGTGTACTCGATAGCCGCACGAACCAGACGCTTGGTACCTTCTTCAGAAATCGGCTTGATACCGATACCACACTGCTCTGGGAAACGGATTTTGTTGGCACCCATTTCTTCGCGCAGGAATTTAATCACTTTATCGGCTTCTGCGGTGCCCGCTTTAAACTCGACACCCGCGTAGATGTCTTCTGAGTTTTCACGGAAGATCACCATATCGGTATCTTCTGGCTTTTTCAGAGGGCTAGGAACGCCAGTGAAGTAACGTACCGGACGCGCACAAATGTAGAGATCGAGCTCTTGGCGAAGGGCCACATTCAGAGAACGAATACCACCGCCAACAGGCGTTGTCAGTGGGCCTTTAATCGCCACTTTGTATTCACGAATAAAGTCGAGTGTTTCAGCCGGTAGCCATTGATCATCACCGTATACCTTGGTGGATTTTTCACCGGTGTAGATTTCCATCCATGAAATCTTACGCTCACCGTTGTAGGCTTTAGCAACTGCGGCATCAACAACTTTGATCATTGCAGGGCTAACATCCATCCCGATGCCATCCCCTTCAATGTAAGGGATCACAGGGTGGTTAGGGACTACCAGTTTTGTGCCGTCGAGTGTAATTTTTTCACCTTCCGCCGGTACAACTACTTTACTTTCCATTTTAATCTCCTAGCGTCCATTTGTTATCTTTGTGTAAGATGCGCAACGAGGATACTCGAATTCATACAACACGCCAAACAGATTATTACGTGTATAATACCAAAGTCTCATTTGCCGTTTAATCTATTTGACAGCCCGTATGCCATATAAATCCCGCTCTCAGCCAGCGTCAAAGGCTGTTTCAAACACCACTGCCAAATCATCTCAACACGCACAGGATTCACGCGCGGCGGCGATGACCACTAAAGTGATACTTGTTAACAAACCTTATAACATGTTGACCCAGTTTAGCGGTGAGCCCGGTGACAGCACATTAGCCGACATCGTCTCCGTAAAAGACGTGTACCCGGCCGGTCGACTCGACAAGGACAGCGAAGGCTTGCTGGTGCTCACCAATAACGGTGCCTTACAAGCCAGATTAACCCAGCCTTCATCTAAATCTCCCAAAACCTATTGGGTCCAAGTGGAAGGTGATCCCAGCGATGAGGCGATTCAAGCGCTTTGCGACGGTGTGGAGCTAAAAGATGGTCTAACGCTACCCGCTGAGGTATCAAAAATGGCGTCACCCGCCGTGTGGGAACGCCATCCTCCGGTACGCTATCGCGCCAACATTCCCACTACCTGGCTAAAGGTGGTGCTGAACGAGGGGCGAAATCGACAAGTACGCCGGATGACTGCCCATATTGGCCACCCGACGCTGCGCTTGATTCGCGCCCAACTCGGCGCCTGGCAGCTGGATGATTTGCAACCGGGCCAATGGCGTGAGGTCGCGCCCCTGAAAGGCTTCGAGCAGTTCATCCCTAAACCCAAAGGGCCAAAAGGGAAAGCACCGTGTGGGCGCACTCGCTCGTCCAAGCGCGCACCGTTGAAGAAGGCTCGATAAAGCCAAGCTTCCACAGCAACTGTCGTCATCGCTCTGAGATTGGATACCACGCATAAACACGCCGTGAATCCATCCCTGGAGGCTCCGCCGCGCCATCCATGGCGCGGAGGGTCTTTGCGCGGCACCCAATCACAGACTATGTCCGCCATTGATATTTAATCGCATCAACATAAGCTGCATCGGTCGCCGTCAACGCAACCATCTATCTACTTTAGATAACGGTTAACGTGTGAGCCTTATCACATCTGTATCCGGCGATTTGATTCTGTTAAACTCAGCGTCCGTTTATTGATAGCAGCATTTGTGATCACCATGTCAGATAACAGCAGCAAAAAAGTGATTGTCGGAATGTCCGGCGGTGTTGATTCGTCCGTTTCTGCCTACTTGTTGAAACAACAGGGTTATCAGGTCGAAGGCCTGTTTATGAAAAACTGGGAAGAAGATGACAACGAAGAATACTGCTCTGCTGCAGAAGACTTGGCCGATGCGCAAGATGTCTGCGATAAGTTGGGCATTGAGCTACATACCATTAATTTTGCCGCTGAGTATTGGGACAATGTGTTCGAGCATTTTTTGACCGAGTACAAAGCAGGCCGTACGCCGAATCCAGATATTCTGTGCAATAAAGAAATCAAATTTAAGGCATTTCTCGAGTTTGCCGACGAAGTGCTAGACGCCGATTATATTGCTATGGGCCATTATGTGCGTCGATCTTTCCCCGACAATGGTGAAAAAGCACAGATGCTGCGTGGCCTTGATAGCAATAAAGACCAAAGCTACTTCTTATATACACTCAGCCACGATCAGATTGCACGTAGCTTATTCCCAGTCGGCGATCTCGAAAAGCCACAAGTGCGCCAAATTGCCGAAGAACAAGGCTTGGTGACCGCAAAGAAAAAAGACTCCACTGGGATCTGCTTTATTGGTGAGCGCAAATTTACTGACTTTTTATCGCAGTACTTACCCGCGCAACCGGGGCCCATCGAAACGACCGATGGCGAGAACATCGGTGACCACCAAGGCCTGATGTATCATACCCTGGGCCAACGTAAAGGTTTAGGGATTGGCGGATTAAAAGGCGGTAACGGTAGCGAAGCGCCCTGGTATGTGGTCGATAAAGACGTTGAGCGCAATGTACTGATTGTAGGTCAAGGCCATGATCATCCACGCTTATTCTCTGCAGGCTTAATAGCAGCCCAATTACACTGGGTCGATCGCGAGAATGTGACCGAGACACGCCGTTGCACAGTCAAAACCCGATATCGTCAACACGATATATCATGTACTATCACGCCTGTTGATAATGACACCATAAAAGTGACATTCGACGAGCCGCAAATTGCGGTCACCCCTGGCCAATCCGCTGTTTTTTATGACGGCGACGTGTGTTTAGGTGGTGGTATTATCGAGCAACGTATTTAAGGAGCCGTGATCAGTGGCAGAGACGATTTATGATCGCACCCTCGCTTTTGCGAGCATTTGTCAGGCAGCGAAACTGGTGCAAGATGTGTCCCGTCAGGGCTATTGTGACCAAGACGCGCTCAGTACCAGCTTAAGCAGCATCGTGATGACGAACCCGTCCTCGACGCTCGATGTGTTTCGCGGTGAGGTCGGTAATGTCACTGGCGGCGGTGAGTCAGGGCTCCATTTAGGCTTGGAAGCGCTGATCAGCCAGCTGGATAATAGCAGCAACGGTAGCGAGCTAATGCGTTATCTGATCAATTTGCTCGCCTTAGAGCGCAAGCTTGCCAGCCGTCGTGATGCCATGGCGCAATTGGGCGATCGGATCGAAACCATCGAGCGCCAATCGAGCCACTTTGATCTGCTTGATGAGCAAATGATCAGTAATCTTGCCAGTATTTATCTCGACGTCATCAGCCCACTGGGCCCGCGTATTCAGGTTTCTGGCGACCCGCAACACCTACAACAAACCGGCGTGCAACATCGTGTGCGTGCCCTCTTGTTATCTGGTATCCGTAGTACCGTACTATGGCGCCAAGTAGGCGGTAAACGCCGACATCTCATTTTTGGTCGTAAACAAATGGTTGAGCAGGCCAAAACTATTCTAGCCCGTAGCTAATCAGATTGAACTCAGGAGACATAAAATGGAACTGTCAGCGCTGACTGCTGTTTCCCCGGTCGATGGCCGATATGGTACGAAAACGATTGCGTTACGATCGATTTTCAGTGAATTTGGATTGCTAAAGTATCGCACCATCGTTGAAATCCGCTGGCTGCAAAGCTTGGCAGCCACTGACAGCATCAAAGAAGTGCCTGCATTTAGCGATGACGCCAACGCCCTCCTCGATCGGATTGCCGCTGAATTTGATGAGCAAGACGCCGCCCGAATCAAAGAGATTGAGCGCACCACTAATCACGACGTCAAAGCGGTTGAGTACTTTTTAAAAGAAAAAATTGCTCAACACCCAGAGATTCATGCGGTTAGCGAGTTTATTCACTTTGCCTGTACCTCGGAAGATATCAATAACCTATCTCACGCACTGATGCTTAAAGACGCGCGTGATACGGTGATCTTACCGGAAATGCAGCAGCTTGCCGATGCAGTTAAAGACTTGTCACAACAATTCCGCGATGTGCCGATGCTCTCTCGCACCCACGGCCAACCGGCTTCGCCGTCGACCATGGGTAAAGAAATGGCGAACGTTGCCTACCGCATGGCGCGTCAGATTAAGCAAGTCGAAAGCACTGAAATCCTCGGCAAAATCAATGGTGCAGTGGGTAACTACAACGCCCATTTGTCGGCCTACCCAGAGATTGATTGGCACGCCTACAGCGAAGCCTTTGTCACCTCGCTCGGTATCGACTGGAACCCGTACACCACTCAAATTGAGCCACATGACTACATTGCTGAGCTCTTTGATGCCGTGGCGCGTTTTAACACCATTTTGATCGATTTTGATCGTGATATCTGGGGCTATATCGCGCTGGGTCACTTCAAGCAAAAAACGGTTGAAGGTGAAATTGGCTCGTCGACCATGCCACATAAAGTCAATCCGATTGATTTCGAAAACTCGGAAGGTAACCTCGGCCTAGCGAATGCAATTTTCTCTCACCTGGGGCAAAAGTTGCCGATTTCTCGCTGGCAGCGTGATCTGACCGATTCGACAGTATTACGTAACCTGGGTGTCGGCGTGGGTTACACCCTAATTGCTTATGCCTCGACCTTTAAAGGGATCAGCAAGCTAGAAGTCAACCAAGCCGCGCTAGAAGCCGAGCTGGATAAGAACTGGGAAGTGCTTGCCGAACCGATTCAAACCGTAATGCGTCGCTACGGCATTGAAAAGCCGTACGAGAAGTTGAAAGAGCTGACACGCGGTAAACGGGTGGATGGCGAAGGCATGCGTGCTTTTGTTGATGGCCTCGACTTACCTGAGCATGAAAAAGCGCGCTTGAAGCAAATGACACCAGCTAACTACATTGGTGATGCGGTCAAGCTCACTGACAAACTTTAAGCAAAACGTTCTCATACCTCACGGCCTCCATTGGGGGCCGTTTTTTATCCCCCTCGCACCGCCCCGCTCAGCGCGTTATACTGCCGCAAATTCCTTAACCTGTGATGCTATGTATCAGTTTCAATTTTCCATTGCCGACTTTATGTCCACCTATTGGCACCAAGCGCCTACCGTTATCCGTCAAGGCTTTATAGACTTCGAGGATCCCATCGACCCAGAGGAAGTCGCAGGCTTGGCGATGGAAGCCGATATTGATTCTCGCATGGTGACACACGCGAATGGTCAATGGCAGGTTGCCCACGGACCGTTTGAGGATTTTAGCAACTTTCCTGATACTCACGCGCAACTGATTGTTCAGGCAGCCAACCACTGGCACCCAGGCGCCCGCGAGTTAGTCAGTGCCTTTTCGACACTGCCTCAGTGGTTATTCGACGATCTTATGGTGTGCTATTCCCAGCCGCAAGGTGGCGTGGGACCCCATATCGATCAATACGATGTCTTTATTGTTCAAGGGCAAGGGCGTCGTCGCTGGCGCGTTGGGCCGAAAGGCGATTATCAAGATGCCAATCTCGAGACCGGTCTCAAGCAAATTACTGGCTTTGATGCCATTATCGATGTCGAACTAGCCCCTGGCGATATTCTTTATATTCCACCCGGTTTCCCGCACGAGGGCGATACCCTAGAACCTTCGCTCAGTTACTCGATTGGTTATCGATCGCCAAAAGCGCGCGAGCTACTCAGTAGCTACGCGGATCAAGTGATTGTTGATGAAGCGGGCGATAACCACTTCCATTGGCCCGCGATGCCAGCGCAACCCGATGCGCCAGCGGCACTCGACCCACAACATCTCGCCCAAATGGATGAGATGATGATGGCATTAATGCAGGACGAAACCCGTAAAAAGCGCTGGGTTGGCGAGTTTCTCTCTCAGGCTCGACACGAGCTCGATTTGCTCAGCCCCGATCCGCAGTGGCAGCCTGATAGCCTCAAAGCCGCCATGCAAGATGGTCTGTGTTTAGAAAAACTCAGTGGCTTACGTGCTTTTTATCACGCTGATCAGTCAGAAATAATTTTTATGCTCGGTGAAAGCTTTGACTTACCGGAAGGCTGTGAGTCATTGACGCCTGAGCTGTGCAATCAGCGTTTTATCGATTGGGAAATGCTCGGTGAAGCCGCTGAAAATAGCCTGTTTTGGCCGATGCTCACACTGTGGGTCAACCGCGGCTACTGGTATCCTTTAGACGAGGCGCCAGAATAACCGCGATTTTTTGCAAAAGATCGCGCTCGATGATTGATAAAAAAGCGCAGGAAACAAACCTGCGCTTTTTATCTTATTGCGTTTTTTACGACGCCAAAAGCTGTCGATTATCTGTCTTTTGGATCCAGCGCATCACGCAAACCATCACCGACATAGTTAAAACAGAATAGCGTCAGCACCATAAAGGTCGCTGGGAACAGCAGCTGCCAGATTGCTATTTCCATCGTTTGTGCCCCTTCTTGTAGCAAGGCACCCCAGCTGGTCATTGGCTCTTGCACGCCCAGACCCAAGAAACTGAGGAAGGATTCGAACAAAATCATGTTCGGCACCAACAAGGTCGAATACACAGCGACAATCCCTAATACGTTCGGCACGATGTGGCGGGTAATAATATGACGTGTGCTCACCCCTGAAACATGCGCCGCCTCAACAAATTCTTTACTGCGTAAGCTGAGCGTTTGACCACGAACGATACGGGCCATATCCAGCCAGGCAATACAACCAATCGCCACAAAGATCAGTACGATATTCCGACCAAAGAAGGTCACCAACACAATCACGAAGAACATGAATGGAATCGATTGTAAGATCTCAACCAAGCGCATCATCACCGCATCGGTACGGCCGCCAATAAAGCCAGAGGTTGCACCATATAGTGTACCAATCAGGACGGCGACAAAGGCCCCCATGACACCAACCATGATCGATATACGCCCGCCCATCATGGTACGCGTAAACAGATCTCGCCCAAGGGCGTCAGTGCCAAACCAGTGGCCATCAAGACCCAATGTCGGGGCCGCATGGATGGCGTACCAGTCGGTCGCATCATAAGCATAAGCACTCAGGGACGGACCCAATAGAACACTCAAACCAATAATGACAAGGATCACCAAGCTGGCCATCGCGGCTCGGTTACGTTTAAAGCGTATCGCTGCGTCCTGCCAAAGGCTTCGCCCTTTTACATCCACTTCTTCTGCGAAGTTTTCTAGGGCGTCAATGTTTTCTTTTTTCGTCAGCATCATGTCACCCCTAGTAACGGATCTTAGGATCGATATACGCAAGTAGGATATCGACAATGGCGTTGAAAAGAATGGTCAGCGTCCCGATTAAAATCGTACAACCCAGTACCAGTGAATAGTCACGGTTAAACGCAGCGTTAACAAATAGCTTACCGATGCCAGGTAGCCCAAAGATGGTCTCGATCACCACCGAGCCGGTAATAATCCCAACAAAGGCTGGCCCCATATAAGACACCACCGGCAACATCGCTGGCTTAAGCGCATGCTTGACAATAATGGTCGGGTAGCTCAACCCTTTGGCGCGTGCAGTACGAATAAAATTACTGTTCAGGGTTTCAATCATGCTGCCACGGGTCACACGCGCAAACGTGGCAACGTAGAGTAACGACATGCCAATCACGGGGAGCACCATAAAGTGCCAACCTCCCCCTTGCCAGCCACCGGCCGGTAACCAGCCCAAATTAATGGCGAAAATATAAATAAGCACAGGCGCGAGCACGAACGATGGCATGACCACCCCGAGCATCGCGGTCGACATAATGGTGTAGTCAATCCAGGTATTTTGTTTCAGCGCGGCAATGGTACCGATCGTGACCCCAAACAGCAGGGTGAACACAAATGCTATCGCGCCGATTTGCGCCGAAACAGGGAGAGAGTCAGCAATCAATTCATTAACGCTATAGTCAATATATTTAAACGAGGGACCAAAATCCCCTTGTAAGATATTGCCTAAATAGGTGGTGTATTGCTCAAACACGGGCTTATCTAAGCCGTATTTGGCATTAATATTTTCCATTACCGCCGGGGGCAATGGACGTTCACTTGAAAAAGGGTTGCCAGGCGCAAACCGCATCAAGAAGAAGGAAACAGTGATTAAGACCAACAGCGTTGGGATCGCTTCCAATATTCGCTTCGCGATAAATTTCAACATAGCTCTACCGTCAACATTAGCTCTTGCATAAATACGAGCTGTTCCATGTTAGTTAAGCATCACAGCAAGCGCTGCCTTGGGCATTTCCACAAACAGCGAAACCATCAAGGGAGTCGTAATAAACGACTCCCTCACTTAGCCGTGAATCAGGGATTACTCCGCTTTGATGTAAAGATCTTTGGAGAAGATCTTCTCTTCCGCGTTATTGGCTGGGAAGCCACCGACTTGGGGGCTAAGCAGACGCGCTTTTACATACTGATAGATTGGCGCAATCGGCATGTCTTTCGCCATTTGTGCCTCTGCATCAAGGTATAGTTTGCTACGTTCCGCCTCGTCTGTAGTGGTCATCGCTTTTTGCATGATAGCGTCATAAGCTTGGCTATCGTAGTGCACACCGCCTGAGGTATTGGTGCTTCGCATTAAGCTGAGGAAGGTCGACGCCTCGTTGTAATCACCACACCAGCCGGCACGGGCCACGTCAAAGTTACCCTCGTCTTTGGTGCTTAGGTAGGTTTTCCACTCTTGGTTGTTCAGATCGACAGACACGCCGAGCTTGTCTTTCCACATTTGACCAATCGCAACGGCCAGTTTTTTGTGGTTTTCACTGGTGTTATACAGCAGTGAGAAATCAAGCGGATTATTTTCACCAAATCCTGCCTCTTTAAGCAAACGCTTAGCTTCTGCATCACGCTCTTCTTGGGTCATTTTGGCGTATTCTGGCAATTCAGGCTCAAATCCGGCGGTGATCTCTGGTGTTAAGAAATAAGCCGGTTTTTGGCCCTGACCCAGTAAAGCGTCAGTGATTACATTGCGATCAATGGCATAAGACAATGCTTTACGGATGCGAACGTCATCAAAAGGTTCACGCTTGGTGTTAAAGATGTAGTAATAGCTACACAGGTTACCCACGATAGAGAGGTCGTCTGGATGCTCGCTTTTCAAACGACGGAAATGCTCATTGGGGATCTCGTAAGTCATATCAATTTCACCGGCCAAGTAGCGGTTCATTTCTGCGACTTGGTTTTCAATCGGCAAGAAAGTGACTTTGTCGAGTGTGGTATTGTCGTTATCCCAGTACTGCTCATTACGCGTTAATTCGATACGCTCGTTGATTACCCAGTTATCGACCACAAACGCGCCATTACCAACGAAGTTTTCTGGTTTGGTCCACTGATCACCATGCTTTTCTACAGTCTCTTTATGGACTGGCTTCATGGTGGTGTGACCCATCATTTTCACCAAGTACGGAACCGCTGAGTCAAGCGTGATCTGTAACGTGTGATCGTCGAGTGCTTTAACCCCTAAGGTGTCTTTATCTTTTTCACCTTTGATGATGGCTTTGGCATTCTCCATGTGGGTATAACCCAGATACCATGAGTAAGGCGACGCCGTCATTGGGTCAGCGACACGTTTAAAGCTGTATTCAAAATCTTGTGCAGTGACGGGATCGCCGTTTGACCATTTGGCTTCATCGCGCAGGTAGAAGGTAAAGACTTTGTTATCTTTGTTTTCCCAGCGCTCAGCCACACCAGGAATCACATTACCGTCGGCGTCTTGGTTAACCAGACCTTCGAGTAAGTCACGAATAACATGTGACTCTGGCACGCCTTGGGTTTTATGTGGATCGAGAGAAGCCACTTCCGCCCCATTACCACGAACGAGCTCTTGTACATCAGCAAGTTGGGGTTCACCGGCGGCGGTTTCAGTTTTTTGTTCAGGGGCTGTTTGGGAGGTTTGTTTTTGCTCAGGCTCACTGCATCCTGCGAGAGCCAGAGAAAGGCTAGCGCCCATAAAAAGGGTTCGGGTGATCGTGTTTAGCTTCATCGTGTAACTCCATAACAATCGCTATTGCATCCATGACAATCGTCGCAGCCAGCGGGAGCATCCATTTGCACAACTCTAGAAGTTGTACTACGCCGTGCTGCGCGACTAAAGGCAAAACATTACCAATCAATACTGTGTTTTGCCATAAACCTGAAGTATTTTGCCATAAAATGAGATTAAAAACTTATCTTTCACTACACTTAAGTCACATAAAAAAACGTTCAGCTGGTAAGACAAGGCAAATTTAGCGCTTTATTCATCACCAGTAACAAAAAACGGTACAAATTGCTGTTTATACTGAATCTGAGGACTTTGAGGCTAAGACTTCACTGGCTTACCGTTTAGAAAGCACACAAGCCTCTACCGAACACTTTCACCTCAGTGACTTTAACTGGCAAACCACATCAATGTTAATCAATTGTAACGACGATAATAAACGCTATTTGTCAAAAAAACTCAACATAAAAGCGCACGTGTGATGTCAGACAGGTATCAAGGTCACAAAATCGATGGTATTTCAGGTGACCGCTGCGGGAGGGTATTTGCGGTGTCATTATCTCTGTATAGCCAGCGTCAAAACGCTGGCTATAAGTGATGCCTGTTACTTTTTGGCCTCATCCGGGGTAAATGTCGGACTTTCATCAGGCGAGTGATCATGCGCCTGATCGTTGAGGGCATGGTGTTCCTCGCGGGCCTTCTCCATCTCCGGCATCACATTGTTCAACATCTCTTTCATTTTCTTATTGCTATAGCGCTTGTGTTTCATTGTGTCCTCCTGAACGGATCAGTGTTTGGCACAGTCACACAAAGTAATCATAAACTAGGTAATCACAAACTAGGCAATCACAACCTCGATTGCGTTTTTATTACTTTGGTACAAACCGCTTGTGCAATTTTTAAGCTACACCCTTGTCTCCAAGAAAGCAAAAGATGATCATGTTAGCGATTGCATCGACACGAGCCTGATGATGGTCATCTCAACAGCCACGCGGTTATCGGCGTTTTATCAACCAAATTTAAGAAGATTAACTGATAATAATTCGCTTTTTAGAAGAAATACCAATATCGACCACTTTTTAACCAGATTATCTTGTTATTCATTGCTATCTCCCCCATCCTTGTACAAGTGGTGAGACGTTCCCTATCACCACCTTATTTTTCTTCCGACAAAAGAGTGACAAGCAAGACTATGAGACCACAAAGTTCAACCTCGCGCCCCCTGTGCGCACGCGTTCGCCATGGTTACAATCCATACAAAGGAAAAAAACCTCAGGTTAATCGCTAACGCGGTGTTGAAGTGACGATGCGTCAATCTAATAGCCTCCCATGTTGGAGGCTATTTTTTTAATTGCACAATACGCGATTGCACAATGCAGGCCATGAAGCGGATTTGCATTGCAAATTGCGATTTATTCAACCGTCGATTATGGCTTAAGCCGCTAGAAACGTGCCAATCCCCCGATACAGTTGAGTTTTAAAAAGTAGGCACCCCTTTTGCAGTATCTAGATTATTAGACCAAACCATTGCTCACCAGGAGGTGTTCCATGGGACAATCAACACCCATTCTGTTCAACGATCGCCATATATTACCGGGTGGACGCATTCCACTCCGGATCCCAACCGGGGAAGCGTTGCAAACACTGGTCTTTGCCTTAAAACACGGTCTGCCTTTGGGAGTATGTATGGCAGAAAGCCAGGCTCAGCGTCAGCATGTCAATATTGGTACCTTTATCGAGATTGAAGATTACACCCGCAGTCAGGAAGATGGATGTTTGGTTGTTACTGCCCGCGGCATTGCGCGTTTTGCGATTCGAGCGTTAAACCACCAGCATGATGAGATGTTATTCGCGACCGTGAGTCCACTCCCTCGCTGGCCTGACTGCCACGTCGATAAGCAAAGCGAACCACTAGTTGAGCGCTTACAATCCATGTTTGAGCGCCACCCAGAGCTACAAAGCATGCATCGTGAGGCAGAGTTCTCCAATTTAACTTGGTTATGTCAACGCTGGTTAGAGCTGTTACCGCTGCCAACCGATGAAAAACAAGCATTAATGGCCAATAACTCTTGTGTCGCTACACGCGATTACCTACTGAGTATGATGCAGGATCCTCACTAGATAGAGGACGATGCTTTCTGTGCTGCCTTGCCAATTACGCCCATTTTTCTGTCTTTTTAGGGTGAGGGATAATGCGCTGCGTTATCCCGTTTTTTCACTTTTTATCGTACTTTTCTTCTCCTGCTCACATTTTCGCACCAAGCGTTTCTTCTTAATTCGGACGATTAAGGTAACATTAGTGTAATTTTTCTGTCTGTTTAGGTCTCTCGGCAATGCGCCATCCAACGCTTTCTGATCCAGCGATTTCCCACCAAACCGTGTCTGATCAAGATCGATCAGCCCAAAGTTCATCTCACCAAGCAAACGTCACGTCTTCAACACGTATCGTCGCCCTTGGCGGTGGACATGGCTTAGGGCGAGTATTATCTGCATTAAGTGAGCATGGAAATCGCGTGACCGGCATTGTCACTACGACAGATAACGGCGGATCAACGGGCCGTATTCGCGCCTGCCAGGGAGGAATAGCCTGGGGTGATATTCGTAATTGCTTGAATCAATTAATTACCGAACCATCAGTGGGCTCTATGCTGTTCGAATACCGATTTAAAGGCAAAGGCGAACTGAATGGGCATAATTTAGGCAATTTAATCCTGACGGCGCTCGATAATTTATCCGTTCGCCCCTTAGAAGCGATTCAGCTGATTCGCGATCTATTAGATGTACGTCCGCATCTTCTGCCGATGTCTGAACACCCAGCAGAATTAGCCGCATTAACGGCCGACGGCGAAACCGTCGCGGGGGAAACACACATTGATGAGCTCTCTGCGCCCCCCACACGTTTATTTCTCTCGCCAACCGTACCGGCCACACGTGAAGCCATGGATGCAATTGCACAGGCAGACATGATACTGCTCGGCCCCGGCAGTTTTTTAACCAGTGTCATGCCACCTTTACTGGTTCCCGAATTGGGACGAGCGCTCAAGCATACGCAGGCAAAAATTGTTTTTATCCGTAATTTAGGCAAAGAAATCGGTCCGGCGGGCGAGATGTCTCTCGATACCATGTTGACGTGGTGCGAACGTGCGATGGGAGGCAAAAAGGTTGATGTTATACTCGGAGAGAAAAGCGCGACACAGCTTGACCCAGACTATCAACAAAAAGAGGCCGAGCTGGCCTCTTCAAATCATCATTGGCGTCACGACCGGGATAAGCTACGTCAAGCTATTGATGAAGTCCTGCTCGACTGCCATCTCCCGGTATGTTGACGCCGTCCCTTGCAGCATTTCGGTAAGCTCATCCAGGTGATGTGACATCCACTCGCGCTGGCCTTGCTTAACACGCGATTCGCACTCGCGCGCCATTTCGGCTAAATCATCGGCACCAAAACTGGCGGCACTGCTTTTAATCGCATGGCTGATTTCACGGATTTGCTCAATTGATGGCGAGCCAGCCAGTTGAGAGTGATACTGAGATAATTCATCACTAAATACAGTGAGCAAAACGGTCACCGTATCCTCTCCCACTTCTAATGCCAATCGACGCAATGTTTCAGTATTTACTGTGGTGGCCATACATCCGTTCCTATCATTCATTCGCCGCAGTTTTTTGCCAGGCTTGCAGTTTTCGGTACAAGGTTGAAGGACTCACTTCGAGTAACCCGGCCGCTTGCGGGATATTGCCATTACACACATCAATCGCCGCTTCAATGGCGCGCTTTTCAATTTTCCATAAAGGCTCGATATCCGCTTTACTCAACGACGATGGCGTTGAATCTGGTGACTCTCGCGTCACCAGGTGATTCGGCGAAAAGGCACTCGTCGTGACGTCAGACCCTGCGTTATGCTGCGGTGATGCAATTTCGGCACCAGAAACGCGATTCACCGGAGGAGGAAGCATTTCTTTGCTGACTTCTTCACCATTATGCAGCACAACAATGTTGCGAATCACATTTTGCAATTGACGAACGTTACCCGGCCAGTCATAACGCAGCAGGAGATCGGCTACCTCATCACTGAAGCGACAAAAATCTTTACCCTCTTCTGCAGAAAATACAGCGAGCAAGGCATTGGCAATCGCGAGTACATCGTCACCGCGTGCGCTTAAAGGCGGCAGTTCAAGTGGAATCACGTGCAGACGATAATAGAGGTCTTCACGAAACTTTCCTTGCTGAACCTGAAGCCAAGGATCTTGGTTGGTTGCACAAACAAATCGAACATCCACGTTTTTGACATGCGAAGAACCGACTTTTTGAAAGCTACCCGTTTGAATGAAACGTAGCAATTTGGATTGCAAATCCATATCCATTTCGCAAATTTCATCTAAAAAGAGAGTGCCGCCATGCGCCATTTCTGCCGCCCCTTCACGCTCAGCCGCCGCCCCGGTAAACGCGCCTTTAACATGGCCAAACAGCTCACTTTCAATCAGATCTTTGGGAATAGCGGCACAATTTAATGCAACAATAGGCTTATTACTGCGGGTGCTGGCTGCATGAATGGCCTCGGCACAGACTTCTTTCCCGGTGCCACTTTCACCTGTAATAAAAACAGTCGCTTTGCTGGGGGCGGCGGATTCAATCACGCGGTAAACCGCTTGCATCGGTAAGCTACTGCCGATGAAGCCATGATATTCGCTTTCGTGCTTGCTGGTTTTGGATTGATGGCTGGATTTAGGCTTGAGCGACTTATTCACCGTGACGCGCAATTGATCCGCTTCACAAGGCTTAATTAAGAAATCATTGGCGCCATGGCGCATCGCGTCGACTGCCGCGTCAATCGAGCCATGAGCTGTCATGATGATCACCGGCAAGTCTGGCGCGACAGCACGGACTTTTGCCAGCACATCAATCCCTGACATATCGGGCAGGCGAAGATCCAGAATGATCAACGCAAGTTGGTCGCCTTCTTGTTCAAAGAAAGTCAGCGCATCCTGCCCTTTGCCCACAATAGTGACATCGACATCCAAGGGATTTAAATACGATTTGTATAACGCCGCGACCGACGCTGTATCTTCCACCATCAATATTCGTTTATTGGGTGACAGTGCTGGCATTTATCCTCCAAGAATCACATCGCTGCCTGGGGTCTTCATAAAGCATACAGTCTTCATTGAGTCCATAGCCTTCATTGAGCCCATAGCCTTCATAGAGCCTGTAATATTCATTGGCTCAATTGCACGAGCGTATGCGAAATGCATTGCATTATGCAAAATTTCCCACATTGTATCTTTGCTTGTGGCTTAAAACCACACGTTTTGTCGATGTAATCGCCTTTTTAATTTTTGGCACGCCAAATGCATCCTATTGTGTGACCCTAAGGGGTCACCTAGCCAACTGACGTTGTTTGTGAGTTATTACTCACTGAAACACTGTAGCCAACCTGACTCTTAGGTTGGCTTTTTTTTATCTAGCTTTTTATCTAACTGTTGGCGATAAACTGCTCGCGCAGCCCCTGGAGCTGATCGCGCAATTGTGCTGCCGTTTCAAACTCAAGGTTTTGTGCCGCTTCTAACATTTGGCTTTCAAGCTTTTTAATTTCCGCATCAATCGCTTGCGGGGATTTCAGTGCATAATCTGCATCTGGCTCGGCAACAGCACGTAACGACTTCGCGGACGATTTATTCGCCTTGCTTCGCTTACCGGTGCCGATTTCCATCACGTCCATCACTTTTTTGTTCAATTTCTGCGGTGTGATGCCATGTTCCTCATTGTAAGCCACTTGCTTGACGCGACGCCGCTCGGTTTCATCAATCGCACGCTTCATCGATTTGGTGATCCGATCACCATATAAAATGGCTTTACCGCGTAGGTTACGCGCAGCACGGCCTATGGTTTGAATCAGCGAGCGTTCAGAGCGCAAGAAACCTTCTTTATCGGCATCCAAAATGGCAACCAAAGAGACTTCTGGCATATCTAACCCCTCTCGTAGCAGGTTGATCCCCACCAAGACATCAAACTCGCCAAGCCGTAAATCGCGAATGATCTCCATGCGTTCAACCGTATCAATATCAGAGTGTAGATAGCGCACGCGCACATCGTGCTCTTGCATATATTCAGTTAGGTCTTCGGCCATACGCTTGGTTAATGTGGTCACAAGCACCCGTTCATTCAGTTCGCGCCGGGCACGTACTTCTGAGAGTAAATCATCGACCTGAGTGGCGACCGGGCGCACTTCAATTTCAGGATCAATAAGCCCCGTCGGTCGCACCACTTGATCGATGATGTCTGACCCTGATTTCTCTTGCTCATAATTGCCCGGTGTCGCCGAGACATAAACTGTCTGTGGGGCAAGTGCTTCAAACTCATCAAACTTAAGTGGCCGGTTATCCAGCGCCGACGGTAAGCGAAACCCATAATCGACCAGTGTTTCTTTACGTGATCGATCACCTTTATACATGGCACCAATCTGAGACACAGTCACGTGAGATTCGTCGATAATCAGCAAGCCATCAGCCGGCAAATAATCAAATAGCGTCGGCGGCGGCTCGCCTTGAGTCCGGCCACTCAGGTAACGTGAGTAGTTTTCAATCCCGGAACAATACCCCAGCTCGTTCATCATCTCGATATCAAACTGCGTGCGCTGAGTTATCCGCTGCTCTTCCAACAACTTGTTATTTTCAAGCAGCGTTTTTTTGCGATCAGCAAGTTCCACTTTTATCTGCTCAACCGCTTCCAAGATACGCTCTCGCGGGGTGACATAATGCGTTTTGGGGTAAATGGTACAGCGTGGCATATCTTTGACGCTGACTTGACCGGTCAATGGGTCAAAAACGCTAATGGTTTCAACTTCGTCATCGAAAAGCTCAACTCGGATCGCGTCTTTGTCTGATTCGGCGGGGAAAATATCAATCACTTCACCGCGAACTCGGAATGTGCCGCGCTCAAATGCCAGATCATTACGGGTATATTGGAGTTCCGCGAGACGCTGTAAAATAGTGCGCTGATCCAGAATATCACCGCGCCGGATATGTAACATCATTTTCAGATACGCGTCGGGATCCCCCAAGCCGTAAATGGCCGATACCGACGCCACAATGACGACATCACGCCGCTCCATCAAGGCCTTAGTTGCCGAAAGCCGCATTTGTTCAACCTGATCATTGATTGACGCGTCTTTTTCGATAAAGGTGTCGGTTGAAGGCACATAGGCCTCTGGTTGATAGTAGTCGTAGTAAGAAACGAAATACTCCACCGCGTTATCCGGGAAAAACTCACGCATTTCACCATATAACTGAGCCGCTAGGGTTTTATTGGGCGCCAGTATCATCGTGGGTCGATTCAGTTCCGCAATCACATTGGCCATCGTGAATGTTTTACCTGAGCCCGTTACCCCCAATAATGTTTGATGCGCGAGCCCCGCATCGAGCCCCTCACATAATCGGTGAATGGCTTCAGGCTGATCGCCCGATGGTTGAAAAGCAGAATGCAGCGAAAACGTTTTACTCATGAGGCTGTCCTGTTGGGTCGTCTGACCAAGTCATCTTATTGTCCTGACTCACCTGACGGAGTCAACGACTCTGACTGCTTACTGGTTGCGTGTAAAATGCGATCTTTTTCGCGTAGAGTTCTTGATCTGAAAATCGGACCTAGGTAACCTGTCGGTCCTCTTTTGGAACCCTTACCCCTCCTTCCCGCAAAAAAATCGCAACATTCAATGATCATCACTGTATTTATCCCCGATACTCAATGACTGACGAAAAAATAATCTGTGCATAATATTGACATTCCGCCTTCGTCATACTCATGCGCACTTACCCATAAAAAATCAATAAAATCATAACCATAAAAACACAAAACAATTTCTTGATTATCGATGTTTTGCATAAAATCAACCATGTAGCGAGTTTATCAAGATTCACACACATGGTTATCCACAGAATCTGTGGGTAACCACTGAAAGCCCTTGCCTTACTGGGGTGAATAAAAGTCAAGTCCAAGTTCGCATCAATGCTTAATCGATCGCCATTGTGGTGCTTTTATCAACGCCAACGGCTAGCTTTTCAGCAGTCAGTTGAAAAGATGGATTTTCTTAGGGTTGATGAGTTGACACTTTTTCAGGGGCTCGCTAAGATTCGCCCCGTTCTCAAGGCAATTCCCCCATAGTTCAGTTGGTAGAACGGCGGACTGTTAATCCGTATGTCACTGGTTCGAGTCCAGTTGGGGGAGCCAACCTTGAAATCAAAAAGAATACATCAGTAAATCGATTCCCCCTTAGTTCAGTTGGTAGAACGGCGGACTGTTAATCCGTATGTCGCAGGTTCGAATCCCGCAGGGGGAGCCACTTCCTTCGTTTTAATTTTACTCTTTCCAAGTCACTGTCTGATCTGCTTCGCAGATTATGTCGCAGGACTGGGCGTCCCCGTTCAATCCCGCAGGGGGAGCCACTTCCTTCGTTTTAATTCTACTCTTTCCAACTCATTGTCTGATCTGCTTCGCAGATTATGTCGCTATTCAACCAAACGCTATTTAACCAACGTTGACTGAGCTGTCTGCGTAGCTTCGACTATTCTCTCCCGAAACAGCATTCTCATATTGATCGCCCCTTCTGTTCTACCACTACCCTTTACTAAGCCGGTCGCAAATCAAGCGTCACTGATAGCTTACAGCGGGTCAGGCAAAAACCCTGCTTGATGGCGGTTGTTATAGCCGCTTCAAAGGTCGATAATAGGCAGATCACAAAAACACTAAATGATTAAATAGCATGGTTGAGTATTTGTTGCTATTAGTGGGCACTGTCTTGGTCAATAACTTCGTTCTGGTGGAGTTTTTGGGCCTGTGTCCATTTATGGGCGTATCAAAAAAACTAGAGACAGCGATTGGCATGGGCTTAGCCACAACCTTTGTGCTGACCCTGGCATCGGTGAGCTCGTACCTGGTTGAAACCTATATCCTCATTCCGTTAGATCTTGGCTACTTGCGCACACTGAGCTTTATCCTGGTCATTGCCGTGGTCGTGCAGTTCACTGAGATGGTGGTACACAAAACCAGCCCTACGTTACACCGGTTATTGGGCGTTTTCTTGCCACTGATCACCTCAAACTGTGCGGTGTTGGGTGTTGCTTTGCTCAACGTAAAACAGCAGCACAGCTTTATTGAATCCATCATTTATGGTTTTGGTGCGGCTTGTGGTTTCTCGCTGGTGTTGATTCTATTTGCCGCGATGCGTGAGCGTATTGCCGCGGCTGATGTGCCGGCTCCCTTCCGGGGCGCGTCTGTTGCTATGATCACCGCAGGTCTGATGTCGCTCGCCTTTATGGGCTTTACTGGATTGGTGACCTTATCATGAGTGGAATCGTGATCGCAGTGATTGTTATCGCTGCCCTCGCCGCTATTTTCGGCGCAATTCTTGGTTTTGCCTCGATCCGCTTTAAAGTCGAGGCCGATCCCATTGTCGATCAAATTGATGCCATCCTGCCACAAACGCAATGTGGCCAATGTGGTTATCCTGGTTGTCGACCCTATGCCGAAGCGATTGCTAATGGCGATGAAATCAATAAATGTCCCCCTGGCGGGCAACAAACCATCGAGAACCTCGCCAACCTGATGGGCGTTGAAGCGACAGAATTGGCGCATGATGAAGAAAAAAGCATCAAAACCGTTGCCTTTATCCATGAAGAAGACTGCATTGGCTGCACTAAATGCATTCAAGCGTGTCCTGTTGATGCGATTGTCGGTAGCACTAAAGCCATGCATACCGTGATTGAACAAGATTGCACTGGGTGCGATCTCTGCGTAGCACCCTGTCCGACCGATTGCATTGAAATGATCCCCGTCCAGGACACACCAGAAACCTGGAAGTGGCAGCTCGACCAAATTCCGGTAGTAAACATAACCGACAATCAGGGGGCACGCGCCTGATGGAAAGTCTCATTGAACAAATTAAACACGGTCAGATCTGGGATTTTCACGGCGGTATTCATCCACCCGAGCACAAAACCCAATCTAACCAAAACGCGATTCTTGAGCACATACTGCCATCTGAACTGGTTATTCCGTTAAAACAACATATTGGCAGTAAAGGCAAACTACTCGTTAGCCAAGGCGATCAGGTCCTCGCTGGACAAGCTCTCACCGAAACCGACATTCAGCAATGTGTGCCGGTGCATGCTCCAACCTCAGGCACCGTGATTGCAATTGAAGATAGAACCATCGCCCACCCTTCTGGGTTATCCGATCGCTGTGTTGTGATTCAACCGGACGGTAACAATACATGGGGCGCAAAACCCGCTTTTGCTGAGTATCACACCCAAACACCTGAACGCCTGATTGACCATATTCGCGCTATGGGCATTGCGGGAATGGGGGGAGCGGGTTTCCCTACCGCCCGTAAACTACAAACCGGCCTCGCACGAACCGAGATACTGATCATCAACGCCGCCGAGTGTGAGCCCTATATCACCGCCGACGATCGCTTGATGCAAGATTGCGCCGATGAAATCGTCGCGGGCATCCAAATTCTCAACCACATTGTGAAGCCAAAACTGGCGGTGATTGGTATTGAAGATAACAAGCCCGAGGCGATTGCTGCGTTAAATGCCGCTGTCGACGCGGTGGAGGACGATATCCTCATTCAAGTTGTGCCGACCAAATACCCATCAGGGGGTGAAAAACAGCTCATCCAACTGATCACAGGAAAAGAGGTACCGGCCAAAGCCTTTCCGGCCAGCATCGGCGTGTTGATGCAAAATATTGGCACCACATACGCGATTAAGCGCGCCGTGCTAGACGGTGAGCCGCTTATCAAGCGCGTGGTAACCCTGACCGGGAAAACGCTCAAAACCCAGCAAAACCGCTGGGCACTATTGGGCACGCCGATTGGCGAACTATTAGCTCAGCACGGCTATAAAGCAGATAAAAAACAGCCACGGGTGATTATTGGCGGCCCGATGATGGGCTTTACGGTGCCTCACGCTAAGGTGCCCATCACCAAAACGACTAACTGTGTGTTGGTGCCAACCCGCAAAGAAATAGCACCAGCCAAACAAGAAATGGCCTGTATTCGGTGCAGTGCCTGTGCCGATGTGTGCCCCGCGCATCTTCTCCCGCAGCAGCTGCAGTGGTACGCGAAAGATCAAGACTATGACAAATGCCAAGACTACGATCTATTTGATTGTATTGAATGTGGCGCGTGTGCCTACGTCTGTCCTAGTGAGATTCCGCTGGTGCAATATTATCGCCAAGCCAAAGCCGAAATCCGCGAGATTGAAGCAGAAAAAGAGGCGGCCGAACGGGCGCGCCAACGCTTTGAAGCCAAAAAAGCGCGGATGGAACGAGAAAAACAAGAGCGAGAAGAAAAACACCGCCAAGCAGCGGAACGTCGCAAACAAGCCGCACAGCAAAATGCCGGCTCTGGCGATGCCTTAAACGCTGCAGTTGAACGGGTGAAGGCGAAAAAAGCGGCGCAATCGGCGGATAACGACGTGAAACCCGCAGTCGCCGCTGCGATTGCACGCGCAAAAGCCAAGCAAGCCGAGGCAGCGAAAACCGGCAGTGATGAGCCAGATAACAGTGAAATGATGAAGTTGCGCGAGGAGCGCAAACGGCAAGCCCGAGCGCGTAAGGCGGCGAAAGAGACGCAAAAACCCGCGCAAGCCATAGCGTCGCAGGCAGGATCAGAAAACACTGACAACCAAGATGGTAAAAAAGACGCCGTAGCGGCTGCCGTTGCCCGCGCCAAGGCCCGAAAAGCGGCGCAACAAGGCGAATCAAGCGCTGATTCCTCGGCTTCGGCTGAAAGCCAAACCGCAACAGCCAATAAAACGTCAGACACTGGCGAAGCCAGCGATAAAAAAGCCGCTGTCGCCGCTGCTGTTGCTCGTGCCAAAGCGCGTAAAGCGGCGCAAMAAGGCGAATCAAGCGCTGATTCRTCGGCTTCRRCTGAAAGCCAAACCGCAACAGCCAACAAAACGTCAGACACTGGCGARKCCAGCGATAAAAAAGCCGCTGTCGCCGCTGCCGTTGCCCGTGCTAAGGCCCGAAAAGCGGCGCAACAAGGCGAATCAAGCGCTGATTCATCAGCTTCGGCTGAAAGCCAAACCGCAACAGCCAACAAAACGCCAGACACTGGCGAGGCCAGCGATAAAAAAGCCGCTGTCGCCGCTGCCGTTGCCCGTGCCAAAGCGCGTAAAGCCGCTCAACAAAAACAAGATAATAAGGAATAATCAACGTGGCGTTTTTCATTGCAAGTTCACCACACGCCCACAATAAGCGCTCCACCAGCCATATTATGCTGACCGTTCTCCTGTGCGCATTACCAGGACTCGCGGCACAGTGGTATTTCTTTGGATGGGGAGTATTAATCCAGCTAACGCTCGCCGTGTTAACCGCCTGGACAACAGAAGCACTGGTGATGCGGTTACGTCGCCGCCCGGTGATGGCCTATTTACGTGACAATAGCGCGCTGCTCACTGCATTTCTTTTGGCCGTCGCGATCCCCCCGATGGCACCTTGGTGGGTGATCGTAATTGGTACCGCGTTTTCTATCATCGTTGCCAAGCATATTTATGGCGGGCTGGGTCAAAACCTGTTTAATCCCGCCATGGTTGGCTATGTAGTGTTGTTGATCGCATTTCCAGTACAAATGACCACCTGGCTACCACCCGAAAGCCTTGCCACCCATGCGTTAACCTTCGGTGATACCCTAGCCACTATTTTCAGTGGCTATACGTTGGACGGTTTTAGTGTTAACCAACTCCGTATGACCGTTGATGGTGCGACCATGGCCACGCCACTGGACACCATAAAAACCGCATTAGCCGGTGGACAAACCGTCAGTGAGGCCTTGCAACAGCCTATATTTTCTGCCGTTGGTGGCAAAGGCTGGGCCTGGGTGAATACGCTGTATCTGCTCGGTGGTTTGGTATTGATTCAACGCGGTGTGATCAACTGGCATATTCCGGTTGCGGTACTCACCGCCTTATTATCAAGCTCACTGTTGGGCCACTTGATTGCGCCCGATCAATTAGCGTCGCCGCTGATTCATTTGTTGTCTGGTGCGACCATGCTGGGGGCATTTTTCATCGCCACCGATCCAGTCTCCGCATCCACGACGGACAAAGGGCGCTTGTGGTTCGGCGGCCTCATTGGGGTGTTGGTGTACTTGATCCGCACTTGGGGTGGCTACCCCGACGGTGTCGCGTTTGCAGTGATTATCGCTAACTTATGCGTGCCTTTGATTGATTACTACACCAAACCGAGAACTTACGGCCATGCGAATAAGCGGGCAGAGAAGAAGTCACAGTCATGATTGAAACAATACGAAAACATGGGGGCATCTTGGCGATCGCAGCCCTCTTATCCACCGCATTAGTGGCGGTTACCAATGCGCTGACTGAAGACACGATAAAAGAGCAACAACAAATTCAGTTATCCAAAGCGCTCAATCAAGTAATCCCAAAAGCGCGCCATGATAATCCGCTTCACCAAAGCTGCCGCCTGGTGACAAACTCGGACGCACTCGGCACTGACGAGGCGCAACCTTTTTATGTCGGCACCTTGAACGATGAGGTGACCACGGTCGCCATTCAAACCATCGCCCCCAATGGCTACAATGGCGCGATAAAAGTGCTGATCGGGATGGATGCCACCAGTCATCAAGTCTTGGGCGTACGGGTCCTCGAGCACAATGAAACCCCAGGCCTGGGAGACAAAGTGAGCTTACGTGTGTCGGACTGGGTACAAAGCTTTAGCGGCAAGACAGTGACCAGTGAAGACGATAAACGCTGGGCGGTCAAAAAAGATGGCGGTCAGTTCGATCAGTTTACCGGTGCGACCATTACCCCCCGGGCGGTGGTTACCGCGGTAAAAAAAGCGGCCTGGTTTGTCAGCCAGCAACAAGCTACCTTGCTTAACCAACCTGTCAATTGCGGAGGTGCGTCGTGAACAGTGACCACAAAGCGCTGATGAAAAATGGCTTATGGAGCAACAACCCCGCCTTTGTGCAGCTGCTGGGGTTGTGTCCACTGCTGGCAGTCTCTGCCACCGTCACCAATGCGCTGGGCCTCGGCATTGCAACACTGGCTGTGCTGGTGGGTTCCAACTTAATCGTGTCGGTGATCCGAGAATGGGTGCCTAAAGAAGTGCGTATCCCAATTTTCGTGATGGTGATCGCCTCATTGGTCACCTGTGTGCAATTGGTGATGAATGCCTATGCTTACGGCCTTTATCAGTCACTCGGGATCTTTATCCCCTTGATTGTCACCAACTGTATTATTATCGGCCGCGCTGAAGCCTTTGCCTCAAAAAACCCGGTTGGCTTATCGGTTAGTGATGGGTTTTGGATGGGAACGGGCATGACCGCAGCGCTGGTGATACTCGGCGCGATTCGAGAGATTATTGGTAACGGCACCTTGTTTGATGGCGCCGATCTGTTACTCGGTGATTGGGCCTCGGTACTACGGATTGAAATTTTCCAATTCGATACCAAATTCTTATTGGCGATATTGCCACCCGGTGCATTTTTAGCGGTGGGCTTTTTGATCGCTCTGAAGAACATCATTGATACCCATCTTGCCAGTAAGACAGAATCCGAGCAGAAACCAGTGATTGAACGCGCGCGGATCACCGGCAATCAGTGACGGGATAGGGAAATGAATAAAGAAAAACGACAACAGATTTTAGAGCGGCTGCGGGACAACAATCCCACACCGCAAACAGAGCTGCATTGGTCTACCCCTTTCGAGTTGTTGATTGCAGTGTTACTGTCTGCCCAGGCCACCGATGTGAGTGTCAATAAAGCGACCGATAAACTCTATCCGGTGGCCAACACACCAGAGGGCTTATTGGCACTAGGTGTGGATGGGGTGAAGTCCTATATCAAAAACATCGGCCTGTTTAATTCCAAAGCCGAGAACGTGATTAAGACCTGTCGTGCCCTGATCGAACAGCACGGTGGTGAGGTGCCAGAAAACCGCGAAGCGCTGGAGGCCTTACCCGGTGTCGGGCGTAAAACGGCCAATGTCGTGCTCAATACCGCATTTGGTTGGCCCACTATTGCGGTCGACACCCATATTTTTCGAGTCTCTAATCGCACCAAGTTTGCGATGGGTAAAAACGTCAATGACGTGGAAGAGAAACTAAACAAGGTGGTGCCCAAAGCGTTTAAGGTCGATGTGCACCATTGGCTTATTTTGCACGGACGCTATACCTGCCTGGCACGCAAACCCCGCTGTGGCAGTTGCATCATTGAAGATTTATGTGAATATAAAGATAAAGTCTATCCAGACAGCTAACGCTATTTCAGGCGAGCACTGGCAAGTAATAAAGGAGCAACGTCATGTCTAACGGCAGAATTCTACACACCATGATCCGCGTCGGTGATCTGGATCGCGCAGTGAAATTTTACACCGACGTAATGGGTATGCGTTTGTTACGCACCAATGAAAACGAGCAGTATAAATATAGCTTGGCGTTTGTCGGTTACAGCGATGAGTCTGACGGTGCGGTGATCGAATTGACCTATAACTGGGGCGAATCGGAATACGATCATGGCAACGCCTTTGGTCATATTGCGATCGGTGTCGACGATGTTTACGCCACCTGTGATCAAATTCGCCAAGCCGGCGGCAATATCACTCGCGAGCCAGGCCCAGTAAAAGGTGGCAGCACTGAAATCGCTTTTGTCACTGACCCTGATGGTTATAAGCTCGAGCTTATTCAAAACAAGAGCGCGTCTGCTGGCCTAAACGGTTAACTGACACCTGCTCTCATGAAGCTCACACGCTTAACAGAGTGAGCCTTAGTGATAGCGACATAGCCAAGACAACAAAGCCCTGCTTTAACCGCAGGGCTTTGTTATTTCTGTCGCTCGGAACTAAGGTTCGCTTTTGGTTTGTCACCCCACCTCGGCTGAACGTCCGCCTACTCGCTGAACGTTGACTGTGCCTTATAACAAGGTCCTACCCAGAGAGATCACCACACGACGGTTTTTACTTCGGCCAATGGGATCCTCGTTATCGGCGACCGGCCGGCGCTCGCCATAGGCTTCAACGGTAATCCTGTCCTCAGGCAAGCCCAAAGAGGTAAAGTAGTCACGTAATTTCTTCGCCCGCCGCTCCGACATTTGTTGATTGGCGGCGCGTGTGCCTCGTGCATCGGAATAAGTGGCGACCAAAACCAAATCAATATCATCGCTATAGCGGACAAATTCGGCAATTTGGGTTAAGCGTTGGCGGCTCGCTTTGGTGAGCTCATCGCTGTTTTCTTGATAGCGCAACACGGTAAAGGAAATGTCCTCAAACGCGTAAGGCAATAAGGTGTTTAAGCATTGGCTAAATTCTTGGTACGGTGCCCCAAACGCCACCGCAGACAGGGCAACATCGATTTGACGCTGTTGGCGCCGCCAATCTTGAAAACTAAAGGTAGGAAAGCGACCTTCTTCCAATTCGCTCAACATCGACCAGGCCGTTTGGCCGCCGACATAACCATCAAACTGTTGGAAAAACTTAAGCTGGTCCATATATCGGGCCGGTTCACCGGGCATCCAATCGGCCGGCATGGATAGCAAAGATACCGGCGCTGTCTCACCCATAGGACGCTGCATCTCCAACTCGAAATCTACATTCATGTCTTTGCTGGCGCGCGAGGTAAACGACGCGAGCCCGTATCCAGGGATATTATGCTGCAGGCGGCACTCGATCGGTGTATCTATGGTCACCGCCCAGTTCGACTCGCCAAGCGATGCGACATATTGCTTGTTTGCATAAACATTACCCGCACTCAATAGACCCACGGTGAGGGCCAGCGCGCCCGGCAACACATTATTAATCAGGCATGGCTTAAAAAGGCGAGACGCCATTCTGGACTCCGAACTTCGCATGAGGCTCTGCACAGGCTTTATGATCCTTGGAGTGGCATATTTACACACCTAAAGAGGATGCACCCAGCAGTGAGAGACGGTTTAACCAACAAGAGTAACGATAAAGATATCGACCGGCAAGATGGTGACTTTAGCTTATCGTCCGGATTTGCGATAATCATGCTCTGATTATTGTAAGTAAAGTGACATTGCATGAGCCAAGAAAGCGATCTAAACAGCCTTAAGGCCCGATTCCGTGGTTACTTTCCCGTTGTTGTTGATGTGGAGACAGCCGGGTTTAACGCCAACACCGATGCATTACTCGAAATTTGCGCGGTAACCTTAAAAATGGATGAGCAAGGCTGGCTCGCTCCGGATAAAACATTGCATTTTAATGTCACGCCTTTTGAAGGCGCCAACTTAGAGCCAGCGGCCCTTGAATTTACCGGCATTCGTGATCCCTACAGCCCCTTACGCGGCGCGGTTGATGAAGGTGAGGCCTTAAAAGAGATTTTTAAACTGATCCGTAAAGAGCAAAAAGCGGCAGAGTGCCAGCGCACCATTATGGTCGCCCACAATGCCAATTTTGATCACAGCTTTGTGATGGCCGCCGCCGAGCGCGCGAAGCTAAAGCGTAACCCCTTCCACCCTTTTGCCACCTTTGATACGGCGGCTTTAAGCGGCTTGGCTCTCGGGCAAACCGTGCTGGCTAAAGCCTGTATAACCGCTGATATTGCTTTTGATAACAAAGAAGCCCATAGCGCCCTTTACGATACCGAGCGTACGGCCGAGCTATTTTGTGAAATTGTTAATCGTTGGAAGCGCCTAGGCGGCTGGCCTTTGCCCTCTGCGCCTGACGCGCAGGAAGAGACGCCCGAATCAAATCCGAGCGCGTGAGCCAATCCACGGTTATCCGTTGCAGCAATAAATGCATGCTTTAATTGTTAACAACTTGTTTGTTGTCACATTTTTGTGATCTTATTTTGGCCTCTATTTAGCCAGCATATTAACCACGATTAAACAGGCACATAAGGAGTGAGCGACAGAATTAATTTATCCATATTACGCCAAACACGGGCTGAGATGAGCAATAAACGCTTTAGAGTATTTACTTAAAACAACCGATAGAAACATTATCAGCCCAACCAGGTGACATCGTGCGGTATCCGTTTTGAAACCAACCTTTAACAAACGCGAAATTGGTGCCAGTATTGAACCTGTAGAACATCCGACCACTTCTCTCGCCCACGTAAGATGGGCTTTGAAGCGGCGGCCCCAAAGAACAAGAAGCTTAATTAACATAGGAGTGAGGCGCGTTATGTCATCACTATTTAAGAAATCGCTAGTGGCAACCAGTTTATCTTTGTTAGCCGTACAAGCACACAGTGCCGGCTTCCAAGTATCAGAAACCTCGGTATCCGGTTTGGGGCGTGCTTTTGCCGGTGAAGCCGCTATCGCAGACAATGCCGCCGTCGGCGCACGCAACGCGGCTGCCCTAACCCGTTTTAACACCACCGCATTCTCGGGCGGCTTAACCATTATCGATCCTGATGTTCACGCGGATGTAGACAATGTCGGGACTAAAAGTGCCGCTGCTTTGCAACAAGCAGGGCTATCGACAAATGAAAAAGATCTGGCTCCTACTGAGTATGTCCCGAACTTCCATTTAATTCAGCCGATTGATGATCGACTCGCCGTTGGCTTCTCAGCCTTTTCTAACTTCGGTTTATCAACCGAATATTCTAAAGATTTCGCAGCAGGACCCGCAGCGGGTGATACATCATTAGTCACCATGAACTTTAATCCCAACATAGCCTACAAGCTTAATGAACAGTGGAGTATCGGTGCCGGTATCAGTGCCATTTACGCCGATGCAGAGTTGAATCGATTTGCAGGCTCCGCCGCGGGAACACTACCTAGTACATCGTCACCAACGGATCGTATCGCGCACCTTAAAGGTGATGGTTGGGATTTTGGTTGGAATCTCGGTACCCTCTGGGAAGTGGATGAAAATAATCGCTTTGGTCTCACCTATCGCTCACAAACCGATGTAACCCTTGAAGGTGATTATCAGGGATTATCATCATCCAACCAAAAGGTCGATGGTGAACTGGAGCTCAGCCTTCCTGAGGTTATTGAATTCTCTGGTTTCCACCAACTGAATCAACAAATCGCAGTGCATTATAGTGCGATGTATGTTGGTTGGGACTCCTTTAAGGAACTAAAAGCAACAAGCAGCCAGTGCACGGATAAGAGCCCTATGTTAAGTGGCGGCCAGGCCATTAGCGGTCAGTGTTTGAAAAAAGAAGAAGGTTGGGATAACAGCTGGCGTTATGCGCTGGGTGCGACTTACACCATGGACGATCACTGGGCGTTCCGTGCGGGCTATGCCTATGATGAAAGCCCGGTGTCAGCAGAAAAACGCACGCTAAGTATTCCAGATTCTGACCGTCACTGGTGGAGCCTGGGTGCCACCTATACTGCCAATGAAAACCTCTCGATTGATGCCGGCTTTGCCTTCCTTGATGGTGATCAAGTCGGTGGTACCGAGGAACTAGTATCTGGTAACGCCGCAACGGCGACCGATTTTAGTGCCGGTGGCGATGCTTACATCTACGGTTTGCAGCTGAACTACTTGTTCTAAATACTGCTACCTAGCCATAACCCAACGAGCCGGCCTACATAGGCCGGCTTTTTTCGATCTAGTATCCCGCCCTAAATGACATTAGAAGCGATTGCTGGCCGCTATGATGGAATAACGCGAGCAAAACCGACAAGCATGAAAGAAAGTAACCAAAAAAAAACGATTTCCCCTCGACACAGACAAAATTTTGCGCAAACTGGGTAGCTTAATTACAAAATCATAGATAACCCCTGCGGCAATGCTGCAGTGATAACCCCTATAACAGGAACGTTTCCATGAACCCGGTAGTCATTTCAGTCTGTGTCATGCTGGCACTGGCCCTTATGCGCGTCAATGTCGTCGTCGCACTCACCTTTAGTGCTGTCCTTGGTGGCCTGGTCGGTGGGCTCAGTATTTCCGAGACCATCAGTGCCTTTGAAGGTGGCCTTGGCGGTGGTGCCACCATTGCGCTCAGTTATGCGATGCTCGGTACCTTTGCGGTCGCAATTAGCCGTTCAGGGATCACCGATGTTCTCGCGCATTCGGTGATCCGCAAGCTTAACGCACGCCCAACCGATGCCAATACCGCCACCTTTAAATATGTGGTCTTGGTCTTATTAGGCCTTTTGGCTATTTCGTCGCAAAACGCGATTCCGGTCCACATCGCTTTTATTCCTATTGTGATCCCACCTTTATTGCATGTGTTCCAACGCTTAAAGCTCGATCGTCGCCTGGTCGCCTGTGTGTTGACCTTTGGTTTGATCATGCCGTATATGGTGTTGCCGGTCGGCTTTGGCGGCATCTTTTTGAATAATATTTTGCTGAAAAACCTCAATGACAATGGCCTAAACGTGGTCGCCAGCCAGGTGCCGACGGCAATGTTATTACCGGCAGCCGGGATGGTAGTAGGCTTGCTGATCGCGACCTTTATCAGCTATCGCCAGCCACGCCAATACAGTGAAGGGGACGTCCTCACTGCTGAGCCGGAAAACCACGCCATTAGCCCCCGTAATCTGTGGGTCGCTGGGGTTGCGATTGTTGCCGCGTTAAGCGTGCAGCTGATGGCAGGGTCAATGATTGTCGGCGCATTGGCCGGCTTTATGGTGTTTACCTTTGGCGGCGTGATCCGTTGGAAAGACACCCAGGATGTGTTTACCAAAGGGGTACACATGATGGCGATGATCGGCTTTATTATGATCACCGCCGCTGGGTTTGCCGCGGTAATGAAAGCAACGGGTGGTGTGGAGTCCTTAGTCGCTTCTTTGTCAGGCTCGATTGGCGATAACAAACCGCTCGCGGCGTTTTTGATGTTGATTGTCGGTTTGCTAGTGACCATGGGGATCGGCTCGTCGTTCTCGACCATTCCCATTATCGCTACCATTTATGTGCCACTCTCACTGGCGTTTGGCTTCTCGCCGATGGCAACCATTGCCTTGGTGGGAACGGCCGCCGCCCTGGGCGATGCTGGCTCACCCGCTTCGGATTCTACTTTGGGTCCAACGTCGGGCCTGAACGCCGATGGCCAACATGAACACATTTGGGATACCGTGGTCCCCACCTTTATCCACTATAACCTGCCATTAATTGCCTTCGGCTGGTTAGCCGCGATGATGCTCTAGGGCGTGAACGCGCTATGTGAGTAAAAAGGCGGTATAGACAAGAAAAAAGCCACGTTTTATAACGTGGCTTTTTACCTGATACGGCTCGCTTCAGTGATACGGCGAGAGCCGGATAAACGCGAACAATTACTCGTTTTCACTCGCATCACGACGCGCGGCCGCTTCTTTGACCAGTGGCTGTAACTCACCTTTTTGGAACATTTCCAAGATGATGTCACACCCGCCAACCAGCTCTCCGTCAACCCACAACTGTGGGAATGTTGGCCACTGTGCGTAAACAGGTAGCTCTGCGCGGATCTCTGGGTTTTGCAACACATCCACGTAAGCAAACTTCTCGCCACACGACATCAGCGCTTGAGAGGCTTGTGACGAAAAACCACAGCTTGGTAGTTTCGGCGACCCTTTCATGTATAGCAGAATCGCGTTTTCTTCGATTTGCTGCTTAATTTTGTCCATTGTTTCCATTGCTTCCTCGAACACTGTCTGTGAATCTTATTTTGATTCTACTGGTTAACAGGCTGGAAAAAAATGCCTAAATGTTTTGTGGGATTAAGCGTAAAAATTTTGCTGCGATCCTTTTAATAAAGTAAAAACTTGCTAAACTAGATACAGCAAAACGAAAATAGTAGTCACACTCGATGGTTAGGTGGCGATAACGGCAATAGGTAGTCAGTGATCATCCGTTGTCAGTTATTCGTATTTGCCCCTGCATTGTCAGTGATCGACTACAGGAAGCACTCTCACGATAAAAACGGAGATATATAGCAATGTCATTCCAACTACCTGAATTACCTTTCGCAAAAGACGCACTAGAACCACATATCTCAAAAGAAACACTCGACTACCACTACGACAAGCACCACAACACCTATGTGGTGAAGTTGAACGGTTTGATCGAAGGCACAGATTTCGAAGGTAAATCACTCGAAGACATTATCAAGACCTCATCAGGTGGCGTGTTCAATAATGCGGCCCAAG
Source organism: Salinivibrio sp. AR640 (assembly GCF_001995405.1). NCBI lineage: Bacteria > Pseudomonadati > Pseudomonadota > Gammaproteobacteria > Vibrionales > Vibrionaceae > Salinivibrio > Salinivibrio sp. AR640. Next base: position 99,515 of record NZ_MUFD01000005.1, on the reverse strand, counting down.
TGTGGAACCACACCTTCTACTGGCACTGCCTGAGCCCAAATGGCGGCGGTGAGCCAACAGGTGACGTTGCAGACGCGATCACCAAAGCATTTGGTTCGTTTGACGAGTTTAAAACTCAGTTCACCAATGCTGCTGTGACTAACTTCGGCTCAGGCTGGACTTGGTTGGTGAAAAAAGCAGACGGATCAGTTGCAATCGTCAACACCTCGAATGCCGAAACGCCCGTGACTCACGATGGTGAAACGCCATTGTTGACTGTCGACGTTTGGGAACACGCGTACTACATCGATTATCGTAACGTGCGTCCAGATTACCTCGCTGCATTCTGGAAACTGGTTAACTGGGACTTCGTCGCGAAAAACTTCGCAGGCTAAACCAATCGCCAATAGACCGAGCGCGAAAAAGGTCTGTTGCAAGCCCTGGCTCTTGTAAACCCAGGCTTACCAATCACTAGGAGGCGTTTATCGCCTCCTTTTTTATGCCTGATACGCTTTGCAAACTCGCATTTTAGGCAAAAAAAAACCGCCAACTAGGTTGACGGCTTAACAGAACTTGATAAGTCCAAGAGAATTAATCTTGTTCTTTTTCCGACAAGATAATCCGCAGCGTGCGGCGTAGCGGCTCTGCCGCTCCCCATAACAGCTGATCACCCACAGTAAAGGCATTAAGGAAATCATCCCCCATCGCCAGCTTACGGAGACGACCCACTGGCACAGACATGGTGCCTGTCACTTTCGCTGGGCTCAGATCCGTCATGGTCACGTCACGCTCGTTAGGCACCACGCTCACCCAGTCATTGTGCGACGCAATCATGTCTTCAATCTCATCCATCGGCACCGCTTTTTTCAGCTTGATGGTCAGCGCCTGGCTGTGACAGCGCATGGCTCCCACACGGACACAAGTCCCGTCGATAGGAATCGGATTGTTTTGTAACCCTAGGATCTTGTTGGTTTCAACCGAGGCTTTCCACTCTTCCTTGCTTTGGCCGTTGTCACGCTTGACGTCAATCCAAGGGATCAATGAGCCTGCGAGTGGCGCACCAAACTGCTCGCTAGGAAAATCGCTCGAGCGTAGGGTTTGAGCCACTTTGCGGTCAATATCTAGAATAGATGTTGCAGGGCTTGCCAAGTCAGTGTTCACTGAATCATTGATGACACCCATTTGGCTGATCAGCTCGCGCATGTGTTTTGCGCCTGAGCCAGACGCCGCTTGGTACGTTTGCGCGGTCATCCACTCAACCAGACCGTTTTGATACAAACCGCCTAAGCCCATCAGCATCAAGCTAACCGTACAGTTACCGCCGACGAACGTGCGCGTGTCGTTATGGATCCCCGCTTGGATGTGTTTGAAGTTAATCGGATCCAAGGTGATGATACTATCATCTGCCATTCGTAATGATGACGCTGCATCAATCCAATAGCCTTTCCAACCTGATTCACGCAGTTTTGCGTAAACATCGTTGGTGTAATCGCCGCCTTGGCAGGTGATAATAGCATCGAGGGTTTTGAGCGTTTCAATGTCATAGGCATCTTGTAACATGCCTGCATCTTTGCCGTAATTCGGCGCTGCAATCCCGACTTGTGAGGTGCTAAAAAACACAGGTTCGATATGGTCGAAGTCTTTTTCTTCTACCATGCGCTGCATCAGCACCGATCCCACCATGCCGCGCCAGCCAACTAAACCTACTCGCATCATAATTTTCACACTCCATGTTGTGTGACCGCCGTTAACAACAGCATATGGTTGCCTGACAGTCAGTGAAAAAACGTTTTTGATACTAACACGTCTTATCACGGTCGTCAGGTTAACGCCTCTGCCTGCTTATTAAATGACCTCATTTTCAAGTTTCCGTCACCTATGTCTAACTTGATTTAACGTACAGGCGTCTAAAAAACAAACTGAAAAACACAGACAAAACAAAATTTTGAAACATTTAAACACCCTTAAAATAACCATATATTAACTAATTATGTCAGGATGTAACTTAATTCGCGCGCGACTCACATAAGCGACAAAAATGTTTCCCATCACTTTACTCTGTTAGCTAGAGTAGGGCCCCTCACAAATGGAACAAAGGATACTGAAACAAGGACAGTGATGTGAGTTTGGTTGTTGCTTAAGGCATCGCTAAATCGCGCAGGGAGTAGTCGCGCAATCACAGACGATCCACCTTCCGATAATGATATTGACTCGCTCAACGCTATCGGTAACCCGCAAGCGACCGGTTACCCAGCAAGCGACGTGAAGAAGGTTAAGTTATGACAACACAGCAAGCTCGATTACCCTCCATCATTCAGGTGGTATTAGCACTTGGCGCCTTTTTGGCGCTCGCGTTTTCGTTTACCGCCAAATTAGACCTCCCCATTCAACTGGCCTTATTTATCGGCTGGTTTGTGATTATGGGATTGGGGTTAAAACTTGGCCATCAATACAAAGATCTTGAAAGTGCTGCCACGAAAGGAATTTCTAACGGCTTAGGCGCCGTTTTAATACTTCTATCGGTTGGCGCATTGGTAGGTACCTGGATTGCAGGCGGGATCGTCCCCACTATTATTTACTATGGTCTTAAAGCTATCCACCCTTCTATCTTCCTTTTAGCGACCATGTTGATTTGCTCGTTAACCGCTTTAGCGACGGGCACCTCTTGGGGGGCTGCCGGAACCGCGGGTATTGCCATGATGGGGATTGGTCAAGGCCTTGGGATCCCTGCCCCAATGACGGCAGGTGCGGTTCTTTCAGGATGCTACTTTGGTGATAAAATGTCGCCATTGTCTGATTCAGTGATCCTTGCCTCGTCAATGTCTGGCGTCGAAATCGTTGAGCACATTAAAGGCATGCTGCCGATTGCACTGATCAGTTACATCATTACCGGTATTCTGTTTACTCTGATTGGCTGGCACTACGCAGGCAATGTGGATATGAGCCAAGTAGAGATGGTAAAGCAAGCGATGCAGGATCAGTTTGTGATTTCACCACTATCCTTTGTGCCGGTGCTGATTGTCCTCGCGCTGCTGGCAATGCGATTACCGTCTTTCCCGGTCATTAGTTTTGGTTCATTACTGGGTGTGGTTTGGGCCGTAATGCTGCAAGATATGACCCCCGTGAACGCCATTAATACCGCGTGGGCGCCGTTTTCTATCTCATCGGGTGTCGACTTTATCGATGCCATTCTCAACCGCGGTGGCATGTCTTCAATGCTCGGTTCCGTGGCTGTGATTGTGTTTGGTCTGGGTTTTGGTGGCTTACTCGAAAAAGTCGGGGTCTTGCATACCATTGCCAGCTTGTTTGAGCGTCGCGTTAACAGTGCAGGTAGCTTGGCAACCTCCACCATCGGCACCGCCTTTATGGGGAACGTATTCGGCTCGGCCATGTATGTGTCGCTGATCTTAACCCCTAAAATCTGTGCCAAAAACTACGACAGACTGGGTTATCAACGTAAAAACTTGTCTCGTAACGCTGAATTTGGTGGCACGTTAACCTCAGGCATGGTGCCATGGAGTGATAACGGTATTTATATGGCCAGTATTCTTGGTGTCGCCACCTTGTCTTATGCACCCTTCATGTGGTTAAGCTTTGTGTGTATTGCCGTCACCATCGTGACCAGCTACTTCGGTTGGTTTGTCGATAAGGTTGAGCCAAACCAGGCCGCACAAGCGCAAGAAGATACAACCGCAATAGCGTCTGCGCCAGAGCGTGCCTAACGAGCAATAAAAGCGCTTAAAATAAAGCGGGACACGTTAGCCGTGTCCCGCTTTTTTTATTCATCGTCTCGACTGGATAAACGGCGTTGTAGTTGGTCACGCAAATTTGGGGGCGTCCCTTTTATGGTGAGGGTGTCTGTGTCTGGATCGTAGAACACGCGCTCCCCCATCAACATGGCATCAAAGTTGACCGATAAGCCACCCCCCGATCCGACAAATTTAGTTAACTTGCGCATGGTGGTGCGGTCGGCAGGAAACTGCGCTTCCAGTTCATAGCCTTGCTGGTTGGTGTATTGATAAAAGTCCGTTCCTTCGGGAGTCGCTGGCAATTCCTCCGCGAGCTCTTTGACCACCACTTCATCACCCGCTTTAAGCTGATCGTTACAGTAGTCATACACCTGCTTGCGGTAGTTGTTCTTCTCTTCTTTATCCAAACGGGCATCATCACAGTAATCCTCAACTGCCTGCATCAGCACTTGGTTTTGCTGTTTGCTGTCCATGCCCACTTCCGCTTGCAAAAAATCAAGGAAGAAGTCTGCAACTTTGCGCCCAACTCGCCCTTTGATAAACGACAAGTAACGATTTGATGCCGGATCCGTCTCCCAGGTAGACAAATCAATCCGTGCCGCGATATCCATTTTGCTGACATCTAAGTATTCGGTGGCGTTAACGTCAAGCTCGTCCGTGACGCGTAAACTGTGCTTTGATTCCACCACACCAATAAACACGTAGTCAGTGGCTAAGGCACGGTAATGCGCCATCACCAAGGTGCCACTATCGGCAAATGGGTATTTCGCGAGCTCAGCGCGCAGACGTTCAACGGCGCGTTCAGAAAAGGCTTGAAAGTCCAGTTCGTCAGCGCGGTAAGCCTTTAACCATTGCTGGAATTCACTCTCGGTGTCGAACAACGCAAACCCTTTGCCTGCTTTTGCGTGATAAACCCGATGTACATCGGCCATCAGATTTTCGGTTTGTTCGTTGAGCGGTAATGGTCCGTCGCGAAGCTGAACATTAAGCGAATCATCAGCTTGTTTGACAATTTGATGTAATATTACGTTAGAAAGCGTGAGGGTCATGATTGAAAAGATTTTCAGTAAGACTAAAGTGTGGGTTATTATACGCTGCTTTGGTTTTAAGAAGACAAGACGATTTTATGCCTGTAACCTCAAAATATGATGATAAGCAAGTGGAACGTATTATCAGTGATGTTGTCAATGTGTTAGAGCAACACGATGCATCGACGGATTTATCACTGATGGTGATTGGGAATGTCGCCACCAATATCCTTAACCACAATATTCCTGCCGCACAACGTCAGGCATTTGCCGAGAAGTTCGCCCAAGCATTAATGGCATCCATCGATAACCAATAACGCTTGCAGCAGTATCTAATCAGAGAAGAATAAATTTGTATGGTTGATAGCGGAACATCGTATCGCGACAAAGTATCCCAGCTGATCAGTTGGGGGCATTGGTTTAGCTTTTTCAACATCATTGCCGCTATGTTGCTGGGCACCCGCTATATCAGCCAATCTGGGTGGCCAGACACCCTATTAGGGCAAAGCTACTTGATCTTTAACTGGGTCGGCCACTTCGGCTTCCTGGTTTTTGCGCTCTATATTCTGATCATTTTTCCAGCCAGTTTTATCATCCCGTCTCAGCGTCTTATGCGGCTTTTTGCGGTAATAGTCGCGACTGTCGGAATGATGGTATTGCTGCTGGATATTTACGCCTATCAAACCTTACACCTACATCTCAACCCCTTGGTGTGGGAGCTGCTTTTAAGCGGCGAAAAAACCGATATGAATGCCCACTGGCAGTATTTATTTATTGCTGGGCCGGTGATCTTTATCTTAGAGCTGGTCATGGCCGAGTGGGTGTGGCGTAAGCTGCGTAAATTAACCCGTAAACGCGTTGGTGTTCCGGTTGCCAGCGTGTTTGCTCTTTGCTTTATTGCCAGCCATTTAATCCATATCTGGGCCGATGCGTTCATTTATAGTCCAGTCACGGCGCAGCGTTCGACCTTTCCTGTCTCGTATCCGATGACAGCAAAAACCTTTATGGAAAAGTATGGCTTGCTCGATCGACAAGAGTATCAACGCCTACGCGAGCAGCGCGGCCAAGAAACCAGCGAGGTGATTCGTTATCCGTTGGAGCCACTGTCATTTGCGCCAGATGCCAACAGATACCGCCCAAACTTATTGGTGGTGATGGTTGAAGGGTTACGTGCCGATATGCTTAACCCAGTCACCATGCCTCACCTGCATCGTTTCGCTACCGATAATCTGTGGTTTAAGAATCACTTCAGTAGCAGCAACGATGATATGGCCGGTTTGTTTGGTTTCTTTTATGGACTGCCGGGCAGCTATGCGCAAAGCGCGCGAACTGAGGGTTTGCGTCCTGTATTGATGGATACGCTCAATCAACGTCGCTATCAACTCGGGCTGTTCAGTGGCGATAACTTTTCTAACCCCATTTACTATCAAAGTATTTTTAGTCGCGCACTCGACCGTGATACACAGTCAGAGGCGCCGGCTTGGCAGGCCGATGCCAGTGCGATCACCTCGATGCAAAGCTGGCTACAAGCGCGCCAAGCAAATACACCTTGGTTTGGTTATTTAGAGCTCGCCACGGTGAATGAATATGAGCAAGGCGGCGACTATGCGCAACCTTTCCAACCGGCGCTTAACAGTGGAATGGCCGGTGTCGACCAGCAAACAGGCTTGGTCCTCAAAAATAGCTATAACAATGCCGCTCACTATCTGGATGAGCAATTGGGCGAACTGATTCAACAGCTTGAGACTTCGGGAAAGCTAGCCAATACCGTAGTGATGATTACGGCAAACCACGGCATGGAATTTAATGAAACCGGGATGAATAGTTGGGGGTCGAACTCAAACTACAGCCGTTATCAGCTTCAAGTACCGATGGTGATGCACTGGCCTAATCAACCGGCCGAGCAGATCAATCATTACAGTAGCCACCTTGATGTGGCACCGACATTGATGGAGTCGATGCTATCGGTGAGCTCACCCGCCAACAGTTACAGTAGCGGTGTGAATCTGTTTGAACTCGAAAGCCAATCACGCAAATGGGTGTTGGCCGGTGACAGTCGCGATATTGTGGTGATACAGCCACAAAAAACCACGGTGGTGGATAAATTTGGCAATTATAAGGTCTATGATCGCCACTATACCCCACTTCCCGAAGGTAAGCCCCAGTTGTCACTATTAATGCAAGTGATGCACGAATTAAAGCGTTTCTATTATCCTGAGGATCACGAGCCGCAATAATGGCCAATAAGTGGCGCATAAGTAGCCAAACAATTGAAAAACGGGGAAACAACCGCGTTTAGCAATTGACAGCCATTAGGTCGATTCGTAATATAGCGCTTAGTCGGTCTGTAGCGCAGCCTGGTAGCGCACTGTCATGGGGTGTCAGGGGTCGCTGGTTCAAATCCAGTCAGACCGACCAATACATATAAGCCCGTCGCTCAATGAGCGACGGGCTTTTTCGTATGGTACGTTCAACAAGGATAAACATCCTGTTCGCGGCGGGCACTTATTCGGCTTGACGCCCGACAAACGCGGCAACAATGGTGTCTTCTCCATATTGCCGGGAAAAGACATACGCGCCTGGTTGAGGGATCACTTGGTGCGCGCCCGCACCTACCGCAGGGTGGCGTTGCCTAAACTGCCCCACTTTTCGCCAATGGTTTAATAACCCCGCCTGCATGGCGTTACGCTGCCACACCATATCCGAGCGTGTTCCTTGGTGAAAGTCATCGCCGTAAGGGCCTAAATCACGTCCAACTTCATCACCGTAATAGACTTGCACCGCACCGGGCGCCAGAAGTAATGCGTTGGCAGCACCGCGCTGCATGCTGGCATCTTTAAAACGGCTAAAAAAGAGCTCGGTATCATGAGACGACATATAGCTAACCGGAATGAAATCCGCTTCTGTTTGCATGGTCTCAGCGTACGCGTGATACGTGGTTTCCATTTCACTTAAACAATACGCCCCTTTGTCCATCCGCTTTTGCAGATCAAAGTTAATCAGTGCATCAAAGCCTTGGTCAAAATAAGGGCTCCGGTAGGCATTGTGCCCCCATACTTCTCCCATCATCCAAAAGGGCTCGCCCGTTTGATTATTAGCGGCGCGCCAGCTTTTCAATGCCTCTGAGGCGTGTGCTTTTAACGCTCGCCAAACCTCACCATCAACATGCTTGACGGTATCAACACGAAAACCATCAATACCAAAACGCGCAACCCACTGGGTTTGCCATTCGAGTAAGTAATCACTCACTGTGTAATTGTCTCGCACCTTTACCCGCGTGCCGGGATTGTTGAGCAACCATTGTGGCGGGGTCACCGGTTGCGAAGATTCAGTTTTAAAGTCAGGCAATCCGGCTAAGGTCAGCGTTTTATCGCTGCTGCCAGGCTCATCGTACCCCGGTAATCCTGCGCGTACCCAGTCTTTTCCCCACCACTGCTGCCAATTCGTGCTCTTATAATCAATCGCATCATGAAAGTCATGCCAGCTTTGTCCGTCACCGGGCTGCCAATTTTGCCATTGCGCCGGTAATTCAGTGTCATTGACTACCTCAATCCCGTCTTGCTGTAAATCCGCGAGCGTTGCGTAACCTGGGTGATTGACGACTGCGTCCAGAAACACCTTTAGTCCGCGTTGATGCGCTTCGTCGACCAATTTTTTTAGTGTGGCATCATCACCAAAGTTGTTGTCTACTTGGGTAAAGTCACGCGACCAATAGCCGTGGTAGGCATAAAACGGAAAGTCCCCTTGACTGCCACCACCGACAAACCCGTGAACCTGCTCTACGATCGGCGATAACCAGATTACATCGGTGCCGAGCGCTTGGATATAATCCAATTTGTCGATCACGCCTTGTAGATCTCCGCCATGAAAGGTACCAATGTTTTGCGCTTTATCCTGACGCCGCCCATAGCTGTGATCATTACTCGGATCGCCATTGCTGAATCGGTCCACCATGACAAAATAAATGTTTGCATTGCGATAGGTAAAATCTGGCTCTGGTGCTGTAACCGGGGCGAGCAACACCAACCCGCCACTTTCAGAGGCTGGGGTGAGCGTCACGCTGTGATTTTTCACCGTGACAACCTGCCCACTGAGCGCCTCTTTTAATTGCGTGCCATCGGCAAAACTCTCTCCCAAAGAGAGGGTGACCGGCCCACCTTGATAGCGGTGACACTGGACATCGGGCAACGGGCGTTTAAACCTTGATGCGGTCTTTTTCGGTTCACGTTTAACGCGGATTGTTTGCGTCTCTGGCTGATAATAAAACCCATAATCCCCAGCAAAACGCACGGTAAGTTCAAAGTTTGTCTGATCTTGGCAAGAAAGCGGAATAGGCGTATTAAATTTCGCGTTCTCGGGAGACGCGGCCTGACAGTCACCTGCTATCCCTTCCACACTGATTTGGTAGGTGTTCTTACCTAACGAGAAGACCGCTGGGGCGTTGGGATCAAGCGGTCGGTCAGACTGTGTCGTTGCTGTGGTTACCGTGATATGCGGGGCCGCCGCAGTGGAAAACGACGCTGCCATAGTCAACGAGGCCGCTACCGCGATGGCCAGCCGCTGTCGAGGAAAGAAAAAAGTCATGATTGTGCTCCTTGCCATTTTCTATCAGGGTAAAAAAACAGCAAGGCATTGACATCATTCCTGCCTCTGCGCCCTAAAACTGTGAGCGATGACAGTTAGAGGAGGAGCCGATTACGCGCCGCACTCTCCCTCCGGATCCAGGCCTAACAATTCGCTCATCTCCACGGCAGGAATAGGACGGCGATAGAGAAACCCTTGACCAAAGGTGCAGCCCAATTCATGCAAAATCGCCTGTTGATGCAAGGTCTCAATGCCCTCAGCAACGACCCCCATCCCAAGGCTATCGGCCATGGCAATCATAGCCGACACAATTGCCACTTCTTGTTCATCGGGCGATTGGCTTTGTATGTCTTTAATGAAATGACGATCAATTTTTAATTTTGAAATGGGGTAGCGCTTGAGATAAGCCATCGATGAATAGCCAGTACCGAAATCGTCGATCGCAATCCCAACCCCTTTATCACGTAATTGCTCCAGCACTTTTAACGCGTTGGCTTGGTTTTCTATCAAGGTATTTTCGGTAATTTCTAACTCTAAAAAGCGCGGATCGGCGCCGGTGCGGTCCAAGGCCTCAAACACCACTTGCGTAAAGGCCACGTCGGCAAGGTTGCGCGGCGAGATATTCACCGCCATAGACACGTTGAGGCCCGCATCCTGCCAGGCTTTTAATTGCTGACATCCAGTCTCAACCACCCACTGCGTGATATCGTGGATAATCGAGCGCTCTTCGGCGACATCAATAAAGTAAAACGGTGATAACAGCCCCCGCTCTGGGTGATGCCAACGCAATAACGCCTCGACGCCAATAATATCGCCGGTCACCAGATCGACCTGGGGTTGGTAATATAATTCTAACTCTTCATTTTGCACACACTGACGTAGCTCGACCGCCAAACGTAACTTGTGATTCGCTTCTACCGTCAACGCATCATTGTAAAACGCATAGGTGTTTCGCCCCGATTTTTTCGCGTGATACATCGCCGAATCGGCAAAGGTCAGCAGATCATCGGTACTCGCGGTATTCTCTGGATATTGGGCAATGCCGATACTGACACCGATTTGAGCGTCGATCCCACCTTTGAGCATAAACAGGCGATTCATGGCATGGATCACATCTTCAGATAAGCGAATACAGGCATTATCATCAGCATGAATCACCCGTAGGATCACAAATTCATCGCCACCGAGACGGGCTAAGGTATCGCCCTCTTCTAACAGACCCTCTAAGCGCTGACTGACTAATTTAAGGAGCTCATCACCGACGGTATGGCCATGGCTATCATTGACGAACTTAAACTGGTCAAGATCGAGAAACATCAACGCCAGCTGGTTACGCTGGACCGATTGCCTATTCATCGCTTGACGAATGCGCGACGTAAGCAGCAGGCGATTCGGTAATCCGGTTAGCGAGTCATTGTGGGCCAAATCAATCAGTTTTTTTTCTGAGTCTTTAAGCTGGGTGATATCAGAGAAAACACCGATATAATTCACCACGTCACCGGCGTCATCTTTTACCACACTGATCGAGAGAAGCTGTGGATACACGATACCATCTTTGCGGCGATTCCAGATTTCGCCTTTCCAATGTCCCTCTTGATGTATCTGCTGCCACATTTCGGCGAAAAAATGTGCGTCATGACGGCCCGAATTCAGAATGGATGGCATTGCGCCGACGACATCTTCTTCTTGATACCCGGTGATCGCACTGAAGCCACCATTGACGGCGACGATAGCACCTTGCGCATCCGTGATCAGCACCCCTTCGCTCGATTGCTCAAAGATTTTCGCATTGAGCATCAACTTACGTTCAACCTCTAACCGTTCAGATACATCGTGGATAACCGAGAACAGCAGGCGGGCGTTACCAACGGTGATCGGGGATGAATGAACCTCGACATGGCGACTCTCACCGTTTTTTAGCCGATGTTCAAAAATAAAGCAGTTTTTCTCGCGCTGTCTCGCCTGTGAAAGGCTTTGTTTGAGGGTGCTGTCGACTTGTGTATTAATCTCGCTGATACTCATCGCTGTGAGCGTTGCATGGTCATAGCCATAAAAACGTTGGGCACTGTCATTAGCATCTAAAATTTCGCCACTTTTGGCATCCAGTAACATCATCACCGCATCATGGCGTTTAAAGATACTCCTAAAGCGGTAACTATCATCAACCATGCGACCAATCGACTGCGCAAAGCTGCGTCCAGCATTTAATCGAGCATATAATCCGCCGATCCAAAACCCTAAGATAATCAAGCCAACCCCCCATACCGTGGGGTGAGGATGCAAACTTTTCCAACCGTCTTGCGGGATCCCCAATAAGCGCCAGTGGCCGGAGGGTAAGCTCACTGCGACGGATTCAGGGGACTGCGCTAAGATCGAAGGCTCACCGTAAATGGGGGTAAACCTCCCCTCGGCGGTCGATTTTTCTTGCAACACCACACGCACTGGATACGCCTCGCCCTCGGCAAAGCTTGCGGAGAAAAGGCTATCAATATCGAGCACCGTGGATAACACGCCCCAGGGTAACCCTGTGTTTTGATTGATGATCGATTGACGTGCAATTAAGGCGGTTCCGCCTTGAAGAAGATCGACCGGCCCTGAAATCACGGGCTCACTGGAGGCATACGCCGCACGTACACTGGCTAATTGCTCAGGCACATCATGGTAACGCGTCCCGACTAAGATACGCTTTAACGACGCAGGATACACATGACTGATCACCCAATTTCTGGCAGCGGCAAAATTGAGGATATGAGCAGATTTGGCTTTTAACTGGCTGGCAAAGCGGGAAAATTGGTCTTGCGTCAGATCTGGATTTAAGCTGATATAGGTGGTTAGTCCATGACTTAAATCGACATTCTGCGTCACTTTGAGCTCAATCCGCGAGCGGTAGGCCAACAAGGCGTTACGAACGTCTTTTACTTCTTGGTCATGGGCTTGTTGATATAACCAAAACTCCACGGAAACCACCGCAAACATGAAGACCATCACGGAGATAACCACATTATAAATGAATCCGACTCGCGCCGAGCGGCGGGCGACTTTATCAAGTGCCGATGGAACAGCTTGCTGCATGACCTGGTACAACCTTATCTCGCTCTGTATGGAGCGAACATTAACCAAAAACCTCAGGTGTAGCACGTGATTATAAAGGGCATAGAGAGAATCGCCAGTGTTACCGGTCAGTTTCACCGCATTACACAGGCTCTGTATGCGTAGGATCAAACGGTTACATACACATATTGGCGATACAATCAAACCGCCTTTATCCAAAAAACACAAGAGATTGCAAACAAGGAGCGTGTATGGCAATCAGCCTCGAATACAGTTTTATCTTGGTGGTTTTGGGCGTGATCGCCGGGATTATCAATACCCTCGCGGGTGGTGGCTCTAACCTAACATTACCTGCATTGATGGTGATGGGCATGCCTGCCGATGTCGCCAACGCCACCAATCGGGTGGCGGTATGGCTACAGTGTGCGTCAGGGATGAGCGGGTTTCGCCAACATAACAAGCTCGATACTCAGGATATCATTCCGGTATTGATACCGAATTTAATCGGGGGCTTGTGCGGCGCATTGGCCGCTGCATGGTTGCCAACGAGTTGGGTCAAACCCTTGCTACTCGGTACCTTGCTGACCATGACGGTAGTGATGCTGGTTAAGCCAGCCACTTTTGGCCCCCCCGCCGGTACGCCAGTCAAAAAGGTGGCTGATACACCCACCGCATGGTTTGGCCTTATGCTCGCTGGCTTTTATGGCGGATTCGTACAAGCAGGGGTCGGATTTGTTTTGCTCGCCGCGCTATGTGGCACCTTACACTACGACTTGGTCCGTGGTAATGCACTCAAACTGGCATGCACCTTAGCTTTCACCTCTCTTTCACTGCTGGTGTTTATTGCCGATGATCTGATCCGCTGGGCGCCAGGGCTGATCCTGGCGATAGGGACCATGGTCGGGGCACGGATTGCGGTACGATTTGCTATCTCCGCGAATCCCAAGCTATTAAAACTCTTTTTGTTTGTGATGACGTTGGTCGGTTGTCTCGCCGCCTATTTATTTTAGTGGCCGCGAGTCTATTATCGGGCGATCACTGCATTTTTTGCTCGAGTATACTGGTGCGGTTATTGTGCCGCGGTCTTACCCGTTGATTTCGCCGCTCCTTTACGACGACTGCTGGTGCGCCGTGTTTTACGTTTAAATGTTTTTGCCGGCGCAGCCGGTAAACCTTGCAAAGAGGCAGGCGGTGGTGAGGTTTTTACACTTTCAATCAAGCCCGAGACCTTGTCGGTTAACGCTTGCATAAAGGGGTGATACGCGCATTGTCGGTCCGCCATATCTTGCAGCTGCCGCTCCCAATCAGCGGTCATATCCGGGTAGGTCGCACTGTCGGGTAAGGCATCAATTAATCCCGTTCCACTGGCTGTCGCGTGAAGTGTTTTTCCTTGTCGATTCAAAAGACCACGTTTTACCAACAGCTCAATAATCCCAGCCCGAGTGGCTTCGGTCCCGAGCCCATCGGTTTCTCGTAGTATCTCTTTCAGTGCTTTGTTTTGCACATAGCGGCCAATGCCGGTCATCGCTTGTAACAAACTGGATTCGGTAAACGCAGCCGGTGGCTCGGTCATGCAGTCTTTAATGTCGCCACGCTCACACTGCGCTTGCTCACCTTTCTCCATTAAGGGCAAAGGCGTAGCGTCACTGTCTGCGGTTTGCGTGGAGGGCAATAGCGCGCGCCAGCCCGCTTGAGTGAGCACCTTGCCTTTGGCAATAAAACAGCCACCGGCAATATCAAACACCAGTTTTCCTTCTGCATACTCGGCAGGCGGATAAAACTGCATCACATATTGGCGCGCTACCAGCTGATAAATTTTCGCTTCATCGCCTGACAAGCTCGCAGGCGCAGCTTTCGCGGTTGGAATAATCGCATGGTGCGCACCGACTTTGGCATCGTTCCATGCTTTGCCTTTGCGTTTTGGATCCGCACTGTCACAAGCCTGGATCAGTGTCTGACACCCCTTTTTAATCGCTGCCAACACCTTGGGCGCCTCAGCGAAGTGCCCTTTAGGTAAGTAACGACAATCCGATCGCGGATAGGTAATGATCTTGTGGCGCTCATACAGTTGTTGGCACACATCCAGGGCTTTTTGGGCGCTAAAACCAAATCGCTTTGATGCGTCTATTTGCAAGGCTGACAAGTTATAAGGCAGTGGCGCCGCTTGCTTTCGCTGCTGACGTTCCGCGTCAGTGACCGTGGCTGGCTGCCCCGTAATTCGATTGGCGACATTGTCGGCGAGTGACCGAGAAAGTACGCGCCCTTGCTCGTCTTGCCATTTGGCGCAGGCGTCACTGGGCTGCCATCGCGCGCGTATTTCACTCCCTTGATGAGCAATGATGGCGTCGAGCTGATAATACGGATGGGGAATAAAATGTTTGATTGCTTGATCGCGTCGCACCACCAGACCAAGCACCGGCGTTTGTACCCGCCCGACCGACAATACGCCTTGATAACCGGCCTGTTGCCCTAGCAGGGTATAAGCACGCGTCAGGTTCATCCCATAGACCCAATCGGCACGTGACCGAGCTAACGCGGAAACAGATAAGGGCATGTAACCCTTATTGTCTTGCATGTTGCTTAGCGATTTTTTCACCGCAGCCAGGTTTAAATCACTGATCAAAAGGCGTTTTATATTGGCTTTTTTGCTCTGACTGACCTTCGCATAGTCAATCACTTCATCCACCAGCAGCTGCCCTTCGCGGTCTGGGTCGCCGGCATGAACCAGCTGATCAAATTGCTTAATCAGTTTTTTAACCACGGACAGCTGGCCTGAGGCGGCTTTGCGCGGGCGCAATTGCCATTGTTGAGGCACAATAGGAAGGTCAGCCAGATGCCATTTTTTATAGCGGCTGTCATAAGCCTCGGGCTCGACTTGTTCGAGTAAGTGGCCAATACACCAAGTAACCACATCTCCCTGCCCTGTTTCAATGTATCCTTTCTGATTTTTATGAGGCTTAGGCAGGCCTGCGGCAATTGCGCGCCCTAAACTCGGTTTTTCCGCAATAAATAATCGTGCCATGACAGAGTCTCTTTATCAGTCGCTGTCCGCATGGTATGCAAAGCACGATCGAGGCGCAATAAAAAACCTGTACATATGCACAGGTTTTCTCGATTAACCAAGCCCTTCTCGTGGCTTAAAGATAAGAGACAAACTGGCTAGTATCGCGTTTAGGCGCATTAGCCGCCGCACAATCAGGCGTTCCTAAGTACAAAAAACCCACGATATGATCATCGCCTTCAACGGCTAACGCCTCTCTCACGGCAGGGTGGTATGCAAATGCGCCGGTGCGCCAAAAGCCCTGATACCCTTGTGCGACCGCTGCCATTTGCATCGCATGCGTCGCACATCCCGCAGAAATATGCTGCTCAATGGTCGGAACTTTGTCATGCACACGTGTACGCGCAATCACGGCCACCACCATCGGGGCCCGAAAGGGTGCGTTTTTGGCATTTTTCACTGCCGTTTCATCCGCGCCGTTGGCCTGTGCTGCCTCGGCTAAAATGGTTGAAAGCCGCGTCAGCCCATCGCCCTCGCAAATCACAAACTGCCACGGCGTTAGTGCGCCATGATCAGGGGCTCGTAATCCTGCTTGAATAATGTTTTCTAGTGCTTCACCGCTCGGCGCTGGCGCTGCTAATCGTGGCACAGAGCGGCGCTTTAATAGCAAATCAAGTGCGTCCATGGTTTATCCTTTTTAACCGTTTAGTGCTCACTGCATGAGCGATATCAGCATATTAGCACAGACTCCCGCCGCTAAAGCGCCAAGGCTGTCTCAATCCCCTGGCGAATGGCTCGCTTCGCATCGAGCTCTCCCGCATGCTCGGCACCACCAATTAAATGGTAAGAGACACTGGCATCATCAAGCTGCTCGGCCAACGTATTCACCGATTCTTGCCCCGCACACAAGATGATCTGGGTGGCAGGGATCAGGTGTGCTTCTCCTTTAACACTGATATGCAGGCCTTCATCGTCAATTTTATGGTAGCTCACGCCACCGACAAGATTCACACCACGCTTTTGTAACGTTTTTCGATGGATCCAACCGGTGGTTTTGCCCGGACCTTTTCCGACTCGTCCTTCGCGACGCTGCAATACCCACACCTGCTTGTCGCTAAGCGTATCGTGCCCAGGGTAGAGTCCGCCTTCGTGGGTAATAGTCTTATCGATTCCCCACTCATTGAGCCAAGCGTCCAAACTTTGATTTTTGGGTTCGGTAATCATGGTCGCGACATCAACGCCGATCCCTCCGGCACCGATAATGGCGATATGGCTCCCCAACTCAGGCTGTTCACGAATAAAGGTTTGATAATCGATGACGCTCGGGTGATCAACGCCTTCAATGGCGGGACGGCGTGGCTTCACACCCGTGGCGACAACAATATCGTCAAACGCACGCAATGTATCGACATCAGTGGCTTGATTAAGCTTGACCGTCACGCCTGCTTTTTCCAATCGTCTGAGGTAGTAGCGAATAGTTTCTTTAAATTCTTCTTTTCCCGGAATCGTCATCGCTAAATTAAACTGGCCGCCGAGCCGATCCGCTTTTTCGAACAAGGTCACGTCATGTCCGCGTTCAGCCGCTTCAGTGGCACAGCTTATCCCGGCCATTCCGCCACCAATTACCGCCACTTGTTTCACTTGGCGTACAGGCGTTGCCACGAGCTCGGTTTCATAACAAGCTTTAGGGTTAACCAAACAACTGGCACGCTTGCCTTTAAAGACATGGTCCAGACAGGCTTGGTTGCAGGCAATACACGTATTAATGTCATTCGACTGGTCGGCTTTGGCCTTCGCAACGAATTCAGCATCGGCTAAGAATGGGCGCGCCATGGAGACCATATCCGCTTGCCCCTTGGCGAGAATCGACTCGGCAACCTCTGGGGTATTAATACGGTTACAGGTGACTAACGGCACCGATACCTCGCCTTTTAGTTTTTCAGTGACCCAGCTAAATGCGCCTCGTGGCACCTGGGTCGCGATAGTAGGCACTCGCGCTTCATGCCAGCCAATACCGGTGTTAATAATAGTGACGCCTGCTTTTTCTAGGCCTTTCGCGAGCGTGACCACGTCTTCAAAGGTATTGCCTTGCTCGACCAAATCCAGCATCGACAGACGAAAAATAACGATAAAGTCATCACCGGCCGCTTGACGCACCGCTCGCATCACTTCAACCGCAAACCGCATACGATTGTCGACTGGCCCGCCCCATTGGTCATAACGGCGGTTGGCGCGGTGGCAGAAAAACTGATTGATCAGGTAGCCTTCAGAGCCCATGATCTCGACCCCGTCATAGCCAGCTTCGCGAGCAAGCGCGGCACTGCGGCCAAAGGCTTTAATCGTACGCCAAATCGCCCGCTCGCTCATTTCAAACGGGGTGAACTTACTGATTGGCGCGCGAATCGCTGACGCACTTTGGGCAAACGGATGAAAGGCATAACGACCGGCATGAAGTAATTGCAGCGCGATTTTGCCGCCATTTTCATGAACAGCTTCGGTGATCGCGCGATGTGCACGCGCCGCGCGTCCAGAGCTAAACTGGGCACTAAATGGGGTTAGACGGCCACGAAAATTAGGCGAAAATCCGCCTGTTACAATGAGCCCCACCTCACCTTTGGCTCGCTCAGCATAAAAGGCCGCCAATTTTTTAAAACCATCGTTTGCTTCTTCAAGCCCGGTATGCATTGAGCCCATCAAGACACGATTTTTCAGGGTAGTAAACCCAAGATCGAGCGGGGCTAGCATGTGGGGATAAGGGTGCTGTTCCATCGCTTGCTCACTTATTGTTGTGGTCTGACCAGACTATAGCGCTGACGGACACGTGATTTCAAACATTCGTTTACAAGCTGGCAACATGAAATCGTGAATTATTGATCTGGGTAGGACTTTCGCTCGGTATTATAGAACAATGACGCGGTTGATAGCCTATCGATCTGAGCTCTGATCAGCTAGGATATCAGCGACATGCACCGATGGACTCACGTATGAAAAAACTGTTTCGCTTTATTGCATCCCTATTCCGATGGTTGTGGCGTATTCTCAGTTTCGCCCGCCAACTTTTGTTAAACGTCCTTTTCATAGGCGTGATCGTGGCAATCTACTTTGCTTTTACTGCCGATACGCCGCTGACCTCAAAGGACCCCGCTACCGCAAAAGTGGCGCAAAGTGAGCCAGAGCCACGGGCGCTCCTACTCAATATTGACGGCCCTATTGTTGAACAACAACAGCGCTTAAGTCCTGTTGATACCTTATCTCGCAATGCGCTCGGACAACCGATAGAAACCGAGAACGTGTTGTTTGATATTGTTGATACCGTGCGCCATGCCGCGACGGATGAACAGGTTAATGGCTTAGTTTTAAGCCTAGGCGATATGCCTTCTACCAGTCTGACCAAGCTACGATACATCGCCAAAGCCATCGAGGACTTCAAAAACAGCGGTAAACCTGTGATTGCAATTGGCGGCACCTACAGTCAAAGCCAGTATTACTTGGCCAGTTATGCCGATGAAGTCCTGATGTCGCCCGATGGTATGGTGATGTTGCAAGGTTACGGCAGTTACAACTTATATTGGAAGGACCTACTCGATAAGCTCGATGTGAGCACACACGTGTTCCGAGTCGGTACTTATAAGTCATTTGTGGAGCCATACACACGCAACAATATGTCAGACGCTGCCCGAGAAGCCAATCAAGCTTGGTTATCTCAGCTGTGGGATGCCTATGTCGGCGATGTGGCGAACAATCGTGGCATCGAGCCGAGTGTACTGTCCCCGAGCGCGAAGCAATTACTGGCCTCATTGCGTGACTTTGATGGCGATTTTGCCGCCCTCTCTGAGCATCTTGGCATTGTCGATAAGCGCATGACGCGTCAGCAAATTCGTCGCTATTTGGCCGATAAATTTGGCAGTGACGGTGAAGACAGCTTCGAATACACCGGCTATTACGATTATCTGCCAAAAATACAAAGCGGCTTTAGCCTGCCAGGCAGTGATAATATCGCCGTCGTGGTCGCCAGTGGTCCGATCATGGATGGACGTCAGCGCCCAGGGACCGTGGGTGGCGATACCACTGCCGCTATGCTACGCGATGCCCGCCTTGACAGCAGTGTGAAAGCGGTCGTGCTTCGCGTCGATAGTCCAGGGGGCAGTGCATTCGCCTCTGAAATTATCCGTAATGAAGTGGATGCGCTACGCGAAGCGGGTAAACCTGTGGTGGTCTCGATGTCGAGTGTCGCCGCCTCTGGCGGTTATTGGTTATCTGCCAGCGCCGATCGTATTATCGCTCAGCCCACCACGATTACCGGCTCAATCGGTATTTTTAGCTTGTTCACCACCTTTGAGAACACGCTGGGTGATCTCGGCGTGCAGTCTGATGGTGTCGGCACCACACCGTTTGCAGGGGTTGGCGTAACGCGGGCACTGCCAGACGAGGTAGGAGATATCATGCAGTTAGGCATTGAGCATGGTTACCATCGCTTCTTGTCATTGGTCAGCAACCATCGCGATATGTCGATGGAAAAGGCAAACCAAGTCGCTCAAGGTCGGGTATGGACGGGACAAGATGCCTTGAGTTTGGGATTAGTTGACAGCTTGGGTGACTTTGACGACGCCGTGTCTGCCGCCGCTGAACTGGCTAACCTCGAAAACTATCAACTAGATTGGATGCAACAGCCACTGACGCCGTTTGAGCAATTTATCAACGAAGTGCTGGGGCAAAGCGCCAACGTGCTCGGTGAAGCGGTGCAAGCGACAATGCCATCGATTGCGCGCCAGTTGACGGCATCGCCTCAGTGGCAGTCGTTAACCTTGCTGGAAAAGTTTAACGATCCGCAAGGTCGTTACTTATTCTGCTTAAACTGTGAGTATCAGTAGGAACCACTCGCCCTGGCCGTTCGGTCAGGGCCTCTTCTCTGTTTTTCTTCTATTCTGTGTGTCGCTCGGTATTACCGATGTAATCGTTACATGTATACTGTGCTCACGCTCATTAAATGCAGATTTGACATGATGGAACGTAAACATATTTATATTGCTTACACTGGTGGCACGATCGGGATGCAAAAATCTGATCATGGTTATGTCCCAGTGTCCGGCTTTCTCCAGCAACAGTTGGAAAACATGCCTGAATTCCATCGTCCAGAAATGCCGCTTTTTACTATCCATGAGTACGAACCACTCATTGATTCATCGGACATGACGCCAACGGATTGGCAACGGATTGCGGACGATATTGGCGAAAATTACCACGCATATGACGGCTTTGTGATATTGCATGGCACAGATACCATGGCATACACAGCATCGGCGCTGTCATTTATGTTAGAAAATTTAGAAAAGCCGGTAATAGTCACCGGCTCCCAGATCCCGATTGCTGAGTTGCGTTCCGACGGGCAAGCCAACCTGCTCAACGCACTGCATATTGCATCGAATTATCCGGTGAACGAAGTGACGCTGTTTTTTAACAACCAACTTCTGCGCGGCAATCGGAGCACTAAGTCGCATGCTGACGGGTTTAACGCGTTTACCTCACCCAACTTGCCAGCGTTGCTTGAAGCTGGGATTCATATTGAGGTAAAAGCGGACAAGCTCAATCAACCTTCGCAAGGGCCGTTTAAGGTCCATACTATTAGCGATCAACCGGTTGCCGTGATCATGATGTATCCGGGCATTTCGCCAGACGTTGTCAGAAATGCGCTTAAACAGCCCGTCAATGCGATGATCTTATTAACCTTTGGGGTCGGCAACGCACCACAAAATCCCGAGTTACTCGATTTACTCAAACAGGCTACGGATCGCGGTGTGCTGGTGTTGAATCTCACTCAATGCTTGGCGGGACGGGTCAATATGGGTGGCTATGCGACCGGCTGTGCGCTGGCCGATGCGGGAGTACTGAGTGGTTATGACATGACACCCGAAGCGGCGTTAGCCAAGCTTCACTTCTTGCTCAGTCAGTCATTACCCTTTGAAACCTTGCGAACTTGGGTGCAAAAAGATTTACGTGGTGAGCTCAGCTATTATTAGCGTGTGAACAGAAGTGACAGTGAACGCTATTGTGACGATTACGCCGGCCGAATGCCGGCGTTTACGCTTTAGCGAGGACACGTTCAGCAAACCATATCCCACAAGGCGTGCCGCCCAATCTATTCGATCAGCATTGGTGCTGATTGGGTTAGCACTAGTGCTTGGTCTCAATATCGATGCGCTGCCCATCTTGACCGGCAAATTCACGCTTGAGCTCGGCTTTTGATTTCCAAGTCACCTGACCCCCTTTCGCGACCGTCATATGTTGAGGCTGGCTGTTATGACGTGATTGATAAAGCATAACGGCTTGCAAGGCTTGATCGCGTTGTGCTTGATTAAGGCTGGTACCATCAGGCCATTTACCGGTTTCTACCGCGTAACACAAACGATCGTATATTTCAGGCGTCATTGCTTTTAAGACTTGTTCTATATCCATGATTACCTCTGTGTGGTCCGGGTCCGACTATTATGCCTGATCTTGGTCGGTAGACGGCATGTTTAGCACAGTGCGCTTTATCACGCTTTTACGCATCAACTACACTCAAAGATAACGTATACTCGACGTAGTTGACTCAGGGTACGACAAATAATGAATTTACGATTACTTACTCGCTACGTTTATCGTCTCGGTCTTGTCACGAGTTTACTGCTACTCGTCGGCTGCGATGGACAACCGACCACCAATCAAGTGTGCGAAACGCACCCCGAATTATGCGAAGGGCTAAACATTGGCGACGGACAATGCCGATTTGAGCGCTCGGACCTGATTTTCGATCGTTTGGCGGTTGACCAAAAGCCAACCGATCTCAATAAACTTACCGAACTCAAGCAAACAAAGGCGTACTTGCGCTGTATGGAGCTGGTAGCTGAAATTGAGCCTACCACACTCAAACAACGCAAAACCAAGCGTACGGAGGCGGTCTACCATGCTTATGATGCGATTGCTCGTTTGGAAGATGAACTGGAAGCCTCTTATCAACCACCGGTGATTTACTACCGTTGGTCTCAGGGTGACAACGGCGCCCTACCCCAGTTTTTAAAGCTTGAAGGCACTCCCCATCTGGAAACGCCCCAGTTACAACTTGGTCTGGCGACCTATTATGTCTCACGGGATAAAGCTAAAACCGTGGAGATTTTATTGCACGCGTTGGAGCTGTATGACGGCCGCGATCTCACCGTAAAGCAAGACGTGATTCCAGAGGTGATTAAATCACTCGCCACCACCAATCATGCGCTTAAACGCTTTGAACATGCGTATTTGTGGGCGAAAGTGGGGCAAAGTTACAATCTTCCCATTGCCAACAGTGATCGTTTGTCTCGACTTTACACACTGAGCGAACAACAGGAGACGTCACTGCAGCGATTGGCATTTGAAATATCAGCCGCGATCGACGATGGCAATTTTCAAGCGTCATTGCTCGCACCCATTACTCAGTAAAAGGCAACCACTCAGTAAAAAGCAACGCTCAATCAAAGGTAAACCGGTCACGTCAAACTTGTCGTACCAGTTTGCCTTTCGTAATTGCCCTTCTGCTTCTACGCTATCAAGTACCAGTTGTTGCGCCAAGCCTGATTGTTCTTTATCCACGGTTGATTAAAGACAACACAGGCATGGCCGTAAGGGCGCCAAATGTTTAGGCGATGTAAAAAAAATCCGTACTTTTTTTTGATTTTAGACAATTTTGGCTGCGATTACCCTTGCATGGCGGGGTCCTATTCTGTAATTTTACTACCAGTTTAATCTCACTAGAAATTAAGTTGTGGAGCAACATAATGACTATCAAAGTAGGTATTAACGGTTTTGGCCGTATCGGCCGTTTCGTATTTCGTGCGTCTGTAGAACGTAACGACATCGACGTGGTAGCAATCAACGATCTTATCGACGTTGAATACATGGCTTATATGCTGAAATACGATTCAACTCACGGCCGTTTCAACGGCACCGTAGAAGTTGAAGGTGGTAACCTGATCGTTAACGGCAAAACCGTACGCGTAACAGCAGAACGTAACCCAACAGACCTTAAGTGGGATGAAGTGGGTGTTGACGTTGTTGCTGAAGCGACCGGTATCTTCCTAACTGACGAAACAGCGCGTCAACACATCCAAGCGGGTGCGAAGAAAGTTGTTCTAACTGGTCCATCAAAAGACGCAACGCCAATGTTCGTTATGGGTGTTAACCACAGCGATTACGCGGGTCAAGATATCGTTTCTAACGCATCTTGCACCACGAACTGCCTAGCGCCTGTCGCGAAAGTACTGAACGACAAGTTCGGTATCGTATCTGGCCTGATGACCACTGTTCACGCAACCACTGCGACTCAGAAAACCGTTGACGGTCCTTCTGCGAAAGACTGGCGCGGCGGCCGTGGTGCATCTCAGAACATCATCCCATCTTCAACAGGTGCAGCCAAAGCGGTTGGTAAAGTACTGCCAGAGCTTAATGGTAAACTGACTGGTATGGCGTTCCGCGTGCCAACTGCCAACGTTTCAGTGGTTGACTTGACTGTTAACCTAGAAAAAGCAGCGTCTTATGACCAAATCTGTGCGGCAATGAAAGAAGCGTCTGAAGGCGAGCTGAAAGGTGTACTTGGTTACACTGAAGATGCAGTTGTTTCTCAAGACTTCATCGGCGAAGTACAAACTTCAGTATTCGATGCTAAAGCAGGTATCGCGCTGACTGACAACTTCGTGAAAGTGGTTTCTTGGTACGACAACGAAATCGGCTACTCAAACAAAGTACTTGACCTAGTTGCACACATCTCTAAGTAAGTAGCAATTACAATAGTATCGATAAAGGCGGCCTAGAGCCGCCTTTTGTGTATCTGGCGCCTATCCAATGAGCCGGTTTTTGTTCGTAGACACTCCCCGAAGAGGTTTAAGCTATGTCCATGTCTTTGCTTTTTGAACGTCAACTCTCCGCCTCGGTCGATTTATGCTATCGGCAATCGGTCCCGATTCTTCGCGTGAGTCACCCATCGTGCGCCGCCACTATCAGTCTTTTCGGCGGCCACTTACTCTCCTTTGCGCCTACAGGTGAATCCTCACTGGTTTGGATGAGTCGCAACGCCGTCTACGATGCGCAAACACCATTACGAGGCGGCGTCCCTATTTGTTGGCCTTGGTTTGGACAATCGGGCTCGCCTTCGCATGGCTTTGCGCGTCGACAGATGTGGCAATTGGCGCAGGTTGACGAGCAACCGGATGGCGTGATTGTGCAACTGAAGCTGTCTGAATCTGCCCAGTCAATGGCACTCTGGCCCCATCGTTTTGAAGCAACCGTCACTTTCACCCTGACACAAAAAGCCACGATTTCCCTCGCCGTCACCAATACCGATCAGCATGATTGGACGATGGGCGGCGCATTACACAGCTACCTGACCGTCGCGGACAGCGAGCAGGCTTATGTAGACGGGGTTGGTAATCAGTACCTCGATAATTTCAGTGCCGGTGCGGCTCAACCTGCTCCGGGAAAGGTCACGTTTGAAAGCCCCGTGGATCGCATTTATACCGGGGCGCGCGATACACTGTCACTCACCGATCCGGCCGGTAACCGTCGCGTTTATGTCACCAACCAAGGCGCGACCAGCGCGGTGATATGGAACCCTGGACAAGCTGCCTCAGTACAAATGGCAGACATGGATGACGATGGCTATCAACATTTTGTTTGCATTGAGGCCGCGCTTGAGCAACCAGATACCCTGGTATCGCCAGGGCAAACCTATACCCTGGCCACAACGTTATGTGATGAAAAAGCGCGACGCTAAACAAAGCGGCCACCTTGGTATAAGGTGGCCGCGTTGTTACATAGAGACTTTTTTATATAGAGACTTGGTTACATAAAGACTTGGCTACATAAACACTTGGCTACATAAAGACATAATTAACACCGAGATAGCCGGAAGCGGCGGTAGATTGGTCCACCATTGGGCTGTTCGCTATTTCATCATCGAGGTTGGTATAGCGCACGCCACCAAGCAGTTGGATGCGCTCGGTCAGCATAAAATAGCCACTGGCACCAACAAAGTAATGGCCCGCAGAGCCTGGCTCATACGCCTCAATGCCTGAAACACGCGATGCTTCAGTGGCGCTGACCCCATAAAGGTGCTTATTTAACTCATGGCTATTGTAGGCATACCCTACTTCCGGAGAGACGCCCCAACGCGGGTGATTAAATCCATATTTCCAACTCACTTCGCCATATACCCCGTCCCTATCATGGGTCACGCCTTCGCCAACAGCCGCCTGAAAACGTCCGATAGGTGAATGGTATTGGTAGGCAAGCGCTGCCACAATCGATGCATCGCGCTTGTCGAGCTGGCTCAATTGCGGATCGTCGGTATCGGCAGGATCGAAACGACGAGGGTCATAGGTCGCTGATACGACGAGATTGTGTGTCGAGTCTTTCGGTGCCAGACGTGCGCCGGCAGTGAGACCGCGAAAGTAAAAGTGGTCGGTATCAAGGTTGACTGTCGGTACCACAAGTGGGTCGGTATCCGTGTCTTTGTACACCTGGGGTGAAAACGCGCCGATCACCCCTGCTGATACCCGCGTGTCTGCATAAACATTGCCGGAAGTCAGTGCCAACGCACACACTACCCAAGCCGTTTCTCTTGCTATATTCATCATCCTTTCCTTTATTGTTTAACGGCTGGCCAATGTAAGCCCAGTCCCCCTAGCTGGCAAAATAATCACCACCAGCATATCTCACTAGCTTGAACACCCGCTGTCAATATATTGGCAAGACAGGCATACAAATCACTCAACAAAAATTATCGAAAAAACAAACAATTCTTTCACGCAAGATCGAGCAATGCGGTCTAACCTTATAAAAAGGAAAGGGAACATCCAGCCAACTTTGCGCCTTTTCTTTTCGAGTTATCAGACGATTTAGGGGGCAAGACCATGACTATTTTTGATCACTATCGTCAGCGCTACGAAGAAGCGAAAGACGAAGAAATGAGCCTTCAAGCATTCTTGGATCTATGCCGAGATGATCGCGGCGCGTATGCCAATGCCGCGGAACGTTTGCTGATGGCGATTGGCGAACCGGAAAAGGTTGATACTTCGCTCGACCCTCGGCTCAGCCGACTTTTCTCTAACCGTGTCATTTCACGTTACCCAACGTTCAAAGACTTTTATGGTATGGAAGATTCGATCGAGCAAATCGTCTCATACCTTAAACATGCCGCTCAAGGCTTAGAAGAGCGCAAACAAATTCTTTACTTACTGGGCCCTGTCGGTGGGGGGAAATCGTCATTGGCCGAGAAGCTAAAAAGCTTGATGCAGCAGATGCCGATTTATGTACTAACCGCCAATGGCGAACGTAGCCCAGTGAATGATCACCCATTTTGCCTGTTTGATGCGACTGAAGATGGCCACCTACTCGAACAAGAATATGGCATTCCACAGCGCTACGTTCAACATATTATGTCGCCTTGGGCCGCTAAGCGATTAAAAGAATTTGGCGGCGATATCAGCCAATTTAAAGTGGTTAAGCTCCGTCCCTCTATTCTCAATCAAGTTGGCGTTGCCAAAACGGAGCCAGGCGATGAAAACAACCAGGATATCTCTGCCTTGGTTGGTAAAGTGGATATTCGCCAACTTGAACATTATTCACAAGATGATCCTGATGCCTATTCTTACTCCGGTGCGCTTTGCCGGGCTAACCAAGGCATGATGGAGTTTGTCGAGATGTTTAAAGCACCGATTAAAGTGCTTCATCCCCTACTCACGGCAACGCAAGAAGGTAACTACAACGGTACAGAAGGGCTTTCGGCATTGCCATTTGACGGCATCATTTTGGCCCACTCAAATGAATCCGAATGGCAGTCATTCCGCAATAACAAAAATAACGAGGCCTTCCTCGACCGGGTTTACATTGTCAAAGTACCCTATTGTTTGCGAATTTCGGATGAAATCCATATTTACGACAAATTGTTGGCGACCAGTGAATTACGCCATGCGCCTTGCTCGCCAAGCACACTCGATATTCTGGCGCGCTTTACGGTATTGTCTCGCTTAAAAGATCCTGAAAACTCAAGCATTTATTCGAAGATGCGTGTGTATGATGGGGAAACACTCAAAGATACCGATCCAAAAGCCAAGTCTTACCAAGAATACCGAGATTTTGCTGGGGTCGATGAGGGTATGGATGGACTATCAACCCGTTTTGCCTTCAAGATTTTGTCACGTGTTTTCAACTTTGATCACGCCGAGGTCGCGGCTAACCCTGTGCATTTGTTCTATGTCCTGGAGCAGCAAATCGAGCGGGAGCAATTCCCACAAGAGGTCGCCGAGCGCTATTTAGAGCACTTGAAGGGCTACTTAATTCCTAAATATATCGAGTTTATTGGCAAAGAGATCCAAACCGCCTATCTCGAGTCTTACTCTGAGTACGGCCAGAATATTTTTGACCGCTATGTCACGTATGCCGATTTCTGGATTCAAGATCAAGAATTCCGCGACCCAGATACTGGTCAGCTGTTTGATCGTTCAGCGCTTAATGGCGAGTTGGAGAAAATCGAAAAGCCAGCGGGTATCAGTAACCCGAAAGATTTCCGTAACGAAATCGTTAACTTTGTGCTCCGTGCTCGAGCGAATAATGAAGGCAAGAATCCGGCGTGGACCAGTTATGAGAAGCTGAAAACCGTGATTGAGAAAAAGATGTTCTCCAATACGGAAGATCTGCTGCCGGTGATTTCGTTCAATACTAAGACCTCAAGCGACGAGCAGAAAAAACACGACGACTTTGTCGCCCGAATGATGGAAAAAGGCTATACCCGCAAGCAAGTTCGCTTGCTCGCCGAATGGTATTTGCGCGTGCGTAAATCGTCGTAGCCTACGGGTTGACGCAGATGACGGGAGAAAGTTATGGCGCATTTTATTGATCGTCGTCTCAATGGCAAAAATAAAAGCACTGTCAACCGGCAGCGCTTTCTACGCCGCCACAAGCGGCAGATAAAAGAGTCCATTGCCGACGCCGTCAACAATCGCTCGATCACCGATATCGAAAGTGGTGAGGACATTTCGATTCCATCACGCGACATCCGTGAACCCACGTTTCACCAAGGTAAAGGGGGACAGCGGGAGGCTGTCCACCCGGGTAATGACCAATTTAGTCCTGGCGATCGTATCGCTCGCCCACCGGGTGGCGAAGGCGGCGGCGCCGGTGAAGGGCAAGCAAGTCCAGATGGTGAGGGACAAGACGAGTTTGTTTTCCAAATTTCGAAAGACGAATACTTGGATCTGTTGTTCGAAGATCTCGAACTACCGAATCTAAAAAAGAACCAGATGGCGAAAATGGTGGAGTACAAAACACACCGCTCTGGGTATACCTCAAACGGCGTGCCTTCCAATATCGCTATCGTCCGTTCTTTACAAAATTCGCTTGCGAGGCGAACGGCGATGTCAGCCGGAAAACGCCGCGAGCTCGCTGAGCTTGAACAAGCACTCGGACAGATTCAACGTGCTGAGCCTGCTCAACAGTTAGAAGAAAAACGCCTCGAAGAAGAGATCGCGGCACTCAAAAACAAACTTGCTGCCGTGCCGTTTATCGACACCTTCGATTTACGCTACAAAAACTACGAGAAGCGACCTCAGCCAAATAGTCGGGCGGTGATGTTTTGCTTAATGGATGTGTCTGGTTCGATGGACCAAGCCACCAAAGACATTGCTAAGCGTTTTTATATTCTGCTGTATCTGTTTCTCTCACGGACTTACAAAAATGTCGAGGTGGTATTTATTCGCCATCACACGCAGGCGAAAGAAGTCGACGAACATGAGTTCTTTTATTCGCAAGAAACCGGCGGCACCATTGTGTCTAGCGCCCTGCGACTGATGGATGACATCATCAAAGACAGGTACAACCCGACAGAATGGAATGTTTACGCCGCTCAAGCCTCAGATGGCGATAACTGGGCTGACGACTCACCGGGCTGTCGCGAGTTGTTGCAAAAAACGCTGTTACCGGTGAGCCGCTATTACGCCTATATTGAAATAACACGTCGTGCGCACCAAACACTGTGGCGTGAGTATCAGTCACTCGCCGAAAGCCATGACAATTTTGCTATGCAGAACATTCGCTCCGCGGAAGAGATTTTCCCCGTATTTCGCGAATTGTTTAAGCGTCAGGTCGAAGCCTGACGCCATACCGGCATAGACGCATTTTATCAGGGAGGCATGGTATGGCTGTCACCAAAGGTAAACACAAGACTCCACTCCACGATGGGCCGGATTGGACCTTTGACCTGCTTGAGCAGTATCACAAGGAAATTAAACGGGTTGCCGAACACTACAAGCTCGACACCTATCCCAATCAAATCGAAATCATCGCCGCCGAGCAGATGATGGATGCTTACTCCAGTGTGGGAATGCCCATCAACTATAACCACTGGTCATTCGGCAAAAAATTTATTGAAACCGAGCGCAACTATAAGCATGGGTACATGGGGTTGGCGTACGAGATTGTGATCAACTCGGACCCGTGTATTGCCTACCTTATGGAAGAAAACACCATCACCATGCAAGCGCTAGTCATGGCGCATGCCTGTTATGGTCATAACTCTTTCTTTAAAGGCAACTATCTGTTCCAAACCTGGACCGATGCCGGCTCGATCATTGATTACCTGCTGTTCGCCAAACACTACATTAGCGAGTGTGAAGAAAAGTACGGCCTCGCGGAAGTCGAAAACCTGATCGACTCCTGCCACGCGCTGATGAACTATGGCGTCGACAGGTATAAACGTCCGCAAAAGATCTCACTTGCCGAGGAAAAAGCACGCCAGAAAGCACGAGAAGATTATCTGCAAACCCAAGTTAACGAACTGTGGCGGACCATCCCAGGCGGGAAAAAAGAGCAGGAGGCAGAAACGCGCCGTTTTCCATCAGAGCCACAAGAAAACCTGCTGTACTTTTTTGAGAAACATTCCCCACTCCTAGAGCCTTGGCAGCGTGAGATTGTGCGGATCGTCCGTAAAGTGAGCCAATATTTTTATCCGCAAAAACAAACGCAAGTGATGAACGAAGGTTGGGCGACCTTCTGGCATTACACCATTCTTAACCACCTTTATGATGAAGGCTTGGTCACGGATAGCTTTATTATGGAGTTTTTACATAGCCATACGAATGTGGTCGCGCAGCCGCCCTACAATAGTCAGTTTTATTCCGGCATTAATCCCTACGCGCTAGGGTTTGCCATGTTTCAGGACATTCGCCGCATGTGCGAAGAGCCAACCGATGAGGATAAATACTGGTTTCCTGACATTGCCGGCAAAGACTGGCTTGAGACGGTCCATTTTGCGATGGCAAACTTTAAAGATGAGAGCTTTATTAGTCAGTTCTTGTCCCCCAAGGTGATGCGGGATATGAAATTTTTTGCGGTCAATGACGACGATCGACAAAACTATATTGAAGTCACCAGCATTCATAATGAACAAGGGTATCGTCAGCTACGTGAAGACTTATCAGCACAATATAACCTGAGTAATCGCGAGCCAAACATTCAAGTCTTTGATGTCGATTTGCGCGGTAATCGTTCACTCACACTGAGGTATGTGCCGCATAACCGTATTCCGCTCGCTAACTCTCATGAAGAAGTGTTAAAGCATGTCCACCGACTCTGGGGGTTTGAAGTGGTTTTGGAAGAAGAAACCAGCGAAGGACGTGGAAAAATTCTTAGCAGTTGTCCCAAGCGTCCCCAGTTTGATCCTGATATGTTAATGGGTAGCCATTAGGAACAGCCCCCAGCCTAAGGGACATCCAGCGCCATTAAAAAAGCCGCCCTGATGCTTTCATCACGGCGGCTTTTGTTATGCACGCTCAGGTTTATGTGCCTTTACGCTCAGGTTTATGCTTCTTCTTCAGCCATGTGAGAGGCAATGGTCTCGCGGTTACTAAACCATAAGCCCCCGCACTCACGTCCGTATTGTTTTACCCGGTCACCAATGGCTGGATGTTGGTTATTGGCCACCATTTGGCGTAGATCACTATAAAAGCTCAGCGCATTTTCACAGGCACGGCGGTCCATAAAGTAATAGCCCCCCACGCGTGAATAAATTTGGCGCATACCATTAATCGTCAACACATAGACTTTATTGCCAGAGAAGTGCGCCATGCCTTGGAACAAGCGATAATCGAAATGATTAAAAGCACGGCCCATACAAATACGCTCACACAGCTCAGGATCCTGCTTACCATATTTGTCCTGAATTTTTTTGACGTCTTTCAGAACTTCGCTTTTCTCATCAATCAGATCTAAGAACTGTTCAAAGCGCTCGCACTCAAGCACTTGTTGGCAGCGCTTAATAACCAAATCAATTAGGTCCAAGCAGTCTTGCGGGCGATTTTTAGCTGCATAACGCATATAGACACCGCTGATGTCTGTCCGCGCCGCAAGTAAATCCTCGAGAACCCCGTGCACGTCCTGCCCTTCCAGGGTCACCAGCGTATCAAGAATACTGAGCCCCGACGTTCGCATGTAATCATTGACCCGAGTAGGTTTGCCATGTTGAATGGTTAACCAACCATCGCGGGCGAGGCGCTGAAGCACCTCCCGTAACGTGGTGCGCGTCACGCCAATGAGTTCAGACAATTCACGCTCTGCGGGTAAAATAGAGCCCTTTGGGAAGTGATTGTTCCAAATACTTTCAATTATATATTTTTCAGCAAATGTTGCTGGGCTATCCGCCTTTATAACCATTGAATCTAAATTCCAATTTGCTTCTTGCTCYGATTAATAAGTCATCATACCACTAGTCATGAGTTGCAGAAACAGCTCTGTGATATCGCCACCAATCGCGTGACATCTGCTATCTTTTTGTACCAGATCAATGAAAATTTGGGCATAACTCGCAAAACTACGTCATACAAGATGTAACAAAATATGTCTAAGGCAAACTGGCGCACACTTACTGTCTGACAAGGCTATCCTTCGTTGCTCTGAACGGGTAACTCATACCGATAGTCGTACCGTCACTTTTAACTGTCACCCTCTCGCGTGCGAGCTTTATGGGCTCACCACACTAAGCGATGTAGCACGTAACTCGCCCATCCGTGCGCGTTAAGAGACATAGATAACAATGAGACTATCATTATGGCTAAGACCATTACGCTCAGCACCGCGTTTTTAAAGAACTTTCTCGGCAAAGCCCCTGATTGGTACAAGCTGGCCATTGTTGGCTTTTTAATTATTAATCCGATCGTTTTCTCGATTAACCCTTTCATGGCCGGTTGGCTACTGGTGGTCGAGTTTATTTTTACTCTGGCCATGGCGTTAAAATGCTACCCACTTCAGCCTGGCGGGCTATTGGCGATTGAAGCGGTCGCGATAGGGATGACCAGCCCAGATCAAGTTAAGCACGAGCTGGTAGCCAACGTAGAAGTTCTGCTGCTGCTTGTTTTTATGGTCGCCGGCATTTACTTCATGAAGCAGTTGTTGCTTTTTATTTTCACCAAAATACTACTGGGCATTCGCTCTAAAATTGCCCTTTCATTAGCATTTTGCAGCGCGGCTGCAGCGCTTTCGGCCTTCCTTGATGCCTTAACCGTGATCGCGGTGGTGATCAGTGTCGCCGTCGGCTTTTACTCTATTTATCACCGCGTTGCCTCGGGGAAGGAGCTTGGTGCCGCCCATGACCACACCTCAGATGACAGCTTAAGTGATGAGCTTAGCCGCAACGATCTGGAGAATTATCGTGCCTTCTTACGCAGTCTATTGATGCATGCCGGGGTGGGAACTGCACTCGGGGGCGTGATGACGATGGTCGGTGAGCCGCAAAACCTGATTATTGCCGATCAAGCTGGCTGGCATTTTGGTGAATTTATCCTACGCATGGCACCGGTGACCCTGCCCGTTTTCTTTGCTGGTTTGTTAACCTGCATAATCGTTGAAAAGTTTGGCTGGTTTGGATACGGGGCAAAATTGCCGAATAACGTGCTAAACATATTGGTCGAGTACGATAAAGTACAACGCGCCAAACGCACGCCACAAGATGTGGCCAAACTCGTGGTTCAAGCGTTGATCGCCGTTTGGTTGATTGCCGCCCTTGCCCTTCACTTAGCCGCAGTCGGCTTGATTGGTCTCAGTATTATTATCTTGGCCACCTCGTTTACCGGGGTAATCGATGAACACCATATCGGCAAAGCGTTTGAAGAGGCACTCCCTTTCACTGCGCTATTGGCGGTCTTTTTCTCAATAGTCGCGGTGATTATTGACCAGCACTTGTTTGCACCGGTGATTGATCTGGTGCTGTCATTGGAAGGCCATTTGCAACTTACCATGTTTTATGTAGCAAACGGCTTGCTGTCCATGGTGTCTGATAATGTCTTTGTGGGGACCGTCTACATCAATGAGGTGAAAACAGCGCTCCTCAATGGGGTCATTGATCGCGAGCAGTT
The DNA here is from genome assembly GCF_001995405.1 of Salinivibrio sp. AR640. Taxonomy (NCBI): domain Bacteria; kingdom Pseudomonadati; phylum Pseudomonadota; class Gammaproteobacteria; order Vibrionales; family Vibrionaceae; genus Salinivibrio; species Salinivibrio sp. AR640. The sequence goes on along the minus strand of NZ_MUFD01000005.1, from coordinate 65,713 downwards.
TGATATGTTGGCGGTCGCTATCAATACAGGGACTAACTTGCCGTCCGTTGCGACCCCTAATGGTCAAGCTGCGTTTTTGTTCTTGCTTACTTCGACGCTGGCTCCCTTGCTACGCCTGTCATACGGGCGCATGGTTTATATGGCACTGCCCTATACCATTGTGATGGGCTTATTGGGCGTGATGGGTATCGAGTTCTTTTTGGTGCCAGCAACCGAGTGGATGCTACACCAAGGCTGGATATCTGAAACCATCCATATGACCCAACAAGCGATACCCAGTGCGCACTAACGCATTTCTATCATTGACCTTCGTCTCAACAAACGATTGAATAGCAAGGCTCTCAGTGTAGAGCCTTGTTTTTTATCAGGAGTGAGTTATGTGGCGCGCCTTAAATCAATTTTCTCGCAGCCGAGCGTCCTGGCTGTTGTTGCTTCTCTGTGTGGTTGGCCTCGAAGCAACCGCGCTGTATTTCCAACATGGCCAAGGACTTGCGCCCTGTGTGATGTGTATTTATGAACGTGTCGCCTTATTTGGTGTGGGCACGGCAGCGTTACTCGGACTGATTGCTCCCGAGGAGCCCTTTTGGCGCACCCTAGGGTTGCTGGCCTATGGCATCACCGCCGCTTGGGGGCTAAAGCTTTCATTAGAGCATGTCAGTTATCAATTCCCCGATCCTAACCAACTCTTTGGCCCCACCTGTGATGTGGCGGTAAACTTCCCTTCTTGGGCCCCTTTAAACCAGTGGCTGCCTCAGGTGTTTGAAGCGTCTGGCGATTGCAGTAAAGTGGTCTGGCAATGGTTAGGTTGGTCCATGCCACAATGGCTGGTGGGCATCTTCTCGGCCATGCTCGTGATCTGGGGGCTGGTGGTTATCGCCCAGTTTATCGGTCGCCCACCGCGTCGGATTTTTTCTTAATAACACGCGGCTATACGCTAGGCACTAGGCACTAGGCACTAGGCACCAAGATAACCGGATAAAAAAAGAAAACGCCGATTTACTCGGCGCTTTGCATGAGTTGATGGTCGCTTACTGAATGACACAGTTGACGTATTAACGGCCGATCTGCGGCGCTAAATACCCCGGGGTCAAGCCGCTGGGGGTCGCTCCAGTACACGGCCTGATGCTGTTTCAACGTTAATGGCGTATCCAGGATCTCGCACCAATAGCTGCACAGTAAAATCACCTTGTCACCATAATCGTATTCGGTTTCGACGATGGGTGCGCCGACGTTGATTTCAACGCCGAACTCTTCAAGCCATTCACGCTTAAGTGCCTGCTGGTCGGTCTCGCCTTGCTCGACTTTGCCGCCAGGAAATTCCCACCAGCTGATAAAATGCGAATCTGGCTGTCGTTGCGCCACTAAAACGTGGTGACTGTGCGTGGCTACACCGGCCACTACGCGAATTGCAGTCGTCTGCGCTGCTGATATCATCCGATTAACGCCCGCAGCATTTTTTGAACTTAGCGCCACTACCGCACGGGCAGGCATCATTACGACCAACCGATTTGAACGGATTCACCTGATGCGCACCGTGCGTTCCTTGTTGTGCTTCATCGGCCGCTTTCGCGACTTCTTGGATCATAAGATCTAATTGCTCTACATATTGGCCAGGCTCAACATCAATCCCTACCTCTTTCATTTGCGCTAAGGTACCGGCCTCGTCATGCAGTAGCAGCATAGTAGTCACTAATGCGGAAAGCATGCGGCGGCTACCATCATTGAGTGTGACATCATGCCAATGCGGCTCAATATGGGGCCATACGGCAAGAAACCCTTCTGAAAAGGCTTGTGCGAGCTCGCCGCGCATCGCAATCATTAACGCGTCAGGCAAGGTGTAATCATTACGCATCAACGCATGATATTGCTGCTCCAGGTGCGCGAGTATGGCCTGCTTGTCCTTGTCATTAAGCGCCACGACTTCATCGTCTTCAACCCCGGCAGTCACTAACACCGACAACCAAGTATCTGGGTCCATCGGCACAGGACAAATGTTGGCAGCCAGCAGCGCCCCTTCAACAAAACTGGCCGGCATGCCGTCCCAGTCATCAGAGAGTGTCATAAGTGTTGACATAAGGTTTCCTATTTTATGAATTCTGTTTGCGCACGCGCGTTATCGAGCGCTCTGGCTATCTCATCAGCGCGATTAAGGACGCGAATAACCTTAAAGCACGCGTCAGCCTGCGGATAATACTGACGCAAATACTTAAACCATTGCTTAATACGGTTAGGGAAATACACCGCCTTGTCTCCTTGGCGCTCCTGTGCGCTATAGCGCACTAACAAAGCCAACACCGCAGGCCAATCCATGGGCTCAACATTGTCACGAATATGTTGACCCAAGTTGGGCATATTTAGCGCGCCACGGCAGACCATTAATGTGTCACAGCCTGTGAGTGCTTGGCACTTAAGCGCGTCATCCCGTCCCCAAATATCACCGTTTGCCGTTACAGGGATCGCAAACTGTTGGTTAATCTCCGCAATTAAATCCCAACGAATCGTCCCTGCCTTGTAACCGTCGCGCTTGGTACGGCCATGGACCACCAGCTCGTCGGCTCCCGCATCATTAACCGCTTGGGCAATGTCTAAATAGTCATCCAGATCATTGAATCCTAAACGCACTTTTGCACTCACCGTATGTTCAGGCGCGACGCTTTCACGCACCGCTTTCACCACCTCGTAGATATGCTCAGGCGTCTTTAATAACGCTGCGCCGCCGCGGTTGCCATTCACCGTTTTAGAGGGGCAACCAAAGTTAATGTCGATCCCTTGCGACCCTAACTGAATCGCGTGCTGCGCGTTACTGGCCATCGCATCAACATCTTGCCCCAGTAGTTGGACCCGAACCGGCGTCCCCGCATCGGTAAAGCCACCTTGATGTAACTCAGGGCAGAAGCGATAAAAGACTTTTTCCGGTAAACGCTGATCCACCACACGCACAAACTCGGTCACGCAGAGCTCATAGTGATTAATCTCAGTCAGTAGCTTACGCATTAAGGGATCAAGTACGCCCTCCATGGGGCCTAATACAATGCGTGGTGATTGATAATTCGTTTGACTCATGCCGTACCTTTACCGTTAAGGCGCGCTATTTTGCCAGCTTTTCCTCCAAATCGCAGCACACAAAAAAAGCCAGTCATCTTTTGACTGGCTTTCAAATAGTTAGCGAGTATCACTCACGCTTAGCCTTCTTGTTTGGCCGCCTTAACCATGGCTTCTAGCTGTGGATAGGGTAGATAGCCAGGTGCAACTTGATCGCCAATAATCATCGCTGGTGTACCACGCAACCCAAGCTCCATGAAGGCGCGGTAGTTGTCAGCTACCGCTTCTCCGGTTCGCTCTTTGCCCGCAAGCAGTGATTCGGTATTGGTTTTTTGCGCAATTTTCTCTAAAGAACGAGCATCATGCATACCGCGCTTTTTCATCAATAATTCATGAACCTGCGCAAAGGCCTCAGGTTTTTCCAGCCACACATTCATCGCATACACGGCAGAGTTGGTATCAAGCGATTCGATATTCTGTTGTTTTAGCGGTACGGCAATATTAATCACCTTCACATCGTCGTGGGCGGCAACCAGTTTCTGTAGTTCGTCTTCAAGCTTTTTACAGTATGGGCAGTTGTAGTCCATAAAGTTAACCACGGTGACCGTCGGATCCTCCGCGCCAATCCAGCTGTGGGTCTCAGACTCAAACCAGTCTCGGCGCGCGGCGAGGTTTTGTTTTAATGTCTTTTGCTGCTCAACATATTTTTGCAAGCTTTGGTTAAGATTCGCAATCAGCGCAGGGTTCGCTTCGAGCAAATCGACGATTTCATCCAGCTGTGTTTGCTCCGTATCAGATAGCGTATTAGCACTCACCGGAAAAGCCAGCATAAAAAGCACCAGCCAAGGTGCAAAAAAACGAGATAGGGACATTCGGTTTCCTTTTTTAACGTTTGTCGTCATCACAACATTCTTAACCATAGGCCAAGCGGTGTCGTGAAGCCTGTTGTGATTGACGTGATTTTTCCTTGCTCAACCACCATTACCGTCGGCGTCACTTTCACTGACAATCGACGTGAGAGTTGTCCATCTGGATCATTGACGACCGAAAAATCGTAACCATGATGAGCAAGGTATCCATTTACTTTTTTCGCTGAGCCCGAGCGTAACGCGATCGAGACCACCTGCGCATGATCACTCAACCAATCTACCGAGGGAGTCACAAAACGGCATACACCGCACCAACTCGCCCATACATAGATAAGCACGGGTTCGTGCTGCGACATGGCGAGCAAATCCTGTTGGCGGCCATCCAGCAAGCGGACCGTGTCCACAGGAAACTGACTGGTGTCGATATCACGGCTTCGCCACCAATCGACGGCAGTGCTAGATATCAGCACAAACACGATGAGCCAGCACACGTCACGCGCACCACGTTTGACCCGCTCACGCCACGACCGTTTCATTTTACTGCTCGTCATGGTGTTTTTGCCTGCTCAAGCGCGCTCATGACGGCCTTATCGGTCAAAATTACCGGCAGTGCAATGCCGTTTGGTGCACCTGGACCATAAACAATATTAAACGGCACACCATAGCGCTGGTGCTTTTGTAAATATTGCGTCACACGTTCACTGGGTCGGGTCCAGTCACCTTGCATTGCTACCACATTAGACGCGGTAATGGCGTCATAAACGGGCGATTGCAATATCACACCCACTTTGTTGGCATGACAGGTAATACACCAATCCGCGGTGACATCGACAAACACCAGCTTGCCCTGGTCCACCGCTTGAGCGATCACAGCTTCATCCAACGCCACCCAATCCGGATCCGAGTTCATCGGCGTTGCCCAGCGCTCTGCCGTCAAGGAGGCGCCAACAATCGCTAATACCATAACGGCCAATAGTCCAGCTGCGCCTTTAATCGCGGCAAGCTTACCAAGGGTACGATATGTCAGCCACACACTGGTAGCAAGCAACAGTGCCCCCACTGCGATAGCGCCAACAACGCCCAGATAAGGCATCCACAGCCAGAATAGCCACACCGTGGTAGCAACCAGCAAGAGCGCAAATACCCGTTTCACGTGATTCATCCACGGACCCGGTTTAGGCAGCGTGCGAGTTAATCCAGGGAAAACCGCCACAAGCAACCACGGCAGCGCCATCCCGACCGCCAGCGCGGTAAAAATCAGCCAGAGCGCGGTCAAGGATCCCCCCAGTGCATATGCCACCGCAGTGCCTAAAAAAGGTGCCGAGCATGGTGTGGCTAGTAAGGTGGCAAATACCCCTTGGACAAAGTGACCGCTTGTTGTGTGGCCACCGCGTGTCGCAAGCCAAGTTTGCCAGCTTGATGGCAAATCAATACGCAGCACATCAAACAAGCTCAGCGCGAATAGCCAAATGACCAGCGTCATGACGCCGATAAAGATTGGACTTTGAAACTGGACGCCCCAACCCACGGCTTGCCCCGTTAGCTTTAATGTCATCAGCAGCCCAGCTATCGCCCAAAACGACACCAGAATACCGGCAGCAGAGGCCAGGAACTGGCTACGAACCGCCCGACGGGTGGCATTCGGGTTGGCGACAATGCTGTTAAGTTTGAGTCCAAGTACAGGGAGCACACAAGGCATCACGTTCAAAATCAGCCCCCCCAAGAGGGCAATGCCACCAATCACCCAAACAGATAATCCGGCTTGCGACGCGACACTTCCGGCACGCACTGTGGTGCTACGCTCAGCCAGAAGCTGCTCATCAATAACAGTGACTTGAATCGGTTTACCGGTCAGCTTGGGGGTTTCTATCCAATTGGTGACATCAAAGGTCGCGGTCAGGGTGTCGCCATCACGGTGGAGACTGGGTACACCAAAGGTGTCATCAATAACCGCCTCGCCATCCACCAGCATATCTGGCTGTTGCCAAGCTTGGTTACCGGTGACAGTGACGGCGAGCTGCTGCTTGTTAGCATCCCAGACCGCAGACTCAACCTGCACACTGGGTAGCGGCTTAGGCACCTGACTCATCGCTTGGTTGAACTGATACATCCGCTCACCATCAGCCTTCAGTGCGCTGGGCGTCACGTCGAGCGAGATGGGGTAGTCAGTGATCACGCACACACTGGTGCACGAGGACAAGCGCAAGGTAGCATCGAGCGACACCGGCTGTTGCCAGGTTTCAACCTCAAAGGTCAGCGGGAAAGTCACCTGCCCCTTGTAGCCCAACATGGTCAGGCCAAGTAGCTCGTGGCGCTTCGGTGCTGGCCAATGCCAGGTAATATCGTCCAGGTTTTGGCTATCGTTAATGATAAGCTCTGGGGCGACCCCGCCCTCGCCTGGCGAGCGCCAATAGGTTTTCCAATCGCCTTGTAAACGGACGGAAAGCAAGCCATCGAGGTGGTGAGTCTCTGGATTACCTTGACCAGTGAGCGCTAAACGCACCTCAACGGGAGGGTGATCAGGGTTAGACAGCCAACCTGTATCGGGTGTATTTGCCAGTACAGAAGGGCTGAGTAACAGTAAACATAAAGACAAAAGCGGTAGTAAGACCAAAGCTTGCCATACGCTACTTGGTGTTACGCTGCGCCAATAGTGATTGATTCGAGTCATAAATCTGTTCCTTGTTGAAAATAAATACGCCATGGAAAGAAAAGGCGCTTTATTCTCGGAACACACAAAAGCAAAGATGCCGCCGTCGATACGTGGGTGGGTCATGCGTGGGTAATACCACCGCGAGGCTGACGGTTGCCATAACGGCAAGCAACACAATCAACCACCAAAGTGGAGAAGGCAGCCAATCTAGGGTCAGAACAGAAGGATGCATCAATTGCTCAGACAGCGAACATTTCTTGCCCACTGTATTGACCTCATCACCATGCTCTCCCAAGTTGCCAACTTGGCAGGCAGCTTGCGCCCCTGATTGCAGGCTAAGCTGATTTTGCAAGGCACACACTGCCAGAACCCATAACGCTATTGCGAGGGCCCAGCCAGCTTTAGAACGACGCGTGTACCTTTGCATTCCACCTCCTGTCGAATTGGCACTCATTATGCCCCACGCTCGAAAATAAACAATGGGTTAGCCTTGATGCCAGGCAAACGGGAGGCTAACGGTTCGCATCCCTATCTTGGCCGCGTGGTGAGCTGAATATGATCTTCCCAGTCAATCACATCAATTTCATACACCACGCTGTCTTTGACCGAAATACCCGCTTTGTGCATTGCCGCTTTTGATCCGGTGATCAGCGGGTGCCAATCAGGTAGCGGTTTATCTTCTGCCAACAAACGATAGGCACAAGTTTCTGGCAGCCAGTAAAACTCGTCGATTTTGTCGCGGGTAAGCTTCAAACAGGACTCTTCATACGAGAAACGATTAGGATAGTCTTTGCATGAGCAGGTTTTATCATCCAACAAACTGCAGGCAACGTTGGTATAGTAGAGTTCATCAGTTTCTTCATCGATCAACTTATGCAAACAACAACGGCCACAACCGTCGCATAACGACTCCCACTCCTCATCGCTCATTTGCGCTAAGGTTTTTTGTTGCCAAAAGGGTGTGCTCATGATGCTGACTCTCTTTTTATAATAAAACCGCGCGGAGCGGCAAGACATTGCGCCGCTGTTATAACCATCATAGCGATAAAGTGCAAGCAGGCATTGGGATGGGTTGGAGAGTGTGCAGCCGAATGATAAAGTGCCCGCCCCTGCACATTGAGGAAGCCGATAATATGCCCACTGCATCGACATTTTCGTGCCGCCTAGGCTGTGGTGCCTGCTGCATCGCGCCTAGTATTTCATCTCCTATTCCAGGTATGCCTTACGGTAAACCTGCAGGCACTCGCTGTGTGCAGCTCGATGACAACAATTTATGCCAGCTTTTCGGTACGCCCGACCGTCCAGGCGTTTGCGCCGCATTTGACCCCGACCCGGATGTCTGTGGCGATCATTACCAACAAGCGTTCGACAACTTGATATATCTGGAAGCGGCGACATAAAAAAGCGCTACCTCACTACAAGCTAGCGCTTTCATCATATTGGCTTGTTTTTACCGCAGTACTAGCCTTTCTGTATTATTGGCGCTTTTCTGCAGAATTAGCTTTGGATACCCACAATCAGCCAAGGCGCATTGGCTTGGGCCAAGTCACGCTCAAGATGCCAGATATCAGTAATATCTTCTTCGACACCCTCCACACGGTCACAATAACGGCCGGTGAATTTTAAGCTTAACTGTGCGCGACGGCTGTCGTGATCAGCACGGACAATCTCTGCATCGACGTACATCACTTCGGTATGTTGCTCAGTACCTAAGCGCGCGCGTTCTGCCGCTAAGTCGTTGTATAGCTCAGGCGTGACGTATTCTTGGATCTTTTCTAATTCGTTGTGGTTCCATGCACCTTGCAAAATACGATAGTGCTCACGCGCACCACTTAAAAAACTTTGCATATCGAACTGTGGCGGAAAGTTAAACGGCACATCATTTTGCGTGTCGGCACCAAAACCACCTGTCGCAGCCCCGCTTGAGCCATCAGCCGCATGGTTTCGAAAGGCATTAGGTTGCTGATGATAATAACCTTTACTCTCACCTGCATAGGCTGGCCCTTGTGCTTGGGCACCCGCTTTCGCTTGCGTCAATCCGCGTAAAAACTTCAGTGCAAAGTAGGCAATCAGACCCATGATCAGGATGTCCATAAACTGGATCCCCTCAAAGGCGCCGCCAAAGAAGGCCGCGAGCAGGCCACCAGCAAGCAAGCCACCCAGCAGACCACCCGCGAGCCCTTTTTTGCCGCTTTTGGTGGTATTTTGCTTGAGCGTGTTAGTGTTTGTGGTGTTATTTTTTGGCGCTGGCGCCGTTTTGAAGCTTTTACCGAAGGACTTGCCGCCGCCAAAGCGCTTCGCTTCTGCATAAGGCGCTGTGACAACAAAGACAAACATCAAAGCTGCAACAGAGAGTAATTTTTTCATGATCGCATCATCTGTGGTTTAAGACGCTTCTCATGCTAGAGTCTTTATCGATGAAGTCAATTAAAGGGGGTAAAGAAATTGTTACCAAACATCACCTCTTCGCCGTTGTTTTTGCGCGTTGAGGAACTATTTGACGCCACTGCACTCCAAGCCATTATCTAACTTAAAGACACATACGGGCCCGAACCATGAATGATACACACAGCAAAGTCGTCGGTTACCTACTCTGGATCTTTGGTTTTCTTGGCTCACACCGCTTTTATTACGGTAAACCGGTGACCGGCACTATTTGGTTTTTTACTCTAGGGCTGTTTTTAATTGGTTGGATTGTCGATTTGTTCTTAATTCCGGCCATGGATAAAGAAGCCGACCTTCGTTTTCGTAGCGGTTCGACTGACTTTACCATTGCTTGGCTTTTGCTGACTTTTCTAGGGGTCTTAGGCATTCACCGTATGTATATGGGAAAGTGGATCACGGGGATTATCTACTTGTTTACGGGAGGCTTTTTCTTAGTCGGTATTCTCTACGACTTTTGGACCTTGAACGAGCAAGTCTCGATTAAAAACATGCAAACCTTTTCGTAATCATCGCTAATCCCCCGCTAACGTTATGACGGCGCAATCTTTAATGGGTTGCGCCCTCGCCTCGCATTGCTAGTATAACGCGCTGACCGCCTTGCTAAAATGGACCAATGCACTCATGAGCCAACAGTTTCAACTTTTGCGCGAGCGACGCTTTTTGCCTTATTTTATTACTCAGGCACTGGGCGCCTTTAACGACAACGTTTATAAAAACGTATTGGTGATCATGGTCGCGTTTGCCTCGGCAGATCAGCTCCCTATGGATGCCACCTTATTTATCAATGCGGCTGCCGGGCTGTTTATTCTTCCCTTTTTCTTGTTTTCAGCGTTTGCCGGTGAGCTTGCCGATAAACACGATAAAGCGTGGATTATGCGACGAGTAAAGTGGCTGGAAGTGCTGATTATGTCTTGTGCAGCCGTCGCACTGTATGTCCAAGCATGGATCGTCCTCTTGGCGCTCTTGTTTTTAATGGGCACTCAATCGGCCTTTTTCGGTCCGGTGAAATATGCGCTGTTACCGCAAACCTTGAGTGATAAAGAGCTGGTCTCTGGCAATGCGTTGGTAGAAACGGGGACATTTTTATCCATTCTGCTCGGGACATTATTAGCGGGCTTTATCGCCCATCATCCTGATTCCAATCTTATTGCGGGAATTGCGGTACTCGTCTTTGCTTTACTGGGGGTGCTCTCCGCTCATGCTATCCCCCCCGCGCCAGCAGGTAACCCCGGACTCAACTTACGCTACAAACCCGTGTCACTGATGCGGCAAACCTTGCGCTTTGCGCGTAAAGATAAGGTAACCCTGCAAGCGATACTAGGCATAAGCTGGTTTTGGTTTTTAGGCGCAAGTTATCTCACACAATTTCCGAAATACACGGCACTGCTCGGGGGTGGTGAAACAGGTGTCTCGTTTTTATTGACGCTATTTTCGATTGGGATCGCGGTCGGCGCATTATTGTGCGACAAACTCTCTGGCCATCGTATCGAACCTGGGATTGTGCCATTGGGCAGCATTGGTTTAACGGTGTTTGGACTGCACCTATTTTTTGCTACTCCGGCCAACCCAACACCTCACGCCGATTTGCTCGCTTTTGTCACTGACCCGGCGTTAACTTGGGTGTTTATTGATCTGCTGATGATCGGCGTTTTTGGTGGCATATTTATTGTGCCCCTGTATAGCTTGATGCAACAACGCGCCGATAAAGCCGCACGTGCGCGTGTGATTGCCGCGAACAATATCTTTAATGCCTTGTTTATGGTGGCCAGTGCCATACTGGGGATCACCATGTTGGTGGTCGTTGAGATCTCGATTGCGGAATTTTTCCTGTTGCTCACCTTACTCAATCTAGTGGTCGCGCTTTACGTCAGTAAGCTCGTGCCTATTTTTGCTCTACGCTTTTTTACCTGGATGATCACGCACACCTTATACCGTGTGACGCACAAAGATCTGCACCATATTCCCGAAAAAGGGGGCGCACTGCTGATTTGTAATCATGTCAGTTATATGGATGCCCCTTTACTCGCGGGCGCCTGTCATCGCCCTATACGCTTTGTGATGTTTGAAGACTTATACAAGATCCCGGTTCTCCATTGGTTTTTCCGCACCTCAAAAGTGATCCCCATTAGTCATCGTGGCCGCACAATTCGTACCGCGATGAATGAGATCCAACGTGCGCTGGATAATGGCGAAGTCGTGCTCATTTTCCCTGAAGGACACCTTACTTATGATGGGGAGGTTGATCAGTTCCGCCGGGGTATGGACATGATATTGCAACGCTCACCTGTCCCCGTTGTGCCCCTTGCATTGCAAGGATTGTGGGGCAGTTACTTCAGCCGCCATGGCGGCAAAGCGATGTTAAAGCTTCCAAAACGGTTTTGGTCTAAGGTGACGGTTGCCGCCGGGCCAGCGGTTGAACCTGAGCAAGCAAATGCTGACTATTTGCGTGACGAAGTGATTCGCCTCCAAGAAGATAACGCTTAACCCTTCATATAAGCTTGCGCCCATTGGGCCAAAGCGTGACGAGACGGTTTGATTTGGCCGTCTTGTTGCGTCTCAGGCCAACAAAGGTAATGTGCCGGGCGCTGATACGGCGCCAGTGAGGCACAATGCTCGGCCAACACTCGGGGCGAAAAAGGGCTCGCGCTCTGCACAATGGCTAGTGGGCGATGACCGAATTCGCGATCAACAATCGGGACAACCATCGCTTGCGTCACGCCTTTCAACCGCTGTAAATGCGCTTCGATCGCTTCAGGTTGAACATTCTCGCCGCCGCAAATAAATTGATTATCTAGACGTCCGACAACGCGTAGTACCGACACCGCCTGCCGGGTCTGCCAACGGCCGAGATCCCGCGACGCAAGGCCTTGCTCGACATTTAAGGGGTTTAGCTGGCCCGCTTGCCAATATCCCAAAGCTAACGTCTCACCACGATGGATAATCTCACCATCGTCACGTATCTGCACATCACGATAAGGCAGCGGCGCGCCGACATCATCTTGACCATCGGCACGCTTTAACGTCACGGTTGATGCCGTTTCCGTCATACCATAGCCGCACCAGCAGGCAATGCCCATCGCTTCGGCGTCTTGGGTTAAAGCGGTAGGGATCGCCGCACCACCTAATAATACATGGGCCAAACGCCGAGCTTCGGCCTCGTCCTTCAATGCGGGCAAGACACGATAGAGCTGGGTTGGGACTAGAGATGCATGGGTCACCCGTTTTAACGCATTGACTAAATGCTCGCCTCGACATGGATAAATGCCAAGCTCCCCCCCGGCTAACAACCAACGCCACACAATGGCAAGACCAGAGACGTGATAAAGCGGTAAAGAAAGCAACCAACGATCCGGCGCTTGAGAGGCACGGACGCCTGTAAACGGTAACCGCTTTGTCAGACCGGCAGCACTGGCAAGATGCTGACGCGCGCCGTGTACCACCGCTTTGGGCGCGCCAGTCGATCCTGACGTCAAAGTAAGGGTTAACGGCATGTCGATATGCCAAGGCGCCATATTGCGTGCCGATTGCGCGTCAGGCACCGATTGGTGAGCGTGGGCCCATTGAAAAGGACCTAGATTATCGAGCACTGCCGTTTGTACATCCGCACTTAATGCCTTATTTAATACCAAGGTTTGTTTACCGGCTTGCCAAGCAGCCAACAAGGTGACCACCAAAGACTGCAGGGCATCGTGGCTATTTAATACCACCATTGGCGCATCATTGAACGTCCGCTGCTGGGCATCGACTAAAGCACGCAACGCCTGCCATGTGAGGGGGGTCTCGCTATCTATCGCGATGGCATCAGGCGCGTCAGCCGCCCAGTAACGCCACGGCCAGGTGTTAAAAGCAAAGCATGGCGACGTCACAAGGTATTGACCCAAATTAACGGCTGGTCATCGAGTGGAATCAAAGGCTGATTGGCGCCAGGCCAGGTTCGATCCAGCTGTTGTTCAAACACGCACAAGGTATCGAGCCCAGGCACAACATTCGGGGTGAGCGAGCTGGCAACGCGCGATAATTGCGTCAGTCCCAAGCTGGTTTCAAGTGATGAGCTAATAACGGCTATTTTACCGAGTGCGTGTGCGCGTGTAACGGATTGATTCACCTGCGCGAAATCACCCATCATTGTTGGTTTGATCACCCAAGTCCTTACATGATCACTTTCTTTTAACCCTGTGTCGTCGCTATCTCGCAAGGTTTCATCCCATGCTAATGGCACCCCTAATGCCTCTGCTTGAGCAAGAGACTGATAAGGATCACAACAGGGCTCTTCAATCCAGCTTATTCGCGCTTGATGCGCCTGACTCAGACCACACCAAAAGGCCGCAAATTGTTCAGGCCGCCAACGACGGTTAGCATCAAGACGCAACCTAAGGTGAGGAATGGCATCGAGCAACGTGGTCACCATTAAGCGATCACGCGCCACTTCATACTCACCCACTTTAACTTTGGCTTCATCGGATGGGTCCTCCGAGTGCGGGCCATCCGAGTGCGGGCCACCCGAGTGCGGGCCACCCGACACATGTCCCAGTGCGGCGAATAGCGCATCCGGATCCCCGGTACACACGGGCACCGTCTGAAACGAGGACGGGGTCGGCAAGCGTTGATCCAATTCCGCTTGGGCAATGCTTAACCCCCATGCAACCGAAGGTGGCAATTGGGGCATGGCGATATTACGGTGATCACACCAAACAGCAGTCGCGGCAATCAGAGCGTGCCGTGCTTCGGCGAAGGTTTCCTGACTAAATCCAGGCAAAGGGGCAATTTCGCCCCACCCGCGTTGTGCGCCTTCGCTTAATTCCACCACCAAGCCTTCACGCTGGGTTAAACGCTGGTCACGTAAAAATAGACCGGCAGTGACCGGCAAGGTGTATTGATATATCCGTGCCTGTCTCATAAAGACCTCTATGGGTTGCGTGGGAAACGATCAAACTCTGGCCGACGTTTCTCGTTAAAGGCATTTCGCCCTTCTTGCCCTTCGTCGGTCATGTAAAACATCATGGTGGCGTTGCCGGCTAATTCTTGAAGCCCTGCTTGACCATCGCAATCGGCATTGAGTGCCGCTTTTAAACACCGCAATGCCATTGGGCTATGCTGCAGCACCTCGCGACACCAGCGTACGGTCTCTCGCTCGAGCTCGTCCAAGGGCACCACTGTGTTGACCAGTCCCATGTCCAACGCTTCTTGCGCATTGTAAAAACGGCAAAGGAACCAGATTTCACGCGCTTTTTTCTGCCCCACAATCCGCGCCATATAAGAGGCCCCCCAGCCGCCGTCGAAACTGCCTACTTTGGGGCCTGTTTGACCAAATTGGGCGTTATCGGCCGCGATGGTTAGATCACACATCATATGCAGAACATGACCACCACCGACAGCATAACCGGCAACCGCAGCAATCACAGGTTTGGGGCAGGTGCGGATCTGACGCTGGAAGTCGAGCACATTCAGGTGATGAGTGCCTTCGTCGTCTTGATAGCCGCCATAATCACCACGTACCGATTGATCGCCCCCAGAGCAAAATGCTTTTTCGCCTAAACCGGTCAGAATGATCACGCCTACTCGACTGTCATAGCGCGCATCGGCGAGCGCTTGCATCATTTCTTTAACGGTTTGCGGACGAAACGCATTACGAACCTGAGGGCGGTTAATGGTGATACGCGCAATACCATCGGCAGATTTGTGATACAAAATATCGCTAAACGTTAGTTCAGTCGGCATCCAGTCAATGGGTGCATACAGTTCTTGTTCGGTCATTCCCGGCGTTACAGCCATGGCTTTCCCCTTAATTGGTTGATGGGGTACAAGGCCCCGAAAATTGGAAGATAAAAATCGTTACGCTGATAACCGGTCGTTATCTGATAGCACCTGCACAAACGACGACGGATTGGCCCAATGACAATTATGTCCCGCCCCTTTTATCAAAGTGAAGGGGATCCCGGTTGTGCGCTGTAGCGAGTGGGCCAACGAGATAAACTTAGGATCTTGCTCCCCACAAAGGTAGTCAATCGACAACCCTTGTCGCAACGCATCACCTAATGCGGGACGCAGATCAGCTTGCCGACCGAGCGATGTGGCATCGAGCATAGCGGCAATCGCGGGCCCATGGTTGTCACCACGCACTGTCATCAGTTTGGCGCGCTGCGTCGCATCAAGGGATTGAAACACCGATTGCTGATACCAATCGTTTAATACCATCGAGAGCGGCTCATGCGTAAAGCGCTGAGCCCAGGCTTGATCGTGGGCCAACCGTTGATGACGTTCATGGCGATGCAGTAAACCAGGGTGTCCCGCTTCGAGGAATACGCCCTGCCAACGAGCTGGATACGCGGTGGCTAAATGCATCGCGATGCGCGCACCAAGCGAATACCCCACTAAATACGCTGGCTGATTACCCCACACCTGGTCACAGGTCTGGCGCACCGCGTCGACAGTAGTGGCAAAATCAACGCTTGGACAATCAACACTGTCACCATGGCCGGGTAAATCAAGACAGAGCCAGTGACAGGCTTTTAAGCGCGAGGTAACACCTTGCCAATCTTGTTGACTCCCCAGCAAACCGTGCAAAAAAACCACCTTGGGACCGTCCACCTTGCCCCCCTGCTGATACCCCAGCATCACCCCTCCTGCGCTGCCATATTGGCAAGTTGCTCTGTTAAGATTTTCCCCGCTTCACCCGCGGGCGTCACCACTTCAATCACATCAGTCCCTGGTGTATTAAACGCTTGGACGAGCGCAGCCGCGAGATCAGATTCGCAGGTTGGTTGTTGATAGTTCAAGGAAAATTGCGCGGCAACCTGCTCAAAGCGCAGACCGTGCGGCATGCGATAATAGGCGTCACAAAGCTGCGGATCGACTGGCAAGGAATCAAAAATGCCGCCGCCATTGTTATTGAGGATAAGCATGGCTGCCGGGGCAGCCGTCTCACGCCATAGCGCAAGACTATTAAGATCGTAAAGCGCGCTCGTGTCGCCAAGCACCACCAGCATCGGCTGACGTCGGCATCGCTGAACGCCTGCAGCGCAGGCAAATAGCCCGTCAATGCCTGACGCACCGCGATTGGCAAACACCGGATAGGCGCCAAATTGCGACCAAATATCCGCCAAACGAATCGCTAGGCTGTTGCCGATAAAAATATCGACGTCCTCGGGAAGCATCGTGGGTAATTGTTGAAATAAGCGATGCTCTGACAGCAATGAGGGAGAGAGCCTGTCAGTCGCTTTCTCCATCTGTGCTCTCGCCTCATTCGTCAATGTTTGTTGCCAAACAAGGGGCGAGTCCGCCGACGCAGTGAGCTCTTCAGACGTTGAGCACGCCGCACTCACCTGGTCAGTCAGTGCATCAAGCCATAACGACCAGTGGCGCTTGTCGACAACACACTGTTCAACCGCTCGATGATGAGGATCAAGTGGCTGCGCATTATCCGTCACCAACCAATATTGCGCCGAGGTTTGCGCCAACCATTGTCCCAAGCGTTTTGACACTAAACGCCCGCCGAGCTGGATCACCCATTGCGCCTGAGACAACTGCGTCTGCAAGTTGGGATGGTTTAACCAAAGATCGTAGCCAGGTGCTGTGCTCGTGATGCCCGATTGCGGGTCGGCTAATACCACCGCATTCAGCGCTGCGGCTAAGCGGTTAACCGATGCTGATAATCCGTGCGGCAGCGCACCCGCCACAATCACCGTTTTTACGCGGCGCTCGGATGGCAAACAGGGCGGGAGGCTATCTTGCTCCATCGACGTAGAAAACCGTCCATGATGGCGCATATAGCTTTGTTGGCTTTGATACCAGTTAGCAATCGGCGCACGGATCTCAGCCTCAAGCGCTGCATCTCGTTCGCCATAGAATGGCTCTCGAAACGGGCAATTAATATGCACACTGCCACCACATGCCGCTTGATGGGCAAGCGCTTGATCCACCTTGGTCAATAAAGCACTCAGTGGCATCCCCGCGTCTGGCGTAGGTAAATCCAGTTGGGCAGTAACATGGGACGAAAACAGATCGCGCTGCACAATCGCTTGGTTCGCCCCGCAATCGACCAATTCAAACGGACGATCTGCAGACAGAATAATTAATGGTTCACCGGTTAATCCGCTCTCGACTACTGCAGGCAAACAATTCGCCACCGCGGTTCCGGAAGTGACAATCACCGCCACCGGTGCCTGTCCGGCTTTGGCTAGGCCTAAGGCAAGATAACCAAGACCACGTTCATCAAAGTGACAATGTAAGGTCACCGGACGCTGGGGATGCTGACTTTGTTTCACGGCGGCCAGTGTGAGCGGCGTCGATCGCGATCCTGGGGCAATACAAATATGTTTGACGCCCGAGCGCGATAACTCGTCGATAAGGGTTTCGGCCCATATATGCGTGAGTGTCAGCGACATTAACACACTCCAACAATGGCGTCGTCGTGCTCGTGGGCATGACGATAAGGGAGACACTGACGCATGGTCGTCAGTTTGTTATCTAACTCTTGCCACTCAGCCTCAGGATCAGAGCCGGGAACAATTCCTGCTCCCGCAAATAAATCCACCGTATTATCGGTCAATTGCGCGCTTCGGATCGCCACACAAAATTGGCTTTCACGTTGTGAAATATAGCCCACGGCTCCACTGTAACGACCGCGTGTGATCCCTTGTTCGGCGAGAAACGCGCGGGCCGTATCACGAGGAAGTCCCGCCACCGCAGCAGTCGGTTGAAGCGCGCCCAAGATCACACTGTCATCGACACCAGGACCAACGATGGCACTAATACGACGACGCAAATGCTGAAGATGACGGAGCACAATCAAATGGGGTTCAGGATCAACGGTAATCGTTAACGAATGACGCCGTAAGCCGGCAAAAATATCATCAACGACCAACTGATTCTCATGAACGTTTTTACTGTCGTTTAGCAACCACTCACCGAGATGATGATCTTCACTAAAGCTCGCGCCGCGACGTACGGTGCCCGCGACCGCTTCTGTGGTCACGCGACAATCTCGACGCCGATAGAGTCGCTCTGGGGTCGATCCGACAAAAGCATCTTCAGGTCCCGTTGCGAACAGAAAATGGAAACTCTCGCTGTTATGTTGTTGGCTGTGGCTAAGAAGCTGTCCACCGCTCACCGCCCCGTCCAAGGTTAAACGGGTTTGCCGCGCAAGCACCACTTTTTTCAGCTCAGTGTGGGCCATGTTTGACAATGCATGCGTCACCGAGTGACACCATTGATGATGGTTTGGGGTATGTACTTCTTGACGGATCCGTCCAGCCATCGGCGCGAGGGGTCGGCCTTGCCAGATAATTTGGCTGAGAATAGCTTGGCTGTCGGTTTCAGCGATAAGATTGACACAAAGCTGCCACTGCTTATCGCGACGAATAAGCTCCACCACGGGAAGAAAGAAATCACCACTGCCTGGTGTATCATCAAACGCAACGCATCCCCAGATTCGCTGCTCGGGTAATAAGCTAGCCTGCGCCTGCTGAATTTGCGTAAACTGACGACAAGCGCCCAGTACTAGCACCTCTTCCCGGCCATCACGCGACTGCCAATAGCTTTTCGGGTAGACAGGCTGGGCGTCTAGCCACGCAATCGGTGATAAATCTCCTGGCCAAGTAAAATCGGTTTGCAACTGTGTTGGCGCTTGACTGATCGCCAACTGGCTTTGCAAGTGATTGGCCGCTTGAATCAAGGTAGTCACGACATCCTCCAACCGCCTAGGCGGCAGTCCTATTCGCAAGTCTGTACCTGCTGCTATTTATGTAGCACGTTATTCTTGCTTGTCAGTCTAACCTGTCAGGGCATAAGACAAATATGCGCTAGATCAGTCTTCGGTTAAAATTGGCTGATTTTTTGCCGACACAAGCGAAACAGCACTCGATTCAACCAATACTGATCAAATCGATCAACCATCTTTCGAAGAGGGTGAGAAATAGTGTAAGTTACTTAAAAAGCCTAATAACAATTTTCACCTTTGATTGACAGGAAGGGTAATGCAACCAATCGGTATGTCCGCCAAGCTGGATAATGTCTGTTATGACATTCGCGGTCCAGTGATGAAAGAAGCCAAACGCCTGGAAGAGGAAGGCCACCGGATTTTAAAGCTCAATATCGGCAACCCTGCGCCGTTTGGTTTTGATGCCCCAGACGAAATCCTGGTCGATGTGATTCGGAATTTGCCGACCTCGCAAGGATATTGTGATTCGAAAGGCCTTTATTCAGCCCGAAAAGCCGTTGTACAGCACTACCAAAAGCGCGGCTTGATGGATCTGGATGTCGAAGATGTCTACCTGGGCAATGGCGCCTCCGAACTGATCGTCATGGCCATGCAAGCGTTACTGAATAATGGCGATGAGCTACTCGTGCCCTCGCCGGATTATCCCCTTTGGACAGCCGCAGCATCGTTATCAGGCGGTAATCCGGTCCACTATCTGTGTGATGAGGAGTCTGATTGGTATCCAGATTTAGACGATATCAAGCGCAAAATCACGCCAAAGACTCGCGGACTGGTGCTGATTAACCCCAATAACCCGACCGGCGCCGTCTATAGCCGTGACTTTTTGTTGCAGGTTGTCGAGCTGGCCCGCCAGCATAATTTGATCATTTTTGCCGACGAGATTTACGATAAAATTCTCTATGATGGGGCGCAGCATTATTCTATCGCTACCCTCGCTCCCGATGTGCTTTGTTTGACCTTTAACGGTTTGTCTAAAGCGTATCGAGTCTGTGGTTTTCGTGCCGGTTGGATGCTAGTGACCGGGCCCAAACAGCATGCGCGTGGTTATATCGATGGGCTTGAAATGCTGGCGTCGATGCGCCTGTGTGCCAACGTACCGATGCAGCATGCGATTCAAACTGCGCTCGGCGGCTATCAAAGCATTAACGAATTGATCCTGCCGGGCGGTCGATTACTGGAGCAGCGCGACAAAGCCTATGAGCTGATCAATCAGATCCCTGGTGTCAGTTGTAAAAAACCCAAGGGAGCATTGTATTTGTTTCCTAAAATCGACACCAAGCGCTACAACATCCATAACGACGAAAAGCTGATGCTCGACTTTTTGTTGCAAGAAAAAGTCCTCATGGTGCACGGCACCGGCTTTAACTGGCAACAGCCGGACCATTTTCGGTTAGTCACGCTCCCGCGGGTGGATGATTTGGAAATGGCAATCAGTCGTTTTGAGCGTTTTCTCTGCGGTTATAGCCAAGCTACCTAACGGCTTAATCGACCTTGCGTTTATTATCAAGCAGCGGTAAAACGCTGCTTGATTCCGTTATTAAACAGTGACCATCATGTCTCGATACTGCTCATCTTGCCATAAAGCGAAAGCCATTTGCGTATGCGATGCCATTACACCAATCACCAATACAATCCCGGTGATTATCTTGCAGCATCCCGATGAAGTCTCGCACCCGAAAAACAGTGCTTGTTTACTCGCGTTAGCATTAGAGCATTGTGAGCGTTGGATAGGAGAAGATTTTAGCGAGCACCGCGCGCTGAATGAAAGGCTCGCACGGTCCCAGCGCCGCTATGCAGTGTTATATCCGGGCGAGCATGCTATCGCTCTATCATCGCTGACCAAGCCATTAGCATCAGCCAAAGAAAGCGGCCGCGAGATACCATGGGGGATCATATTACTCGACGGAACATGGAAAAAAGCTTACAAACTGTATCAGTTATCAAAGAATCTCCATGATTTACCCACAGTCAAGATTACCACCATGCCACCGAGCCAATACACCATCCGCAAAAGTAGTAAGCTAGGGGCCCTTTCGACCCTTGAGGCCGGATTTGCTGCACTGAGTGAGTTAAGTGGTGATCGTGAACATTATCAGCCCTTACTCACAAGCTTTGAGGCGATGATCGAACGCCAGCTTGCCTTTATGCCGGCATCATCCAATCATCCCCGTCCTAGCGAATAGCGTACAAAGGACCGTTACTCGCGGCGGTAAACATGGTGCTGTGTAGCTTCTGAGCAAAACTGTCTGTCATCGACGATAAGTAATCGGCAATCACGCGCATGCCCGACTCCCCTGCGGTTTGTGCTGTTAACCAATCTTGTCGATAGTCTTTAGGCAACAGGCGCTCGGGATCAGAGGCAAAGGCGTCAAACAACTCCATCACCAATTGCTGACCTTTATACTCAACCACCTGAAGCTCAGGCTGCTTCACGACAAATTCACTGACAAATCGCTTCAGTACCTCCAGCACGCCAGCCATCACCTCGGTTAGATAGGCGTTCCAGGCTAACAAAGGAGACGTAAAGCGGTAGGTACCATCTTGAACCGTCGGGGCCACCTCGACGGAGGTTAATAAGGTGTTGACCAAGGCCCCGATCGCATCTTTGCGCTCATACGGAGGACCGAACATTTGTTCGCTCAGTTCACCAATATTGGCTTCTAACCAAGGATCGCCGCATTCAGCGATATAACTTGCCACGGCCTCTTGCCACTGCTCACGGGTGACCAATCCCATCACAATTGCATCTTCCAGATCATGGACACCATAAGCGATGTCATCCGCTAACTCCATAATGGAGCAATCCAACGACTTATAACGCGTCTTGCGATGCTGGTCAGCAGGCGTGTTGTCTCTGAACGTCAAAAATAACGCCCGATCGGCGGCACTGAACGGCTCAAGTACCCAGTTTCGGCGTACACTGTCATGATCATAAATACCTTTAGCAGGTTGCCAATCACGCGCTTTGAGATGACGAAAGTCGCTGACAGGCGTTGGCTGTGAACCATTGTGTGCGGCGCTAATAAACGCGGGGTATTTCATTACGCCCAGCAAAGTACGACGCGCCAAGTTCATGCCATGATGTTGGGTATAAGGTTCAAGCAGCGTCACGATCCTAAATGTCTGGGCATTGCCTTCGAAGCCACCGTCGTTTCGCATCATATAATTTAATGCCACTTCACCACCGTGCCCGTATGGCGGGTGGCCAATGTCATGGGCAAGACATAAGCTTTCCATCAGCCCAGTGGACGGTAAAAGTGGCCGAAACTCAGGCTGTCTTTCTTTAAGCTGCGCAACAATGCCGGTGCCAATTTGTGACACCTCGAGCGAGTGGGTTAAACGGGTGCGATAAAAGTCGCTATGCTCAGCCCCCAACACCTGTGTTTTGGCTTGTAAGCGGCGAAATGCGGCTGAATGTAAAATACGCGCACGGTCACGCTGATAAACGGTACGCTTATCATGACGGCGCTTCTTGTTCTCATTGCTCATCTGGCGTGTTTGCCAGGTATCTGGTAGTTCAAAATCCATCGTCACTGATCTCATCCAGCGATAAGGTGAAGCTATCCACGAAGGTGGCCATAAAGTAATCGGTGGCTGGCGAACGACGCTTTTCTAGTGATGCTTCAAGTCGCTTCTTAGCTTGCTCAAATTCATGATTACCGGCAGCGATTTCTTCCAGACACTTTAAGTAAGCACATAAAATATCCGCTTGTTTCACCAACAAATAATCATCTGGATCAATATGGTCTGAATCAATCAACCCGCTGTATTCATCCTGCAGCTCTGGCGGCAGCATGGCGATCAACTTTTTCTCCGCCATTTTCTCGATTTTTTTATATTCAGCGGCAATCGACGGATTAAAGTATTTGACCGGGGTGGGTAAATCGCCTGTGATGACTTCGCTACAGTCATGAAACATCGCCAGTACCGCAATACGTTCTGGCTGGTACTGCCCTTCAAAACGTTTATTGTGAATAAGCGCTAACGCGTGGGCGACAAACGCGACTTGTAAACTGTGCTCAGAGATATTTTCGACGGAAACATTGCGCATCAAAGGCCAACGGTAAATCAGCTTCATCCGGGCAAGATGAGCAAAAAAGTGACTTTGTTTGTGAGTCATTGCGTCCTGCTACTTTCCTACAACCAGATTTCATTGTGTGCATTCCGGCCGGCAGACACAAGGATTATTCGCGCAAAGACGGTGACGCCTTTGCGCTGAACTCTCCATCACTATGACGACACGTTAATCCGGTCGCGGTTTTTCTCCAATGTCGATGCGCCAATGCCTTTTACTTCGACTAAATCGTCTGGTGAGGCGAACTTTCCGTGTTTCTGGCGATAGTCGACGATGGCTTTCGCTTTGGCAGGGCCAATACCGCGGAGCTGCTCTGAGAGGATTTGTACACTGGCAGTGTTAATATCCACCGAGCGCGCCTCAACCTGTTCAGAGGACTGAGACGCATCTTGACTGGCGCTTAGCACCGTGGGCGCAGTCACCAGTGCCAACACAAATAGAATACTGGATAGTAGGTGTTTCATTTTTGATCTCCATGTCATCAATATCGCCGACACGGTAAATCACTGCTTGCGCCTTTTCATGTCCCCGCAAACAGAAAAACGACGCAGGACAAAATCCTAGCGTCGTTTTTCTATTTTCACACAAACCAATGCGAGAGACGTCTAACTCTCTGCGATCCTGTTAAGCGCTCACGCTGAGCGCTTTCTCGCGTTTAAACGCTCACTACACTCGCTTATTGTTGTGCGTCAACCTCTGCATAAGTCACATCCACTTGCTCACGCAGCGCTTCGAGTGTGGCAGACAAAGACATATTGCTCATCGCACGTGCAACGCGATCCGCCATTTGGCTTTGTGGGCTAATGTCTGGCATCGCAGGGTTAATCACGTTATCCAGCGCAACCACCACAATATCGCCCTGACGGTTCTGCGTTACCCCATAACTTGCGCCTGTATCGTTAGGCTGAGGCAACGAGAAAGCGAGCTCCGACACCGCTTGCTGCTGAGAAACACGATTGATCACTTGCGCATCACTGAACACATAATCACCCTGATCTAGCGTACCGGTCTGCTCAAGTTGCGCGACCAATTGGTCCGCTTTTTCTTGCGCCTGCTGACGGCCTTTTTCTGCCGCGAGCGTCGCCTGCACCTGGTCTTTTACTTCGGCAAAACTCAATTGCTTTTCAGGCTTCACGTCGTCGAGACGCACCACAATCGCGTGCTCACCTGACAGCTCAATCAGCTCAGAGTTAAGGCCATTTTCACGCACATCATAGCTATCAAGCGCTTGCTGGATTTGAGGGCGCGCCATTAAGCCTTGGGCATTATCGAGCGCAAAGTAATCCGTAAACTGCACCTTCGCATTCACCGCCTCTGCGGCTGGCTCAAGGCCATTCGCCTCTTCAAACGCCACTTCAGCCAGTTGCGTTGACTGTGCATAGAAACGATCCGCCGCTTGCTCTTGTTGCAGAGCAAGACGAATGTCGTCTTTTACGTCAGACAATGGCGTAACATCGGCTGGGTCAATATCATCTAAGCGAATGATATGATAGCCGAAATCAGATTTAACTAAGCCACTAATATCGCCTTTTTGCGCCAGTGCGTAAGCGGCTTTTTCAAACGCAGGATCCATCACACCGGGTTCAATCCAATCCAATGATCCGTTTTGCTCGGCACTAAAGGTGTCATCAGAAACTTCCTTGACCAAGGTCGCAAACGCTTCACCTTGATTGAGGCGATCTAACGCTTGTTGAGCACGAGCTTTGGCGTCGTCTCCTGTTCCTTCAATTAAGATGTGGCTAACCTTACGGCGCTCTTGTGAGCCATACTGAGATTGGTTGTCTTGGTAGTAAGTGGCAATGTCTTCATCCGTGACTTGAATATCACTGGCTAGCCCTTCACCGGTTAATTCCACATACGCGACTTTCACCATACGTGGTTGAATATAATCATCACGATTCGCTTGGTAATAGGCTTCCAGCTCCTCATCCGTTAACGACACCTGGTTGGCAAAGTCCTCAACTGGCAAGGTTAAAGTGCGCACTTCACGGCTCTGTGCTTCGAGACGGTATAAGCTTTCCAGTTCGCTAGGTAATACGAATGCGGTTGTTTGTAAGCCATTGACCAACTGCTGGCGCATTAAATCCGTGCGCATATAGTTAGCAAATTCATCTGCACTCATACCGGTTTGACGCAATGCCGCTTGATAACGCTCGTTATTAAACTGACCCGCCTGACGGAATTGAGGCATGGCACGGATCGCCGCTTTCACTTGTGCGTCACTGACGCGTAATCCTAATTCACTGGCTTCGTGCTCTAAAAGCAAGTCATTCACCATACGATCAAGAATATTTTGGCGAAAACGTTTTACGTATTCGGGGTTACCGAGAAGCTGATTGAATTGCTCGCCCGCTTGTTGCTGCATGCGTGCACGCTCATTTTGATACGCGCGATCCAGTTCCGCTCGGCTAATTTCTTTATCACCGACGGTTGCAGCAGGCGGTGTGGATCCACCGGCCAGATAACTACCGACACCGGCAAAAGCAAAGGAAAAGATAATAAGGCTTAAAATGATCTTAACCGGAAGACTATTGGTGCCTTCGCGTATACGTTCCATCATAACGGGCCGGTACTCCAACTGGTTTGGACTGGTTGTTTTTCAACTAAAAAGGCGCATCTTTTGATGCGCCTTTACGCTCTTGTGCACCGAATTATACGCGGTTGTTAGTGGCTTTGCAGCTCCAACACCCTGTCAAACGCGAATAATTCGGCACGACCTCACGTGATAATTACTCGTTTACCGCGTCTTTTAACGCTTTACCGGCTTTAAAGCCCGGTACTTTTGCAGCAGCGATATCAATTTCAGCACCGGTTTGCGGGTTGCGCCCCTTACGTGCGGCACGTTCGCGCACTGAGAAGGTACCAAAACCGACGAGTGCGACTTGATCACCTGACTTGAGTGTGTCAGAGACAGAGTCTACGAACGCATCCAGTGCTCGCCCCGCCGAGGCTTTAGAAATATCAGCACTCTCTGCAATATGATCAATCAGTTCCGACTTATT
Organism: Salinivibrio sp. AR640; assembly: GCF_001995405.1. Lineage (NCBI taxonomy): Bacteria > Pseudomonadati > Pseudomonadota > Gammaproteobacteria > Vibrionales > Vibrionaceae > Salinivibrio > Salinivibrio sp. AR640. The sequence continues at coordinate 39,909 of NZ_MUFD01000005.1, read as the reverse complement.
CACTTTTTCATCCCCTTAAATAACTTCTCCGCAAATCCTATGCGCATTGCGGTTTCAATAACAGACGCTTTGTCGACGCAAGACGTTGTAAGCAACTGCCTGCCCCATGCAGACAGTACGCCAGAGCAACGTTAGCGAGCAAAAAAAACGCTGACAAGCCTTTTGCGGTCTGTCAGCGTTTTACGTTGCTTAATTTTGCTGCATGTCACTCTTTTCAGCGTCAACTAGCTCAATCCCAAGCGGATTATTCACTAATGCAATGGTTAACACGTCATCAATCCATCGTACTGGATGAATCGATAATTCTTCTTTCACATTGGCTGGAATGTCTTCCAAGTCACGCTCATTTTCTTTTGGAATCACCACCGTTTTGATCCCACCGCGCCGTGCCGCTAGCAGCTTCTCTTTCAATCCACCAATCGGAAGCACTTCGCCGCGCAGCGTGATTTCGCCAGTCATCGCCACGTCGGAGCGCACTGAGTTACCCGTGAGGCTTGAGACCAAAGCTGTACACATCGCGATGCCCGCGCTGGGGCCGTCTTTCGGTGTCGCACCTTCTGGAACGTGCACATGGATGTCACGCTTTTCATAGAAGTCGCTATTAATCCCCAACTTATCGGCTCGGCTACGCACAACTGTCATGGCCGCTTGCACCGATTCTTGCATCACATCACCCAATGAGCCGGTATGTGTCAGTTTACCTTTACCAGGCATGGACTCGGTTTCAATCGTTAACAGATCACCGCCCACTTCGGTCCAAGCGAGACCGGTAACTTGACCGATACGATTTTGCTCATCGGCTTTACCATAATCGAAGCGACGCACACCCAAATAGTCGGATAGATTGTCATTGGTGACCGTGACTTGCGTTAGATCTTTATCGAGCAAAATTTCTTTAACCGTTTTACGGCACAGCTTAGAAATTTCACGCTCTAGATTACGCACGCCCGCTTCACGAGTGTAGTAACGAATAATGCCGATAATCGCCGAGTCTTCGATAGTGATCTCGTGCGGCTTCAAACCATTCCGTGAAACTTGTTTATCCACTAAATGACGCTTGGCAATATTCAATTTTTCATCTTCGGTGTAACCCGATAGACGAATCACCTCCATCCGATCCAACAATGGACCAGGGATATTCATCGAGTTCGATGTTGCTACAAACATTACATCAGAAAGGTCATAGTCCACTTCTAAGTAATGATCGTTGAAGGCGTTATTTTGTTCGGGATCCAACACTTCTAACAACGCAGAGGAAGGATCGCCACGCATGTCAGAGGAGACTTTATCGATCTCATCCAACAAAAATAGTGGGTTACGCACGCCAACTTTTGACATTTTCTGGATCAATTTACCGGGCAACGAACCGATGTAGGTACGACGGTGACCTCGGATTTCCGCTTCATCGCGAACCCCGCCCAGTGCCATACGGGTATATTTACGTCCCGTCGCCCGAGCGATAGATTGCCCCAAAGACGTTTTACCGACCCCCGGAGGACCGACTAAACAAAGAATCGGACCTTTTAGTTTTTTCATCCGGTTTTGAACCGCAAGATACTCCAAAATCCGGTCTTTGACACGCTCAAGGCCGTAATGATCGGCATTCAATACTTCTTCAGCGCGCGCTAAATCTTTCTTCACTTTCGAGCGTTTCGCCCAAGGTACGCTGATCATCCAGTCAATATAACTGCGTACCACTGTGGCTTCGGCAGACATCGGCGACATCATTTTAAGCTTTTGCAGTTCTTGCTCGGTTTTTTCCCGTGCTTCCTGCGGCATTTTTGATTCTTCGATTTTCTGCTTCAGCGTTTCAAACTCATCCGGCGCATCGTCTAGCTCACCCAGTTCTTTCTGGATGGCTTTCATTTGCTCGTTGAGATAATACTCGCGCTGGCTTTTTTCCATCTGTTTTTTGACGCGACCACGGATCCGCTTTTCGACTTGCAGCAAGTCAATCTCAGATTCCATCATCGTCATCAGATATTCCAGACGCTCGGAAATATCAACAAGCTCAAGAACTTGTTGCTTATCTTCAAGCTTAAGCGGCATATGGGCCGCAATGGTATCGGCGAGACGGGCCGCCTCTTCAATCCCATTTAGCGACGTCAGTACTTCCGGCGGAATCTTTTTATTGAGCTTAATAAAGCCTTCAAACTGGCTGATCGCCGTCCGTACCAGGACTTCTTGCTCGCGCTCATCCAAACTTGGCGTGGTCAGATAATCAGCTTGCGCGGTGAAGAAATCGTCTTCACTAAACTGGTCAATACTTGCACGCTGCATCCCTTCGACCAGAACTTTTACCGTTCCATCTGGAAGTTTAAGAAGCTGTAGGATGGTTGCTACCGTACCAACGGTATATAAATCTGAGATACTTGGGTCATCGGTTGCCGCATCTTTTTGCGCCACCAATAGAATCTGCTTATCGTTGTCCATCGCCGCTTCAAGGCAGCGTATCGACTTTTCCCTTCCCACAAAGAGCGGGATCACCATGTGAGGATAAACCACCACATCCCGAAGTGGCAGCACCGGAATGTCAATGCGCTCGGAACGCTCCAAGTTCATATGCTTCTCTCTTCCGTTCAATCTGATTAAGAGTATATGGGGTCTGTTGGACAGGTTTCAACGGCTCAACCGTCAGAAAATAAAAAAGGGAGTGATAACTCCCTTTTTTCTTTATCGCTGATAAAACAAGTGAAAGCGTTATTCACCGCCTGCGGCTTGATTCTCAGTGTGCTCATACATCAATAGAGGTGCGGATTCGCCTCGGATCACTGAGTCATCAATGACGACCTTGGTCACCCCTTTCATGGATGGCAGATCATACATAGTATCTAGCAGCACAGATTCCACAATCGAACGCAAACCTCGTGCACCTGTTTTGCGGGTCATCGCTTTTTTGGCGATCGCACGTAGGGCGTCATCACGGAACTCAAGCTCGACACCATCCAGCTCAAGCAGCGCACTGTATTGTTTGGTGATGGCATTTTTTGGCTCACGCAAAATCTGTACGAGTGCGTCTTCGTCAAGCTCTCTAAGCACAGCAGTCACTGGCAAACGGCCGATAAACTCAGGGATCAGGCCATATTTAACCATATCTTCTGGTTCTACTTTACCGAAGAACTCATCGACTGACCGTTCAGTCGCGCCTTTTACTTGCGCGCCAAAACCAATGCCAGAGCCGGTATCAACACGCTGCTCTATCACTTTGTCTAGTCCTGCAAACGCACCACCACAAATAAATAGAATTTTCGAGGTATCAACCTGGAGAAACTCTTGTTGTGGATGTTTACGTCCACCTTGTGGCGGGATCGATGCAACCGTTCCCTCGACCAGTTTAAGCAGGGCTTGCTGTACGCCTTCGCCAGAAACATCACGGGTAATCGATGGATTATCCGATTTACGTGACACCTTGTCGATTTCATCGATATACACGATGCCGCGCTCTGCTTTAGCGACGTCGTAGTCACACTTTTGCAGCAGCTTTTGGATGATATTTTCGACGTCTTCACCCACATAACCGGCTTCGGTTAATGTCGTTGCGTCAGCCATCGTAAATGGCACATCCAAGAAGCGGGCGAGGGTTTCAGCCAGCAGTGTTTTACCACTCCCTGTGGGGCCAATCAGCAGGATATTACTCTTACCTAGCTCCACGCCCTCGGCGCTTTTATCGCCGTTTCGCAAGCGTTTATAGTGGTTGTATACCGCAACCGAAAGCACTTTTTTGGCTTGCTCTTGGCCAATGACATAATCGTCCAGATGCTCGCGAATTTCGCTTGGCGCAGGCAAAGAATCACCTTCACGCTTCGGCATCACTTCTTTGATCTCTTCACGGATAATGTCATTACATAGGTCAACACATTCGTCACAAATGTAGACCGATGGCCCAGCAATTAACTTGCGAACTTCGTGTTGGCTCTTACCACAGAATGAGCAGTAAAGCAGCTTTCCGCTTCCACCGTCTTTTCGCTTGTCTGTCATTCGCTAACCTCTTTGGGGCACTTGCCCGTCGTTGCCTTATGTTGAGTTTACAACAAATCGGCCACTTTTTCCGACCCAACAACCATCAAGCCTTGGCTAATGAGCGAAGTTTGTCTCATTTCAACGCTCTGCGGCGAATTGGGTTTAGTCTCGTTGACTCAATACGGCGTCAACTAAGCCATAGTCCACCGCTTCTTGCGCCGCCATGAAATTATCACGGTCAGTATCGCGCTCGATCACTTCCATCGGCTGGCCAGTATGTTCAGCCAATATAGTGTTGAGACGGTGCTTCGTTTTGATCATTTCCTGCGCATGAATTTCAATATCAGACGCCTGGCCTTGGAAGCCCCCTAGCGGCTGGTGAATCATCACGCGCGAGTTTGGTAAACAATAACGCTTACCTTTGGCGCCACCCGCAAGCAGGAAAGAGCCCATCGAACAGGCTTGGCCTGTACATAAGGTGCTCACGTCCGGTTTAATAAACTGCATGGTGTCATAAATCGCCATCCCCGCAGTCACCACGCCGCCTGGTGAGTTAATATACAGATAAATGTCTTTTTCTGGGTTCTCAGATTCCAAGAACAGCATCTGCGCCACAATCAAGTTCGCCATTTGGTCTTCCACTTGCCCTGTCAGGAAGATAATGCGTTCTTTGAGTAGGCGAGAGTAAATATCGTAAGAGCGCTCACCGCGCGAGGTTTGTTCCACCACCATAGGGACAAGGGCGTCCGTAATGGGTGGCATGGCATTTCTATCTTGATGGCTCATAACGTAATATCCCTAATCGAATTTGTTATCACTCTTGCCTTAACCAAGGTTTAGCACAAAATGCTGTAACAGGTCACTAAAATCTTATATCGGTGTATGCAGCTTGATGATCCATCGAGAGTTTTTACTTAAAAACAAGGCTCTCTAACGTCGATTGGCTTCATCACCATTGCGACCAATAGATGGAAAAAATGGCCCGAATGACAAGTCATTAGGGCCATTGTAAGCAGATACGTTTACGCAGTGTCAATAAAACACAGACGTTTTTTAATCCGAATTACGCTTGCTGAGAAGCGTTCATTAGATCACTGAAACCGACTTCAGCTTCAGTAACGGTTGCTTTTGCTAATAACGCATCGATCGCTTGCTCTTCAAGCGCAACGTTACGCATATTTTCCATCAGCTTCTCGTCTTTTTCATAGTAAGCGACAACTTCTGATGGGTCTTCATACGCAGACGCCATTTCTTCGATCAATGCTTTAACGCGCTCATCATCGGCTTTAAGCTCTTCAGACTTGATCACTTCGCCAAGCAGTAGGCCGACGCTAACACGACGCTTCGCTTGCTCTTCAAATAGCTCACGCGGTAGCTGAGAAGCGCTATCCATGTTGCCACCAAAACGTTGTGCCGCTTGCTGACGCAATGTGCCAATTTCTTGGTCAATCAAGGCTGACGGTACGTCGATTTGGTTTTGCTCAACCAGACCGTCCAGTACTTGTTCTTTTACCTTGTTTTTGATCGCTTGCTTGAGTTCGCGGTCCATGTTTTTGCGTACTTCCGCTTTCAGGCCTTCAACACTGCCATCTGCAATGCCGAAGCGCTGAACGAATTCTTCTGTTAGCTCAGGCAGCTCTTGCTCTTCAACTTGATGCAGTTTAATCGCGAACTGAGCCGCTTTTCCTTTCAAGTTTTCAGCATGGTAGTCTTCAGGGAAGTTCACGTCGATGGTGAATTCTTCGCCCGCTTTTTTGCCAACAAGACCGTCTTCAAAGCCTGGGATCATGCGACCCTGACCCATTTCTAGCTGGAAGCCTTCGGCTTTGCCGCCTTCAAATTCTTCACCGTCGATGGTGCCGACGAAGTCCAGCGTCACACGGCTGTTATCTTTCGCTTCGCCTTCTGCTTCTACCCAGCTCGCTTGTTGCTTGCGCAAGGTGGTGAGCATTTCTTCAACGTCGCTTTCTTGCACGTCCGCTTTTGGCTTTTCGACGCTGATCGCGTCTAGGCCTTGTAGCTCAACCTCTGGATACACTTCAAAGTCAGCTTTAAATACCAGATCTTTTCCTGCTTCGTTCTCTACAGGGGTAAAGGTTGGTGCGCCCGCTGGGTTCACTTTTTCTTGGATCATCGCTTCAATAAAGTGACGCTGCATCACTTCGCCCAGCACGTCTTGACGCACGGTAGCACCGTACATACGTGACACCATTTTCAATGGCGCTTTACCTTTACGGAAACCATCAAAACGACGATTCTTAGCGATATTGCGTAGCTCTTTAGTGACTGCATCATCGATATTGGCAGCAGGCACTGTGATGGTCATTTGGCGCTTAAGGCCTTCGGTGGTTTCAACGGTAACTTGCATTATAAATTTAACCTCAAATTTACTCAGGGGTACTGAGTGATGTTTACCAGTTTGACTGGTGGCATCATCCGAGCTATGAGTCCGTCATAGCCCCTGCGAATCCGGATACACGCAATTGGCGTATCGAGCTATCTCATCCGAGACTGAAAATTAAGACGCGCTATTATAGCGGCACCCGTCAACTGAGTCGAGACAAGGGGCAACCGATGGCGTTTCAATATCGAAATTGGGGTGATATCTCACAATTCAACCGCGTAAGATCACAGATTTTACTGTTTTATGCGCGATTGATTATTTTCAGAGCACTCAGACAAGGCAAATACGGGGAGACGCATAAGAATGGCGCGCCCTACAGGATTCGAACCTGTGACCCACGGCTTAGAAGGCCGTTGCTCTATCCAACTGAGCTAAGGGCGCAATAACGATATGCAGCGTGGATTATAAAGCGACGTCAGGTCCCGTCAACGCTTTTCCCTAAAATGTTGACCTAGTTGCTCAAAACCGCGCCATTTTATTGTCAATCACCGTCTATCGCTTTTTTGGGCCACTTTGCCAACCTAATGACGCGAAGGGCTAGACAATGACGTGATATTCTCTCTCAATAGGATATCTGGCATATTCCGCCATCAAAACCAAAGCAAACGTTTGCGTAATAGCTTTTAGCCGCGATTTTTGTCACAATACTGACGAATATTGCTTTAGCCAAAGGATAGTTATGGCCGCACAATTGATTGATGGAAAGCTGATCGCGCAAACGGTGCGTCGTGAGGTCGCTGCACGCGTCGCCGCCCGCACAGAGGCAGGTCGCCGCGCACCTGGTTTAGCCGTTATTTTGGTCGGCTCGGACCCTGCATCACAAGTTTACGTGGGGAGTAAACGCCGAGTCTGTGACGAAGTCGGATTTGTATCACGCTCCTATGACCTCCCAGCCTCTTGCTCACAGCATGAGCTACTCTCGTTGATTGACACTTTGAATGACGATGACTGCATTGATGGTATTCTCGTTCAACTGCCGTTGCCGGCGGGGATTGATGCCACGTCCGTATTGGAACGAATCCGCCCAGATAAAGATGTAGATGGTTTTCATCCTTTTAATGTGGGCCGCTTGTGCCAACGTATGCCGACACTACGCTCGTGCACGCCGAAAGGAATTATTACTCTTCTCGATCGTTATAATGTACCGCTACGTGGTAAACATGCTGTGGTTGTGGGAGCATCCAATATTGTCGGTCGCCCGATGACGTTGGAGCTGTTGCTCGCCGGCTGCACCACCACCACCTGCCATCGATTTACCCAAGATTTAGAAACGCATGTTCGACAAGCCGATGTGCTCGTGGTTGCGGTCGGTAAACCTAAGTTCATCCCTGGCGATTGGATAAAACCCGGGGCAATCGTGATTGATGTGGGCATCAACCGCATGGATGACGGTAAATTAATCGGGGATATTGAGTACGATGTCGCGTATGAAAGAGCCAGTCATATCACCCCTGTTCCTGGCGGGGTCGGCCCTATGACAGTCGCCACCTTGATTGAAAACACACTCATGGCGTGCGAGCAGTATCACGACGTTGGCTAGCATCACAAGGTGGCGAAGTCAATTTGATTAGCTTTCACACATTGATTTCGCCCATCTTTTTTGGCCTGATACAACGACCTATCGGCACGTTCTACGACGCGTAAGTCGCTTAGCATGACGCTTTTATATCTGAGTTATTGATCCGTAATTCTGTTTGTTGGTTGAGTATTTTGATTAAAAGGATACAGCGTTTTTCGCCGTCTTTTTCTTTAAAAATCGCTTCAGCCCCGGCAAACTGGCCACTCTCAACGGTTACTTTTTGACCAGGCTTGAAGCCTTGATACAGTAATTCTCGTTGCTCATCACTGTCTTCCATCATCATCAAGTGTTGAATTAATTGAATATCGACGTGGATTGGCTTCGCACCTTGGCGAACAAAATCAACAACGCCACGTGTAGAGCGAACAGACGTGTATTGAACCCATTCAGGATCAAAACAAGCAAAGATGTAATTCGGAAAGAGCGGTTCTTCAACTTGCCGGTATTTGCCTCGACGCAACTTTTCGACTGTGACTATCGGGTAGTAACAGTCCACGCCTTGCCGCTTCAAGTTTTGTTCCGCACGTTGTTGTTCCGTGCGTTTACAATAAAGTAAATACCAATGTTTCATGCCGATCTGTCCCTGATATCTATCGAAGGTAAGGTAACAACCCATCCAGAGCGACGTGAGTATACGGATGTAAATCATCACCAGCAAGCAGAGCGGGACGTGCATCGCTTGAACTGGTGATATGGAGATGACGGGACACCACAATCATTGATGGCCTATATTAGGCAATCTTTTGAATATCAACGCTAAAGCTATTCAGGCCGACTTCGTTTAAAGACACACGCGCATCGCCTGATTGCATATCCACAGTTTGGAATTCACTGCTAAAGGCATCGCGACCTAGCCAATGCTCACTACGAACTAATTTCGTGGTTCCGCTACTATCAATCGTGGCTTTTAAACCTGCTGGCAGAATATCAAGTTGGCTATCAACCATGTTTAAGACACCAAACATGGCACGGACCGGTGATGTATAAGCCGATGCACGAATCGCATCTTCAATCCGTTTTACCAGCGTCAGGAATCCGCGTTCATTCACATCACTTGAGCGGACAAAATCATTAAAAAAGGCCCGAATCATCAAAGTCGTTGCCGTCCCATCTTCTTCAGCTGACGCTGAGTCAACTACATAGAACGCCATTTTCCCGCCGAGCAGCCAAGCATAATCGAGCACAATAGGGTTGGCGTCTGCCGATTGCAGCGAGTGATATGACAAACGCCACGCGCCTTGTTGTGAGTCTGGATCAGGCATCAACCCCATCAGCAACTCTCGCGCACTGCCAGGATTATGACGTAGCGCATCAAGGTGCCATTTTAGTTCGCTTTCTGAGGCGCCTTTGTCCGCATCTTCACTCACTTTAAACCACTGTTGACTAAAGTCATCACTGGCATGCACATCATCGTTGGCATCATCAATCACCGCTTCAATGGCTTTTTTAACCGATTTGATGTCTTCAATGGGCTTGAGTAAAAAATCCTTTACTCCAAAGCGAAGCGCCTGGGCAACGTCGGCCATGCCTCCGGTACCTGAAATCACAATCATGGGCAGCATCGGGTATTCGAGGCTCACTTCCTCAACGAACTCAAGCCCCGTCATGACCGGCATGGAAAGATCGCTGATCAGTAAATCAGGGATGGATTGCCTCAATGCTTGTAGCCCTTCTAGCCCATTTTCTACTTCACGGACCGTCGCACCTTCTCTTTCAAGAAACGAGGCAATCATTCGACTAAAGACGGGATCATCTTCAACAATTAAAATATCTTTACTGTGCAACACGACGCTCTCCTCCCGGACTGCAAAGCAGCGGCTGTTTTAAATCGCTCTGTACTAATCGTAGCTGAACTCAGACACCCCGTGCCTGCTTATGATATTTAATTTGATAGCGAACAATAAACAGCTGTTTAAAATAACAATTTTATCAATATAAACGCACATGCATCTTAACGTACAACAAGGAGTACGATAAAAAACACTTAAAAATCAGCAACACTCCAGGGTACGCCACTCTGTATTAAAAGTGAGATGTTCAACAATTAATACATGACAATCATCACATAATGCATATTTTCCTCGCTTTATTTCCGAGCGACTTCGCCCTTTGCCTCGTGAGGAAGGTTGTTATAGCGCACAAAACTTGCCAATTATGATGTCAAGAGCTATTCGTTAGGTAAGGAAAGAAGATTTGGGCATCTGTCTTCGCACAGCCGAGCTAGCCGTTACCCAGCTGTCGTGCGCCGACCATTGCACCTTTGTTTATATTTAGGGAATAACGAGCGGGGTTACTATGATTTTAGGTCACTTAGTCGGGTTATATACCCATCCCAAAAAAGAATGGAAAACAATTGGCGAACGACACGAGGGCGTTTCAAGTAGCATCGGACATGCGCTATTGTTGGCGTTGATCCCACCTGTGTGTGCCTACTACGCGAGTGTCAATATCGGCTGGCAAATCGGCGCGGGAGAGCCCATTTTCATGACGCCACAAAGCGCGCTTTTTATTGCCAGTGCCATGTATTTAGCGTTACTCGGTGGGGTTGCTGCCCTTGCCTACCTAACCTTGTGGATGAGTCGAACATTTGGCTCTGCGCCTAATTATACGCAATGCCTTGAGCTGGCCGCCTACACGGCGACGCCGATTTTTATGGTCGGGCTTGCAACGCTCTATCCGGTGGTATGGTTTGTCATGATTGTCGGCTTGATCGGTGTCGCTTATTCCGTTTATCTGCTGTATACCGGCGTGCCGATACTCATGGAGATCCCTGAAGAGCGCGGTTTTATTTATGCAAGCTCTGTCGTCACCTGCGGCTTAGTCCTGTTGGTCGCTATCCTTGCCGCCTCCGTGATTCTGTGGAATGTCGGCATGGGGCCTGTTTTCACACACTAAGGCCTTCGCTCGCTAAAAAGACAAATACGCCGCGATAATCTCGCGGCGTATTTGTTTAATCTTCGTTATGTATCTCTAAGTTCGCAAGCTCTTGTTGCTGCTCTCGTACAGTTTTAGCATCATCACTACGTAAGCTTTGTAAATACTCGAGGTACGCCTGATCCACATCTTGGGTGACATATTCGCCACTAAACACCGATGTTTCGAAGCGCTCAATCGCTGGGTTAGCCTCACCAACAGCGGCGACGAGATCAGGCAGATCTTGATACACCAAGCCATCGGCACCAATTAATTGGCCAATTTCATCCACTTCGCGACCATGAGCAATCAACTCGTTGGCGCTCGGCATATCAATGCCATAGACATTGGGGAAGCGTACTTCGGGGGCCGCGGAGGCCATATAGACTTCTTTGGCGCCTGCTTCACGTGCCATCTCGATGATCTGCTCTGAGGTTGTGCCTCGCACGATCGAATCATCGACCAAGAGTACGCGTTTGTCTTTAAACTCTGAACGGATGGCATTGAGTTTACGACGTACGGATTTTCGACGCATCTGCTGCCCCGGCATAATAAACGTACGACCTACGTAGCGATTTTTAACAAAGCCTTGGCGGTAGGGTTTACCTAGCACTTGCGCAATTTCTAACGCGATATCACAAGATGTCTCAGGGATAGGAATGACGACATCAATATCCACGTCTTCCCACTCGCGCTGAATTTTAGCGCCAAGCTTTTGACCCATACGAATACGGGCCCCATAAACGGATACTTTATCGATAAATGAGTCGGGACGAGAAAAGTAAACGAACTCAAAGATGCAAGGGTTAAGACTCGGTGAGTCCGCACACTGACAGGTATGAAGTTGTCCCTCTAAGGTGATATAAACCGCCTCTCCGGGTGAGACATCACGCACGAAATCGAAACCCACGGCATCCAATGCAACGGTTTCAGACGCAACCATATACTCGGTACCTGTTTGCGTATCGCGCTTCCCTAAACAAAGCGGGCGAATGCCTTTAGGATCACGAAAAGCGATAACGCCATGCCCAATCACCATTGCCACAACGGCATAAGCGCCGGAGACTTGTCGATGGACCGCTTTCACCGCGGTAAACATATCATCAACAGTAAGAGGATGAGAAGTCGCAGTCGACAGTTGATGGGCAAGGACATTGAGGAGAATTTCAGAGTCAGACGTTGTATTAAGGTGACGACGATCTTTTTCAAATAAAGATTGGCGCAACGCCTCAGCATTGGTCAAGTTACCATTGTGGGCGAGAGTAATCCCATACGGCGAGTTGACATAGAAAGGCTGTGCTTCTGATGCACTAGAGCTGCCCGCTGTTGGATACCTTACATGCCCTATTCCAACCTGGCCTTGCAAGCGCTGCATATGCTTCAGTTGGAACACATCCTGGACTAACCCATTGGCTTTTCGAAGCCGGAAACGATTGTCATCGATAGTGACAATGCCGGCTGCATCTTGTCCTCGATGTTGAAGCACAGTCAGTGCATCGTAAATGGACTGATTGACCGGAGTGTTACCAACGATTCCAACAATACCACACATGTCAGCGATTCCTTGTTACGCGAATATCAGCCTAAGATCCTGCGATCTCAGGTAAGAAACTGGAACTGTTCTCGAGATAGTGGAAGAACCATTCGATCACTACCGCAAAGTTAGGAATAAGTTGCGATTGTCCCCACGCTTGGTTGTTAGCGACCGATGTAAAGGCATCGAGGAAGAAAAGCACCGCCGCGATGATTAACACGCCGCGCACACTGCCAAACACCATACCAAGCACTCTATCCGTGCCAGACAATCCCGTTTTTTCTACTAACTGGGCAATCACATAATTGACTACTGCGCCGACCAATAAGGTGGCAATAAACAACAAGGCGATGGCACTACCATTACGGATAACCGCATCTTGGATATTGGTCAAATACACCGCTAGCTGCGTGTAGAATTGGCTGGCAATAAAAAACGCTCCAAACCAAATCACTAATGACAAGGCTTCTTTTACAAAGCCTCGAATCACACTCACTAACGCCGAAAAACCAATGACGCCAATAATAAGATAATCAATCCAATTCATCGTATTCACTTGCTCGAGACGTGCGCATTCTAACAGAAAAAATGCTCACGCAAACGTTTTCTTATTGGGTAAGTGGGTCAAATTTGCGCAACTGTCCTTTCAATCCTGTCAGCGATTGCAGATCAGTCAGTTGCGATTCGAGTGTGGTTTTAGAAACATGTGGCCCGACGACCACTTTTGCTAAGTCACCGGGTTGAATGTCTCTGGGTAAGATATGTGCTTGATACCCTTTGTCACGTAATTGCTTAACCAAGCGACGAGCATTCTCTTGGTTACGGAAGGTCCCCAAACGGATCATCCATGCGCTGTCTCCGTCGTTGACTGACGCTGTACTTGATGGCGTGGGCGTTGGGTCACTTTTTTCCGTCTCAGCCTGCGCATTTGTGTCAGCTGAACGCGTATCGTTTACCTGGGTATCGGGCGCTGTCACCTCAATCACCTCGGGTTCTTCAACCGGCATTTGGCTCACTGTGCCATCAAAGTCATCCCGCAGGGGGATGCTTTGATAGTTTTCTTGGTAATGCTCTTTTTTGCCATCGAGCACATCAGGTAGCACTATCACACCGATAGAGACTAACACTAGGGTGCCGACCACTCTTTTTTGTAACTTACTGGCCACAATGACTCCGTTTTAATTAAGCGTTTCCATCACCTGCCCAACGGTATGGAACGACCCAAATACGACCACACAGTCTCGCTCAGGTTCAGCCTGACTCAACGCATGTTGATAGGCGTCACTCGGTGAGCTGAATTGCATTGATGCCACCACCGGCAATTTATCGGCTGACGCGCCACGAGGTACGGCTAAAGAAGCGGGGTACCAGCAATCCACAATGCCATCAAAACAGGCTAAGGTACCCTCTATATCTTTGTCTGCTAACATCGCCACCACAGCATGCACGCGTCCTGTCAATCTCGCTTTTTGCTCAGCGAGTTTCTTTGCTAGGTAAGCGGCAGCATGCGGATTATGGGCGACGTCAAAAATCGTGTAAGGGGCGTCAGCAATAACTTGCATCCGACCAGTAACCGCGACAGACGCTAATCCCTCAGTAATGTGTGTATCAGCAATGTCGAGGTCAGCGACGCCCAGCGCCATTAAAGCCGTTGCCGCATTTTGTAGCGGAATAGCCGGAATAGGTAGCTCTGTCAGTTCAAAAGCACCGGCCGCCCAACGCCACGTATCGCCTGTCATGGCATAGTGGTACTGATAGCCTAACTGATTTAATTGCGCGCCAATCGCATCAGCATGCGCAGCAACACTCGCAGGTGGCGCAGGCTGACCACATATCGCCGGTTTATCTTTCCGGAATATGCCTGCTTTTTCATAGCCAATCTGATTAATGTCATTGCCCAGCCAATCACAATGATCGAGCGCGAGACTGGTGATCACTGATACGTCATGATCCACCACATTGGTGGCATCTAAACGGCCACCGAGACCCACTTCGAGGATCACGACATCAAGCGCATGCTGTTTAAATAGCTGTAACGCGGCTAAGGTACCAAATTCAAAAAAGCTCAGACTGGTTTGGCCACGTGCCTGGTTAATTACCTCAAACGCTTGAGTATGCTCACTATCGGCCAGCACGTCGCCATTGACACGGACCCGCTCATTGTAATGAATAAGATGTGGTGAGCTGTAAACCCCCGTACGGTAACCCGCGTGCTGTAATATTGCCTCTAATAAGGCGCAGGTGGTCCCCTTGCCATTGGTCCCTGCAACGGTAATCACTTTAGGCGCAGGCTGGGTCAATTGGGCGTGCTCCGCAACTGCCGCGACGCGTTCAAGGCCAAGATCGATGGCACTGGTATGGATATTTTCTAGATAAGACAGCCACGTATCCATTGAGGATGTGGCTGTTGGATGCTGTAGTTCAGACATTGACTTGGTCAGTTACTCGATGATGGGCAAATGATACCAAGGATAACGCCATGGAACACGGTCAATTATTGCTCTTGAGAGGAAGGTGCCACTTCAGGCTCTTCTGGAGGTTGAGGTTTATCTTGCTCAACATCGACGACTAATGGCGACTTAATGTTACCCAGCTTCGCCAATAGGCCCGCCAAACGCTGGCGCATCTCACGACGATCAACAATCATGTCGATCGCACCATGCTCAAGCAAGAACTCACTGGTTTGGAAATCGTCTGGCAGATTCTCGCGTACGGTTTGCTCAATGACACGACGGCCAGCAAAACCGATAATCGCTTTTGGCTCTGCGACATTAATGTCTCCGAGCATAGCAAAGCTCGCGGTCACCCCACCGTAAGTTGGATCAGTGAGTACCGAGATGAATGGCAAGTTGTGACGCGATAAACGCTCAAGTGCCGCACTGGTTTTCGCCATTTGCATCAATGACATCAAGGCTTCTTGCATGCGCGCCCCACCACTGGCCGAAAAACACACCAGGCCACAATGGTTTTCGATCGCGTGCTCGACCGCTTTAACAAACCGAGCGCCGACGACTGCGCCCATCGAACCGCCCATGAACTTAAATTCAAACGCACAAGCAATCACGGGCACGTCTAGCACACTGCCTTTCATGACCACGAGTGCATCTTTTTCCCCACTGGACTTTTGCGCGGCTGACAGGCGATCTTTATACTTTTTCGAATCACGAAATTTTAATACGTCTTTAGGCTCCAGTTCACCGGCAATCTCTTCACGTCCTTCAGGATCCAAAAAAACATCCAGACGACGGCGTGCTGGCATACGCATATGGTGGTCACACTTGGGACAAACTTCCAAATTACGTTCGACATCAGCGTGATAAAGTACTTGATCACACGACGTACACTTGGTCCAAACCCCTTCAGGGATCGACGCCTTGCGTGATGAACCAATATTACTTTTGGTTAATATTTTCTCTAGCCAGCTCATGGACAACCTTTACTTAGTCATGGCTATCACAATTAGACAACCATCTTGGATTCGTAACAAATTAGACCGAATTAAATCACAAGTCTGCCAGACTTGGGATAAAAAACTGGTACTACCTATTCTGTCTCCGTACGCTTTGCGCCGAGTATGCTCTCGGATTCCATCACCTGATCGGGCAAAAACAAAGGCCCTATCGGCGGGCGTGGTAAGCCATATTGATCCGGATAATCCACCTCGACCAAATACAAACCTTCCGCTTTGGCCGTCGCGGCCGCCAAGGTGCGATCTTTCTGTGCCAGTAGCCATGCGATCCACTCTGGCGGCTGTTCTTTACGACCGACAGCCATGAGGCTGCCCGCGATATTGCGCACCATGTGATGCACAAAGGCATTCGCTTTTATATCGATCACGATAAACCGCCCCTGACGCGTGACAGATAAATGCATCACATTCCGCCATGGCGAGTGAGATTGACATTGTGCCGCACGAAATGACGAGAAATCATTCTCACCTAGTAAGTACTGACCCGCTCGCGCCATTAAGGTTTCATCCAACTCGCTATGATAGTGACTGACACCTTTACCCAGTATCGCTGGGCGCAAAGAGTGGTTGTATATCACATAGCGATAGCGGCGTGCTGTCGCACTGAATCGCGCATGAAAATCGTCTGGAACAGGCGTGGCCCAACGTACGGCAATCGCATCAGGCAAGTTTGCATTCACTCCCATCGTCCAGGCTTTTAATGGCCGTTGGCTATCGCTATCAAAATGCACCACCTGTCCGGTGCCGTGGACTCCCGAATCGGTACGCCCCGCACATTGTACTGCCACAGGGTGATTAGCGACGGTCGACAAGGCTTTTTCCAAGTGTTCTTGGACACTGGTGACTTCTCGTTGCCTTTGCCAACCGTAAAACTGGGCGCCGTCATATTCAATGCCTAACGCGAATCTCATGCCTGTGCCTTTTTAGTTACTGCTCAACAAGGCGCAGCATTATACCCATAAAGCCGGCCTGTTGCAGGTCTTAACATCGACTGTCTATTCTGAGGCCTAATAAGCAATCAGGTAGCCTGTGCTACCTGATTGTGGTGTTACCTAAGTTGTTCAAGCAGTTGCCGAGCCTCTTGCTGCAAGGCCTTATTGCCTGACTGAATCACTTTTTCTAATAAGGAAATCGCGCCATCCATATCATTCATTTCCAAGTAAGCTTTCGCCAAGTCGAGATTGGTCGATGCCTCTGTGCTGGCGGTGTCGCCATCAACATCAATCGCACTAATGTCTTCTAACACATCAGGGAATTCATCCAACCCTACGTCAAGGTTCATCTCCGCCTTGTCGGGATCAATATCTGGCGTCGAGCCGTCATCGCGCATAAGCTCTTCGATACTAATGTAGTCGTCACCTTCCTGCTCTTCGCCGATAAGTTCACTTTCAGCTTCACCCTCACCGAGCAGATCATCATCCAAGGCCTGTTCCAGTTCAAAGGTTTCAAGCGAGGCCGGATCAATGGCGGGTTGTTGGCTCCAATCTTCACTTTCGGCTTCTGGCTCTGGCTCATTATCGGCTTGCCAAACCGCTGCTTCTTCGTCGGATAAAGCGGAAAGATCGAGAGGCTCATCGTCATCGGATTCCGATAGCAAGGCCTCCATATTCAGACCACCTACCTGGTGATCATCGTCATCCAGATCACTGATATTGCGTGTATCGCGCTCGGGCGCCTCAGAGGTTGGCGCATTGTCTTGCTGCTCATTGAGATAAGACTCGAGCTCTCGTTGTTCGTCGAGTGCCGCCCCTCTGGCTCTGGCTCTGGCTCTGGCTCTGGCTCTGGCTCTGGCTCTGGCTCTGGCTCTGGCTCTGGCTCTGGCTCTGGCTCTGGCTCTGGCTCTGGCACGCTATCAAGTGCAGCTTGTTCTTCTTCGTCAACCGGTTCTGCATCTGCCAGTGCGGCTTCTTCGTCATATTCAGGCAGATTGGTTAAATCGAGTAAATCTTCCTCTTTAATATCATCGAGGTTTTCGCCTTGATCAGGCTGCTCGTCGGCGACGGGCGCGTCATCCTGTGCATCGTCGTCAGTATCGGGCTCTGCAGTGTCATCGGCTGGCGCTTCGTCCTTGTCATCTTGTGCGTCGTCCTCAGTCTCGGATCCCGCAGTGTCCTCGGCCGGCTCTTCAGGTGCAGTGTCGGGTGTGTCTTCAACCTCAGCGGCGTCATCCGATTCAGCCGTTTCTTCGGGATGAGCGTCTACTGGCTGATCATTCGCGATTGGCTCTTCGCCCACGTCATCCTGTGCATCGGATTCAGCGGTGTCATCGGCTGGCTCTTCAGGCTCAGCGTCGAGTGTGTCTTCAACTTCCGCGGCGTCATCCGGCTCAGCCGTTTCTTCGGGTTGAGCGTCTACTGGCTGATCATTCGCGATTGGACCTTCGTCCACGTCATCCTGTGCATCGGATTCAGCGGTGTCATCGGCTGGCGCTTCGTCCGTGTCATCCTGTGCATCGTCCTCAGTCTCGGGCTCTGCAGTGTCATCGACTGACTCTTCAGGCTCAGCGTCGGGTGTGTCTTCAACCTCGGCGGAGTCATCCGATTCAGCCGTTTCTTCGGGTTGAGCGTCTTCTAGCTGATCATTCGCGATTGGCTCTTCGTCCACATCATCCTGTGCATCGTCCTCAGTCTCGGGCTCTGCAGCGTCATCGACTGGCTCTTCGGGCACAGTGTCGGATGTGTCTTCAACCTCGGCGGCGTCATCCGGCTCAGCCGTTTCTTCGGGTTGAGCGTCTACTGGCTGATCATTCGCGATTGGATCTTCGTCCGTGTCATCCTGTACGTCATCGTCAGTCTCGGGCTCTGCAGTGTCATCGGCTGGCTCTTCAGGCTCAGCGTCGAGTGTGTCTTCAACTTCCGCGGCGTCATCCGATTCAGCCGTTTCTTCGGGTTGAGCGTCTTCTGGCTGATCATTCGCGATTGGCGCTTCGTCCACGTCATCCTGTGCGTCGTCCTCAGTCTCGGGCTCTGCAGTGTCATCGACTGACTCTTCAGGTGCAGTGTCGGGTGTGTCTTCAACCTCAGCGGCGTCATCCGATTCAGCCGTTTGTTCGGGTTGTTGGTCTGCTAGCGACTCGTCGGCGACGGGTGCTTCATCTGTATCGTCCGGAGCGTCAGCTTCGACGGTGTCATCCGGCTCAGCCGTTTGTTCCGGTTGTTCCGGCTGTTGGTCTGCTGGCGACTCGTCGGCGACGGGTGCTTCATCTGTATCGTTCTGAGCCTCGGCCTCGGGTTCCGCGGTATCCTCGGCTGACATTCCATCCGTATCATCCTGAGCTTCGGCCTCGGGCTCTGCAGTGTCATCGGCTGGCGCTTCATCCGTGTCACCCTGTGCATCGTCGTCAGTCTCGGGCTCTGCGGGCTGTTCTGCTTTACGGGGATCAGGCTCTGGTTCACCCTCTGATTCATAAAGCAGTTTTTCGAGTTCCGCTTCATTAGGATCGCTGTCTTCAGCTTCTTCCCATAGTGCAGGATCATCTTCCTCCGCAAGTGGATCGGATTCGTCGTCGTCACCTAACACTTCCTCCAACAAGGCGTCAGAGTCTTCAAGGTGCGGATCATCGTTGTCTAATACTTCATCCAGTAAAGCATCACTGCTTTCATCAAACTCAGTCTCCGTATCATCTTGATCATTCAACCAGCTATCATCATCGTCATCATCATCACCGACAAGCTCATCAAGAAGCTCGGTCGTGTTGTCGAGCGAAACGCTGTCTTCGTCGTCATCATCTGATAAATCAATTTCTTGGCTGAGATCTAACGCTGGCTCATCGGCAAGGGCTGAGTCAAATAATGCATCATTCGGTGCTTGCTCTTCCGACGCTTCGCTTGATTCAGGATTATCATCCGATGTCGCCTCAGTATCACTCTCTACGTCTGCTTCTGATTCACGCGTGGACTCAGAGGGTTCCTCCGGCGCAGATTCAGTGCCCGATTCCCCGGCGAGCAAGGCATCAATGTCATCTACATCACTGTCGTTACCTTCTTCTAGCGCTTTCGCCCACTCTGCTGCAAGCGCCTCGTCTGCACTCATTTCCTCTTCAGGGAGGGCTGCGTCGTCGGTTTCACTTTCGCTGCCGGTCGACGTTTCGGTATCGGCAGGCGGTGTATCCGCCAATTCATCTAACGCACGCTCCATGTCCTCGAGTCCAATGGCATCGTCACTGGTTGGCGCAACGCTCGATTCGTTACCAGACATGTCGTCCAGTTCATCGTCAAGATTGAGATCATCAAGGTCCGTGTCATCACCGAATACCGTGTCATCACCAAATGCCACGTCTTCATCACTACGACCATCCTCAGTGATCTCTAACTCATCGTCAGATTGATCTTGGTGACTCTCCCCTTCCTGCTCATCTTCAGGATCGGGCACCATGATAACCGGCATATCATCTAGCTCATCATGGTCGAGTGAGGCGGGCTCGTCATGCTCTTCGTTTTGTTTCTTACGACGCGCCAAGAAGAAGAAAACCCCACCGGCAATTAACGCGCCAGGAATGATCGCGAACATGGCGAGCAGGAGTGGATTATCCAATAAAGAGTCGACCGCAGAGGGAGGCTGCGTCTCTTGTTTCGCCTGCTGCTGACGTTGTTGTTCTAGGAAAGCACGTATTTCCTGATTCAACTCGTCATCACTGCTCATTTTTTCTTTCAGCGCATTCAGTTCGTACTGAACTTCGGATAAGCGCACTTTGAGCACATGATTACTCTCAACCAAGCGGGTCATTTCTTGATCTGAGTTTTGTAGCTGCGATTGCAACGTTTCTACCACTTCAGGTTGTGGTGTCTCAGGCTCACTCGCGTCAGCGTCCTGTGCTTGCTCTGTTTCTGAGGCGCTTTGTTGCGATTCTGGTTCAGCTTGCTCGGGTTCGACTTGCTCTGATGCTTGAGCGTCAGGCTGGGTGACTTGATCACTCAATGGTGTCGTCGTTTGTGCTTGCTTACGTGCGTCATCAATTTCAAGAC
Source organism: Salinivibrio sp. AR640 (assembly GCF_001995405.1). NCBI lineage: Bacteria > Pseudomonadati > Pseudomonadota > Gammaproteobacteria > Vibrionales > Vibrionaceae > Salinivibrio > Salinivibrio sp. AR640. Next base: position 19,086 of record NZ_MUFD01000005.1, on the reverse strand, counting down.
GATTTACGACATCTTGCGTACTTTCTCGTTCGATTTGCTCCAAGGTTGGCATCACTAATGTGCTACCTGGCTGCAAGCGATGGATATTATTATTGGCAAACGCGTCGGTATTGAGACGGAAAATCGCGCCCAATGTTTGGTAAACACTGACTTGTGTATTGGGACGCATTTGCGTCGCAATCGACCACAAGGTTTCGTTTGCACCTGTTGGGCCATATTGCTGCGCGGATTGCACCGTAGGCGGTTGTTGTGCGGATGACGACTCAGTCGTCATTTCCTCTTGCGGGCCCAGAATACGAATGGCCGCCTCGACCGGTAAGGTAGACACACTGACGAGACTGATCGCCAATAACCCCACGACGGCAAGAAGATGCCGCCTCACTGTGTGCGAGATTATCGTCAATCGCGTTTGAGAAGAAGACTGTTCACTTTGCTGTGCGTTGGACACACCCGCACTCCCTATGGCAGAAATGGCCTCACTAAATATCTAACTATATCGGAAGCCATGCGAAAAACTGTAGTTTGATGATATAAAAGTGTGTTGTGCGATCAAACTGTGGGCGCTCTGCCTCAGTTTTGCCTCGATGATAGCATGCCCACACTTCGCGTATCGTCATCTGTGCAAATTTAATGCCTAAAAAAATACCCCATCAACGGATGGGGTATCAATCAAACTGACATGGTGATGCGTGGACCATCACGCTCTTGTCATCGTCACACGCTGTCGATTAAAGATAATCGCGCACTAAGACTTCAGCAATTTGTACCGTGTTGGTTGCGGCACCCTTACGCACATTGTCAGCAACCACCCAGAGGTTTAAACCATTTGGATGGCTAATGTCGTTACGGACCCGTCCCACAAGCACCTTGTCTGATCCCGTCCCTTCTTTGACTTGGGTTGGATACTCTTCGCCTTCAAAGACTTCAATATGCTCGTGCTGGCTAAGGATTGCCATCGCCTCTGTTGCGTCAATGGGTTGACGGCATTCGATATGCACCGCTTCTGCATGGCCATAAAAAACAGGCACACGCACACAAGTAGGGTTAACCCCAATCATCTCATCAGCGAAAATCTTTTGCGTTTCCCACACCATCTTCATTTCTTCTTTGGTGTAGCCGTTATCCATAAATTGATCGATCTGAGGCAAGCAATTGAAAGCAATTTGTTTGCTATAGAGCGAAGGTTCGGCATCTTGGCTATTGAGTAGTTTCACCGTTTGGCCCGCGAGTTCGTCGACACCCGACTTTCCAGATCCTGACACCGATTGATAGGTAGAGACGTTAATACGTTCGATCCCCACGGCGTCGTAAATGGGTTTTAATGCGACCAGCATCTGAATCGTTGAGCAATTGGGATTTGCAATAATATTGCGGTTACGAAAATCACCAATCGCGGCTGGATTGACTTCCGGCACCACCAAGGGCACATCGAAATCATAGCGGAATTGTGAGGTATTATCGATCACCACCACTCCTGCTTCTGCGGCAATAGGCGCCCAATGTGCGGAGGTTTGCGCGCCTGCCGAAAACAGGCCAATTTGAACTTGGGTCCAATCAAAGGTGTCGACGTTTTGCACACGCAAACTTTCGCCTTTGAAGGTAATGGTTTCACCGGCACTGCGCTCGCTGGCAAGCAGGTGGAGAGTGCCAATAGGAAAATCGCGCTCTTCTAAAATGTCGATAATGGTACGGCCTACCGCACCTGTTGCGCCCAAAACCGCAACATCAAATGCTTGTGTCATGCGTGCTCCTCAATACTAAAGCCCAGCTTAGCCAGCGACTGTAACCCGAAATCAGCGTGTCCGGCTACCGTGATCGCACTGTACTCACGTCGATCCCAGTAATTTTTTCGTAATTGGTCAAAGGCTGTACGCTGTGCCGGTTTGTTCTCCCCTGCTTGTGTCATCGCTCGGCGAAAATCACTATCGTCGCGACGGATATCATAAACAAGTTGGGTTAACGCCATAAGATCAGTCTGCTGCCAAGGCGCGGCTAGTTGCACAGAAGGAATGGGCGCTGTCGGCAATAGATCGGCGGCGTCAGCGCGCTGTGGTAACGATAAATGTTGGCATAAGGCATTAAACACCATGGTGGTACCGCGTGCTTTTCCTTCCAATCCATAGCCAGCGATATGTGGCGTTGCAAAGGTTAGCCGTTCGACCAAAGCAAGATCGACCTCGGGCTCATGCTCATACACGTCCAAAACTGCATCCATATCGCCTCGTGCCAGCCGTGTCTTAAGCGCTTGATTATCAACAATCGGGCCGCGTGCGGCATTAATCAAAATGCTTCCCGGTGCGAGTGCATTTAAACGAGCGTGATTCATCAAATGATGAGTAGGGTGCTCACCAGTCGACGTCAGAGGCGTATGAAAGGTCACCACATCCGATTGTACAATCAGCGTATCAATATCCACCATATCCGCGCGATTCTCACGCGCCTGACGCGGCGGATCGCAGAGCAAGGTTTTAATGCCCAGTGCAGCTAAACGATCAGCTAAGTAACTCCCAACGTGACCGACACCGACAATACCGACGGTTCGGTCGGTCAATTTAAATGCTTGCTGTTGCGCCAACACCAATAAGGCACTGATCACATATTCCGCGACCCCAACTTTGTTGCAGCCCGGCGCTGCCGTGGCATATACGCCTTGTGCTTGCAGTGCATCAAAATCAAGGTGATCTTCTCCCGCGGTAGCCGAACCGACAAAGCGTAATTGCTTGGCATCTTTAATCAACGCGTGATTAACATGCGTGACACTGCGCACCAACAAAGCGTCGGCATCTTGGATATCTTCCGCACCGATCGCCCGGCCAGGTAAGGCAACGACTTCACCTAATTGGCTAAACAATGCCTGGGCATAGGGCATGTTTTCATCTACAACTATTTTCACGGTCAGCATCCTGTTTTTAACGTCGCGTACGAGCGCTGAAAAATAACGCCCATTGTATCGCCCTACCTGTAAGAAAACATCCGCCAAAAAGCATGCCCCCACGTCGGGCCAATAATAAAAAACCCGGCCGTGGCCGGGTCCATTGAGAACCTGAAAATAAGCGCGATATTAGCCGCGATACTTTTCAATCACCAAGGTGGCGTTCGTTCCGCCAAATCCGAAGCTGTTTGACATAACACGAGTGAGTGCTTGCTCACGTGGTTGTGTCACAATATCTAGCCCATCAGCGGCCGGATCCAAGTTATCAACATTGATACTCGGGGCGACAAAGCCGTGCGCCAGCATTAGCGTCGAGTAAATGGCTTCATGCGCCCCGGCAGCACCGAGTGCATGGCCTGTCATCGACTTGGTCGCCGAAATAGCAGGGCTCTTACCACCAAAGACTTCTTGGATGGCACCAAGCTCTTTGACATCACCCACTGGCGTTGACGTGCCATGGGTGTTGATATAATCCACCTCGCCATCAACATCTTGCATCGCCATATTCATACAGCGCACCGCCCCTTCGCCGGATGGCGCGACCATATCATAGCCGTCAGATGTTGCCCCATAGCCGACAATTTCACCATAAATGGTGGCACCACGCGCCAGCGCATGCTCAAGCTCTTCAACCACCAGCATACCGCCGCCGCCAGAAATCACGAAACCATCGCGATCGGCATCATAGGTACGTGACGCTTTTTGTGGATCATCATTGTATTTGGTTGAGAGTGCGCCCATGGCGTCAAACATCATGGTGAGTGACCAATCAAGCTCTTCGCCGCCACCAGCAAACACGACGTCTTGTTTACCCAATTGAATCAGCTCAAGCGCATGGCCAATACAGTGTGCCGATGTCGCACAGGCCGAGCTCATGGTGTAGTTGACCCCTTTAATTTGAAACGGGGTCGCCAAGCACGCTGAGACCGTGGATGACATAGTACGTGGCACCATATAAGGGCCGACACGTTTTACACCTTTCTCGCGTAAGGTATCAACCGCCGTGACTTGGTTGACCGATGATGCGCCCCCAGAACCGGCAACTAGGCCCGTTCTCGGATTAGAAACTTGCTCAGGGGCTAAGCCTGAGTCTTCAATCGCCTGCTCCATGGCTAAATAGGCGAAGCCAGCCGCGTCCCCCATAAAGCGCATTTTTTTACGATCAATGTGGTCGGCTGGGTTAAGTTTGAGATCCCCCCAAACGTTGCTGCGCAGCTTCATATCTGCAAACTGCTGAGAGAAGTTAATGCCAGATTTTCCCGCTTTGAGCGACTCCAGCACTTCTTTGACGTTGTTACCAATACTGGAAACAATCCCCATGCCTGTAATGACAGCTCGTTTCATGATTCTTTCCTAGACGTTAATTTCGCAGTGGATGATAGCGTTTTTAAAGCTGATAAGTGGTCAGCTTTCCTTTCTATCAGTACAATTTCCATCTTCTGTTTCCTGTGTATGAGGCATTTGTGAGCACTCCCTCAATCGACCATGCAAAAATCAGCTGGAATGATACAGGTACGCCTGTTGCTGATCAGTTCGACGACGTCTACTTTTCCAATCACGACGGCTTAGCTGAGACGCGCTACGTGTTCTTGGGGCAAAATCAGTTACCCGAACGTTGGCATACGGCAACTCAGTCACGCTTTGTGATTGCAGAAACCGGATTTGGGACCGGGCTAAACTTTCTCGCCACCTGGCATGCCTTTGACCAATTCCGCCATGCTAACCTTGATAGCACCGTCACGCACCTCCACTTTATCAGTTTTGAAAAGTACCCTTTGACCGTAGAAGATCTCGCGCGTGCCCATCAAGCTTGGCCAGAGCTTGCAAACTATGCTGAACAACTTCGCGCCCATTACCCCGTACCGTTAGCGGGTTGTCAACGTATTGTATTAGCTGATGGTCAGATTACACTCGATTTGTGGTTTGGGGATATTAAAGATTGGTTACCACAAGTACCAACAGGTCAGAAAGGGATTGTTGATGCCTGGTATTTAGATGGTTTTGCCCCAAGCAAAAACCCTGAAATGTGGAACCAGGATCTATTTAATGGCATGGCAAGACTTGCGCGAGAGCAGTGTACCTGCGCGACTTTCACCGCGGCCGGCTTTGTCCGCCGTGGACTGATTGACGCCGGCTTTGACATGAAAAAGGTAAAAGGCTTTGGTCACAAGCGAGAAATGTTAGCGGGCGCTTTGCCTGCTCGCCAAGCCACTGCCAGCCATCCACCTTGGTATGCGCGCACACCCGCCGCAACAGCGGATGACATTGCCATTATTGGCGGTGGTATTGCCAGTGCAGCCTTGATTAGCGCGTTACTTCAGCGGGGCAAGCAAGTCACGCTTTATTGCCAAGACCCGCAGCCAGCGGCAGGCGCATCCGGAAATCAGCAAGGAGCGGTTTATCCACTCCTTAATGGTAACAACGACAACTTGAGTCAGTTTTTTGCGCCCGCTTTTTTATTTGCTCGGCAGTTTATTCGCCAACAGGCTGAACAAGGCATCGCCTTTGAACATGACTGGTGTGGTGTTACCCAACTAGGCTATGACGAGAAAAGCGCCTCTAAGCTCGAAAAAATGCTTCATGGCGCATTTCCTGAGGCACTGGTCATGCGCGTAAGCCAAGACGCAGTGACAGAAAAAGTGGGAGTAGAAACTGGGCATGCCGGTGTGTTTTACCCGCTGGGCGGCTGGCTCAGTCCGCAACAGTTTACCGCAGGCGTGATTGGTGCCGCTATCACCCGCGGACAGCTAAGCGCGCATTTTGATTGTCACATCAATGCGTTAACACAAACGGACAATGGTTGGACCCTGAGTACCGCCAACGGTGAGCTGTGTCACCAGAACGTGATTATCGCCAATGGGCACCAAGCGGATAACTTTGACCAAACGGCGCCCATTCCGGTTTACCCCGTGCGCGGCCAAGTGAGCCATGTCCCCACCAATGCTGACCTCCGCGCACTGAGCACGGTGTTATGTTTTGAGGGCTATTTAACACCGGCGAATCAGGCTGGTGAACATTGCTTAGGCGCAAGCTATGCGCGCAACAATGCCGACCTTGAATTTCAATCGGCCGATCAGGTTGAAAACCAGCAGCGCTTAACCGACTGTATTGACACTGATTGGGCGCATCATGTGCCTGTTGCCGAAACAGGACGCGTTGGTGTGCGCTGTGCCAGTCGCGACCACCTGCCATTTATCGGCAATGTGTGTAATTACGACGCACTGCTTTGGGCCTACCAAACCCTGCAAAAAGACAAGGAAAAAGCCGGTTCCGTCCCTGTTTACCCTGGGCTATATTGCCTTCTGGGGCTTGGTTCTCGCGGTCTTACCTCCGCGCCTCTCGCCGCAGAAATCCTCGTCGCTCAGTTATGTGATGAGCCCTTGCCTTTGCCACAGTCAGTACTCGATACCCTGCACCCGGGACGCATGTGGGTCCGCAAACTGCTAAAAGGTAAAGCGGTGTAGCGAATCGTTAGTTATATATCAGTAAAAACAAGAACGTGTGGGGAAAAACAACCAAGCCATCGTCGAGGCGATGGCTTGATAATCACTCGATACCGCAGAACAGGAGTTGAAAAGCGCAGTTATTGAGAAGCGCCGTATTGCAGTGTTACGCCGATTTTTCGACTTGTTGCTGAAGCAGATCCCAAAGCGCCCCGACCAAGCGTTGATCGCCCGGTGAGAGTTCACTCGCATTTTTCGACAAGCTAGTGTCCACGCGCGCTTTTAATGACGCCACTTCATCCATGCCCTCTAACTCACAATCCGCAGCCGCCAGCGAGACGTGGCCGCGTAAATAGCCACTCGCAAATAATTCATCGTCTGAGGCAGTGTCTACCATCTCATCGATTAATGCCAAAATGCGTGCTTCATAATCTTGAACTTTCATCTTATTAACCTTAGCTGGGCAACGTAAAGTCATCGGGCCCCAGAGCAGAGACACCGTAAAAGTCTCGCAAGGTATCAGAAAACTGCTTAGCGCGCACGGGCAAAGCCGGGCTTGCCTCCGCGTCAGATAAATAATCAATGACTTGATGACGGACTTTGCCCGCAAAGGCATGGCGATCGGGCTCTACACCACTTAAGTTGTCGCAGCTGACTTGAAAACGAAAGCCACAGCTTGCCGCAAGGATCCACTCAATCGCTTGAGGCTTCACTTCTACCGCTTCAAACGCGGCTTGCGTGTCAGCATCGCGGCCATCGGGGTGATACCAATAGCCATAATCTTCCAGTTGACGGCGTTTCTCACCGGCAATGGTCCAGTGTGCGATTTCGTGTAGCGCTGAGGCAAAAAAACCACGCGCAAAGATCACGCGGTGATGCGGGTGATTTGAATTCGCCGGCAGATAAATAGGCTCATCGCCGCCCAGTAACAGCTCGGTGTTAAAAGTCGCGAGAAAGGTTTGGTTAAACAGTTGAATTAAATCGTGATAGTTATGAGTCATAGGGGAAAGTTACAAACATGCCCCGCCAACGAATGGCGGGGGGAGCGTCAACAAATAACAAGATACATGAGGTGTGTGTGAATTGGCGGGCCGGCTTTTAACGGCCAACTTGCCCACGATGACGGAGCAAATGGTCCATCAGTACGATTGCCACCATGGCTTCGGCAATCGGCACCGCGCGGATCCCCACACAAGGATCATGACGGCCTCGGGTCACCACATCGGCAGCGTCACCATGAACATCAATACTCTTACCCGGTACTGTGATGCTAGAGGTGGGCTTTAATGCCAAGTGCGCGACCAGTGGCTGCCCTGAAGAGATACCGCCAAGAATGCCTCCCGCATGGTTCGAGGCAAACCCGTCCGGGTGGATTTCATCACGATGCTCACTGCCACGCTGATTCACCACGTCAAACCCATCTCCGATTTCGACCCCTTTCACCGCGTTAATCCCCATCAATGCATGGGCAATATCGGCATCTAAACGGTCAAACACCGGCTCGCCAAGGCCGACAGGAAGGTTTTCTGCCACCACGGTGAGCTTGGCACCGATTGAATCTCCGTCTTTTTTCAGTTGACGGATCAGCGCATCCAATTCCTCAAGTTTATTCACATCTGGGCAAAAGAAAGGGTTTTGCTCAACTTGCGCCCAGTCGACGGTATCGATAGTGACCTCGCCCATTTGCGCCAGATAAGCGCGCACTTGAATGCCGTGCTCTTGCGCAAGGTACTTTTTAGCCACCGCACCGGCTGCCACGCGCATGGCTGTCTCACGCGCCGACGAACGACCGCCGCCACGATAATCACGGACGCCATATTTATGGTGATAGGTGAAATCAGCATGGCCTGGACGAAACACATCTTTGATTTTGGAATAATCTTTTGAGCGTTGATCCGTGTTTTCAATCATCAACCCAATCGATGTGCCGGTGGTTTGTCCCTCAAACACACCAGAGAGAATTTTGACCGCATCGGGCTCACGGCGCTGCGTGGTGTACTTAGACGTGCCCGGCCGGCGACGGTCCAGATCCTGTTGCATGTCTGCTTCCGTCAGCGCTAACCCCGGTGGGCAGCCATCAATAATAGCGCCTAACGCCACGCCATGACTTTCTCCAAAGGTGGTGACGCGAAAAATTTGTCCAATCGTATTGCCTGCCATGCCTTCCTCTGTTTGCCTGATGGGCATTGTTGTGTTTTTGCATACTTTGTTAGCAATTAACCATAAAGCAACCAAAGACGCAAAAAAATCCGCAGACTCGCCCCCTAAATAGAAAAAAGCCAGCACAAGGGCTGGCTAAGTAACACGAGCAAAGGCACGCATTAATCGCGATAAAGGGCAAATTCATCGGCACAGGTGACTAAATCGCGACGCGTAATCATAAAGACACCATGGCCTCCCTGCTCGAATTCAAGCCAATGCAAGGGCAAATGACCATACTGCTCTTGCATATGCACCATGGAGTTGCCCACTTCACAGATCAACACACCGTCTTCGCTAAGATAATCCGGCGCATTGGCAAGCATTCGACGCACTAACTTCAATCCATCCGTCCCCGCGGCGAGGCCCAGTTCTGGCTCATGACGGAACTCATCCGGTAAGTCGTCCATGTCTTCTGCATCGACATAAGGCGGGTTGCTCACAATTAAATCGTATTTGTCTTGTGGCACTTCTTTAAGCAAATCGGAACGGATTGGGATCACTTGCTCTTCCAAGCCGTGATCCTGAATATTGATTTCGGCAACATCGAGCGCATCGGTGGAAATATCAACCGCGTCTATCTCGGCATCGGGGAAGGCGTAAGCACAGGCAATCGCGATACAGCCACTGCCGGTACACAGATCCATTATTCGGTTCGGTGCATGCGGCAAAATACCGGCAAACTCTTGTTGGATGAGCTCACCTATCGGAGAGCGAGGCACCAATACCCGTTCGTCGACAAAGAACTCTAAACCACAGAAATAGGCCTTATTGGTCAAATACGCGACCGGCGTTTTATCGTTAATACGCGCAATCACACGCTCAACAATACGATGCTTTTCACTGGTTGTTAGGCGAGAAAAACGGGTTTCAGACGGGACATCAATAGGAAGATATAAGGTCGGGAGTACCAGCTGAACCGCTTCATCCCAAGCATTGTCAGTGCCATGGCCGTAAAATAACCCTGCCGCATTGAAACGACTGACTGTCCAGCGCAGCATGTCTTGCAGCGTATGTAACTCACTGACCACTTCTTCAGTAAAAATCGTATCCACATTGGCCTCCATCGGCTTCATGCAATTTGGGGTCGCCCTTTGACGCTAGGTCAGTACAATAAGCAGCATTTTGAGCTGGCTGATTGTACAATGAGCCTATTACCTCGGAGACAGTTTTTTTATGAGCAAAAAACCATCGATGACGGAAGAGGAGTTAGCGCTATTCCGTGATGCCGTCAAAGGCGCAAAAAAGTTGGAGCAGGATACCATAAACCCGCCACAACGCCAGATGAGCAAACCACGTAAACAACGCCAGTTTGAGCGGCAAAGTAGCGACCATGCCTTTTATTTCTCCGATCAGTTTGAGCCACTTTTAACGGAGTCAGGGCCCATGCACTATGCGCGGCAAGACGTCTCTAAGTACGAAGTCAAACGGCTTCGTCGTGGCGTCTATGTGCCCGATATCTATTTAGATTTACATGGCATGACCCAAACCGAGGCAAAGCGAGAGCTCGGGGCGATGCTCGCCGAGTGCGTCAAAGAGGGGACCGGCTGTGCCAGCGTGATGCACGGCATTGGTAAAGGCATCCTCAAAGAAAAAATCCCCCTCTGGCTCGCCCAGCATCCCAGCGTGATGGCGTTTCATCAAGCGCCACGCGAGTTTGGTGGCGATGCTGCCCTCTTGGTATTAATCGAAGTGCCTGAGCGTTAGCGTCCGAGCTGACGTGGCGACATCAGGGTAGCCAGTGACGCCTGTTGCGTCGCTGTGTCAACGTCAATGATCGCCATTGCCGAGGTGGCAAACATTGGCGGTTGGCCCTCTTTTACCCATTCATTGGTCAAGTAGCCAACCAGCGGCAAATGTGAGATCAACAAAATCACACCGGGATTATCTACCTCTATCATCGCGCTTAGATACGTATGGACCTGATCGCTGTTTCCATACGGCGTAATACCCTCTTCAGTGAGTACTTCGCCAGCGGCAGGCAATAGAGGCGCACATGCTTGCCATGTCTGTTGCGCGCGTAAATAAGGACTGACGAGTACTTTATCAATGGCCTGCCCGTTAAGCTGCTGCTGGAGCCAGGTTGCCATTTGTTGGCTTTGTTGCTCGCCATGCGCGGTCAATCCGCGTTCACTATCACTGGCCGCGAAAGCTTGTGCTTCGCCATGACGCATTATGATCAATTTCATCGCGTTAATACCCACACTTCTATACTGAGATTTGCTGCATGCTACCAAGGTAAAACACCAAAGACCAAATAAGTGGTTTGCGACTCTGGTCAGTGGTAGTCATACTTAACCTTAACTTATTTACTTTAAAAGTGAGTTGCTTGTGTACGTCAGCCCAAACGACAACAAACACTACCGTTATATCACGCTGCCTAATGCATTGCGTGTTTTACTGATCAACGATCCACAGGCGCATCGCAGCGCTGCGGCCTTGTCGGTCAATGTGGGACACTTTCATGATCCGGTAGACCGACAAGGGCTCGCTCACTTTCTCGAGCACATGCTATTTTTAGGCACTGAGTCTTATCCAGTGATTGGCGATTTTCAGCGATTTATCAGCCAACATGGTGGCCATAACAACGCCTGGACGGGGACAGAAAATACCACCTTCTTTTTCGATATTCGTCCCAATCAGTTCGCCCCCGCCTTAGATCGCTTCAGCGCTTTCTTTATTTCACCGCGTTTCGACGCAGATGCCGTGGATAAAGAACGTCAATCAGTTGACGCTGAATATCGCATGAAGCTCAATGATGATGTGCGACGTATCTATCAAGTTCACAAAGAAACCATTAATCCTCAGCATCCGTTTGCCAAATTCTCCGTCGGTAGTGTAGAAACATTGGCTGACCGTCCGGATCAATCAGTGCGCGATGATTTGATCGCATTTTATCACGCCAATTACAGTGCGAATTTGATGACGGTTGCGCTCACCGGACCACAATCGCTCGATGACCTTGAGGCACTGGCCCAGCAATATTTTGCCGCGATTGCTAATCATGATTATCCCGTGCTTACCGTTGACTCACCGCTAGTGACCAAGGCCGAGCGCCATCAATGGGTCACCATTGCGCCGCTTAAAGAGGTGCGCAAACTCACCCTCGCTTTCTCCGTGCCAGAAAGCCCTGATCAATATCGTACCAAGCCTTTATCTTACATTGCCCATCTGCTCGGTTATGAAGGCCCGGGTAGCCTGATGTCATTATTAAAAAATAAAGGCTATATCAACACACTCTCAGCAGGCGGCGGGATCAGTGGGCGAGACTTTCGCGAGTTTACACTTGGCTTTGCGCTCACCGAATTGGGCTTAAACCACATCGACGATATCATCACCCATGTTTTTGAAGCGATCGCATTGATTCGACAGAACGGTGTCCAAGCTTGGCGCTATCAGGAAAAGCGGCAAGTGCAAGAGTTAGCTTTTCACTATCAAGACGCACTTCGCCCTATTGATACCGTGAGTCAGTTGGTCATGAATATGCACCATTACGCACCGGCCGATCTCTTGTATGGGGATTATATGATGGCCGGCTTCGATCACACTCAAATTCAAACCATGTTGCAGCATATGAGCGTCGATAACGTTCGAGTGATGCTGGTGGCAAAAGGCTTTAGCCATGATCAGCAAGCAGACTGGTATCAAACGCCTTATTCCATCAAACGGTTTTCTGCTAAGCAAATCGCACAATGGAAAACAGACTCGATATCGCCAGCGCTCGCCCTACCGGATCCAAACCCCTACATTGCCGATGCACTGCACCCGCTCCCCGTTGAGCCCGACCAAAGTGACACCCCGCACTTAATCGAGACGTTGCCAGGCTTTCGTCTCTGGCATGGCCAAGAGCCACACTTCCGCGTGCCGAAAGGGCATGTCTATATTGCCATTGATAGCCCACATGCGGTCGCGACGGTTAAAAATATTGTCATGACCCGGCTTAGCGTTGAGATGTTATTAGAAGCATTGAATGAGCAAGCGTATCAGGCCGAAATTGCGGGCATGAATTACAATTTGTATGCGCACCAGGGCGGCGTGACCTTAACCCTCAGTGGCTTTAACGATAAGCAACCTTTATTACTTAAGCTGATTTTACAGCGATTTTCTCAGCGCAGTTTTAATCCCGAACGCTTTGAAACGATTAAAGCGCAGCTAAAACGAAGCTGGGAAAATGCCGAGAAGAATAAACCACTCAGTCAACTATACAACAGCATGACTGGCTTACTACAACCCAATAACCCACCGTATCATGCCCTTTTAAGCGCTTTAGAGACGGTGACGTTGCGCGATCTGCCTGAATTTGTCGAGGCCATGTTCGCTACCCTCCACGTCGATATGTTTGTTTATGGCAATTGGCACCTAAACCATACGCAAGCACTGGCCAACACCGTGAAAGATGCGCTACGCGTAGAAGGGCAAGCCTATCAAGAATCAGTGCGACCGCTGACCTTGCTCGACGGTGTGGGCACCGTCAGTTATGAGCGCACACTTGGACACGCGGAGTCCGCACTCTTGGTGTATTATCAAAGCGCATCTACCGACCCAGAGGCGGTGGCGACCTATACCCTCGCGAACCATCTCATGTCGTCCGCTTTTTTTAACGAATTACGGACTAAACAACAACTTGGTTATATGGTTGGCGCGAACAATTTACCCCTCAATCGTCACCCTGGATTGATTTTTTACGTGCAATCGCCGTTGGCAGGCCCTGAGTTATTAATGGGGGCGATTGACGATTTTTTGAATGCGTTTTTTATGGTGCTCTTGGAAATGAGCGAATCGCGTTGGCAGAGCAGCAAACAGAGCCTACTCGCCCAGGTGCGAGAGCCAGATAATAATTTACGCGCGCGTGCGCAACGTTACTGGATCAGTATTGGCAACAAAGATTATCACTATCAACGTCGCGAGCAAGTGGCCGACGCCATGGCTGAGCTCACACGCGCTGATATGGTACGCTTTGTGGTCAATACCTTAAAACCAAGAACCGCCGATAGACTAGTGATGCACAGCTGTGGCATTGACCACCAAGACGATGCCACCTTAGACGGCGCTTACCCGATTACCGATATTGAGGCTTTCCGCGCACAGTGTCGGCGCAGTGAAGACTAACTTACCGTTAAAATATAAAAAAACAGGGCCGCGCTTTATGGCCCTGTTTTTTGCTTGGCGCTCGCTCTTTTTTAAGCGACGCGCTTATTCGGTATCGGGATAGAAGACATCGCCTTCTTTCGCCATTGCCAACAAGCGTTCACAAGGCGCAAACCGTTCACCGTAACGATTTTGATGCGCTTGGAGCAAGCTCACCACACGTTCGATACCAATATGATCCATGTAGCGGAACGGTCCGCCCAAAAATGGCGGGAAGCCAATGCCAAAGATCGCACCAATATCGCCATCTCGTGCCGAGCGAATGACACCCTCGTCGAGGCAACGTGCCGCCTCATTCAGCATCATTAGCGCGCAACGCTGGGCCACTTCATGACCCGACAAACTCGCATTGAGTTTAATGTCCAATAAGCTATAGATCTTTTTATCAACCTGCTTACCTTTGCTGCCTTTTTTACTGGCATCGTAGCGATAAAAGCCTTTACCGGTTTTGCGCCCTTTACGATCATCATTTAACAGCACATCAAAGACATCCGGCGCTTCAAAGCGCTTACCCAGCTCTTGCGTGAGAATTGGCGCAATTTTAGCCCCAATATCAATCCCCACTTCGTCAAGCAACGTAATAGGACCGACCGGAAAACCAAAGTCGAGCAATGCATTATCGATATGTTCAATCGTTTCGCCAGCCAATAACACACGCGCCGCCTCGTTCATGTACGGGGCAAGAATCCGGTTCACATAGAATCCAGCGCTATCCCCCACCACAATCGGTGTTTTCCCCTGTTTGCGAGCAAGCTCGACCACGGTAGATATCGTCTTATCACTGGTCCCTTGGTGTGGAATTACCTCGACTAAAGGCATTTTTTCCACCGGGCTGAAGTAATGCAAGCCAACAACCTTCTCTGGCCGCTGGCTGCCTTCGGCAATGTGGTGGATAGGCAATGAAGAGGTATTGGTGGCAAAAATAGCGTCTTTACTTGTTATCGACTCCATCTCTTGCACCATGCGGTGTTTTAGCGATAAATCTTCAAACACCGCTTCAACCACCACGTCAGCATTCGACAAGGTCGTGGCTTGTGTGTCACCAGACAGTTGCATCATGGTGGCTTGCAACTCAGCTTTACTGATTTGCTTGCGCTTCCGCTTTTTGTTGAGCAACGCGTAACTGTAGCGAAGCGCGTTTAAAATGCCGTCTTCACTGACATCTTTCACTCGCACGGGGTAACCGGCTTTGGCAACGGAGACATGGGCGATGCCCGCCCCCATCAAGCCACCACCGAGAACACCGACTCGTTCAACCTGACCTGGCTCAGCGTCCGCGCCATTTTCTTTTTTCATCGCAGTCGTTGCAAAGAAGAGACTGCGTAATGACTTTGATTCAGGCGTCATCACCAGCTCGCCAAACTGTCGAGCTTCTTCCGCGAAACCTGTTTTTAGTCCTTTATCTAGGCCTTTTTTGACCACCGCTAAGATAGCATCCGCTGCCGGATAATTACCCCGCGTTTTGGCACGCGCTTTTTTACCCGCTTGATCAAAGACGAGGTTACGCCCTACCGAATTTCCGCTTAACATCCAGCTTTGCCATGTCCGGCTGCGTTTCGGCTTAGACTTTTGCGCCAACGCTTCGGCGACATCAAGTAGAACCGTATTCGGAACACAATCATCAATCACGCCGAGTTTTTTCGCTTTCTTCGCCCGAAGCTGCTTACCGGTTAGCATCATGTCCAATGCATCGGGGACGCCTATTAAGCGCGGTAAACGCTGCGTACCGCCCGATCCGGGGAGTAGACCAAGTTGCACCTCCGGCAAACCCAGTCGCGTTTTATCCCAATCAGTAGCAACCCGACTGTGACAGGCAAGAGCTAACTCTAACCCACCGCCTAAACAAGGACCATGAATCGCAGCCACCACATGAAAAGGCAGTTTTTCAATGCGTGAGAATAAGGCTTGTCCTTGTCCCGCTATCTCACTCGCTTGTTCGGCACTTTCACACGCCTCTAGCATGCGCACGTCAGCGCCTGCGACAAAATTGTCCGGTTTGCCAGAGTGAATCACCAGTCCTTTAACCGATTTATTGCCCTCGAGTTGATCCAGCACCGCTGAAACGCCCTCGACAAAACTCGCTTGCAAGGTGTTCATGCTCTCGCCAGGCACATCAATGGTCAGCCAAGCAATGTGATTATCAGCAATCGTTAGCGTAAAGGCTTGCGTATTATCGGTTGTCATTATTCTGCCTCCAAGATCATTGCAGCACCTAGCCCACCGGCCGCACACGCGGTATTAAGCGCTAATCCTCCACCACGACGTTTCAGCTCACGCAGTGTTTGAGTGATCATGCGCGCGCCTGTAGCGGCAAAGGGGTGGCCGTAAGCAAGCGAGCCCCCCAGCACGTTGAATTTGTCCATATCAATTTCACCAATGGCGCGATCACGATTGAGGTGCTCACGGGCAAAGGTATCAGAGGCAAACATTTTCACATTCGATAGGGTTTGCGCGGCAAACGCTTCGTGCATATCAATTAAGGTGAGATCCGCCAACGTGATCCCCGCGCGGTCTAACGCCATCGGGGTCGCATACGAAGGGCCCATCAACATATCTTTTTGTACGCCAATCGCCGAAAACGCGTAGGAGCGTATATAGCCTAAGACCTCGAGTCCAAGCGCTTTAGCACGGCTTTCTGGCATCATTAATACTGCCGCCGCACCATCAGTGAGCGGCGTACTGTTTGCCGCGGTCACAGAGCCATGTTTACGGTCAAATGCAGGGCGTAATTTGGCATAATCTTCCAGGGTGGAATGGGGGCGCAAGTTATTATCTTGTCCAATCCACGCTTTGTATGGTTCAGGGTACGCCGTCATGACTTCATCACTAAGCAAGCCTTCATCCCACGCTTTACTGGCAAGCTGATGAGAGCGAAGCGCGAGTGCGTCTTGATCGCCTCGTGAAATTTGATGTGACTTCGCCATTTGCTCAGCGGTCTGCCCCATGCTGAGGCCGGTTGAGTATTCGGCGACGGCCGGTGGTACAGGGGCTAAATCTTTAACCGATAGCTTACTGAGCAGCTTTAAGCGCTGACTCATGGTTTTCGCTTTGCTTAAATCTAACAAGGTACGGGCGAGCTTTTTGCTTACGCCAATCGGCAGGACCGATGACGAATCCGCGCCCCCGGCAATTCCCACTTGGATATTGCCTGCAATCATGCTTTCTGCCACATTGGCGACGGCTTGAAAGCTGGTCGCACAGGCACGGGTGACACTGTAGGCATCGGTGTGAATGTCCATCCCCGTACCCAATACAATTTCTCGCGCAATGTTGGGGGCTTCAGGCATTTGCACTACCTGCCCAAACACCACTTGATCAATGTCTTTTGGGGAAATACTGCTGCGGTTCAGCAGTTCTTGTACCACCATTTTGCCCAAATCAACCGCTGGCACATCAGTGAAAGCGGTTGATTGGCGCGCAAATGGCGTACGCAGCCCAGACACAATGGCAATACGATCGCCATTGCCGGTTTTAAGATGTTGCTGAGACGTCATCACTGCTCCTTAGGATGTTCTACAGGTCTGACCAGGATTGTAACCAAATTGTTACTAGCTTAAAACACCCGTTTTAATTGATTGGTAAGATTGCCAACAAGCGCACAGTTCCGTGTACCCTGTACCGAGAGTGATTTAATAACAGCAGATTGAAAAGAAACTACGGCATAAAAAAAAGGGGCTACACGCTAGCGTGAGCCCCAAAAAAGATTGGAAAGCAAAACGATAATCTGGGAAGTGTGCAGTGCTTTTCCCGCACCCAGATCCGAACAGAAAGTCATATCATTCAAAAAGGAAACGCCGTTCACTCAACCTCACGAGTGTCGACACATGGCCGATAACGACAGGGTTAACTTTACCGATTTGCAGGGATTCAATATTGAAACAGATCAAACTTGTGCCGATTTTTCACCTAAGCTGAAATTAAATGACAAATCACTCGGTCTATAGACGGACGCATCGATAAAAAAGGTTCATCCTGCATGACTCGACAAGCCCGCTACGAGGCATTGGTACGCGCTTGGCACCGTGATCTCTACCGGTATGCCTATTGGCTGGCCAAAGATCCACATATCGCCGAAGACTTAGTTCAAGAGACGTGCCTGCGTGCCTGGCGATCCTTGGACAGTTTGCACGACGAGAAGGCAGCGAAAGCCTGGTTGATCACTATTTTGCGCCGAGAAAACGCACGACGTTTTGAGCGCAAACAGCACGATCATATCGATATACAAGACGGAGAATGGGAAGATAAAACCCGTCCCAGCCAAGAAGCTTCAATGGAGCAGCGCTGGTTACATCGACAAATTGCCGCCCTCGCCCCGGAATATCGCGAACCATTGGTGCTACAAGTGATTGTCGGCTTTAGCGGTGAGGAAATTGCGCAACTGTTAGATTTAAATAAAAACACCGTGATGACACGCTTATTTAGGGCCCGTGCACAACTCAAAGAAGCGCTTGATAATCCAACAGCAGGAGGCCAACAGTATGGACGATCTTGAATTTCGACGCCGTCTTTTGGCCGACCCGTCTGATCCCGAGCTACAGGCATCGAAGGCGGCCTCTCCCCGTCATCAACGCTACGCCGAGGATGTCGCCAATCTCGATAGCAAAATAGACCAAGCGCTTCGCGTTGATGTGCCTGAGGACTTAGCCGATAAAATTCTATTTTCACAAACCAACGATACCGAGCAACCCGAGCGCCGAACTCGCGGGTACCTTGCTATGGCAGCATCCATTGCGTTTGTGTTTGGACTGACACTCGGCCAGTTAAATTGGGGCATTACGACGCCGGATCTAAATCGTACTGCACTGGATCACTACTATCATGAACAGACATTTATTGCGGGCATCAACGAAGCCGCGACGGTTGAGCAAGTGAACGCCAAATTACAACCTTTTGGCAAAGCCTTCAGTAAGTTGCCAGGCGAGATCACCTATATTAATCATTGCAGCTTTGGTGGCCAACACGCACTGCATATGGTGATGCGAGCCAGCGGGCAGACCTATACGGTGTTTGTGGTGCCATCGGCCAGCCAAGCGCCAGCCGAGAAAAGCGATGGCACAATGCACTCGGTCAGCCTGCCGGTACAATCGGCCAATGTCATTGTGGTGGGCAAGACCAGCGGCCAGGCCGCTCCACTGGCTGAGCAGCTACAGCAACAACTCACGCCCACTGCAATCTAGTATCAAGCTGCGGATAATCAGCGACAGCTTACGCTGTTAACAGACAGGCTCCTGGACAACCAGGTGCCTGTTTTTAGCGACGATTCCCATCATCGACGTTAGCCAACCCGCTAACTCCCCTCTCTTTCGTTACAGCTGTTCGCTGAGTTTCCTTTCACCTGATGCGAATCCCATCAATTTATTAGAT
>NZ_MUFD01000059.1:0-1088 GCF_001995405.1 Salinivibrio sp. AR640 | reverse complement strand
CTTGTACACACCGCCCGTCACACCATGGGAGTGGGCTGCACCAGAAGTAGATAGCTTAACCTTCGGGAGGGCGTTTACCACGGTGTGGTTCATGACTGGGGTGAAGTCGTAACAAGGTAGCCCTAGGGGAACCTGGGGCTGGATCACCTCCTTACTGACGCTATTCTTGCGAGTGTTCACACAGATTGCACGGTCAAAATGTCAAAGAGATATGAGTTCCTTAGTTTGGGGCTCGTACCTTAGATGGGTCTGTAGCTCAGCTGGTTAGAGCGCACCCCTGATAAGGGTGAGGTCGGTGGTTCAAGTCCACTCAGACCCACCACTTCTACTTATCCTGCGTCATCTTTGATAGCTGCGATGCTCATGTGCTAAAGCACACTGCGCGTCTCACTTCAAATCTGACTGGGTTAAGCGAAGTGGACTTCTATAAAGAAGTCCGTCTAAGGATATCATGATGGGGCTATAGCTCAGCTGGGAGAGCGCCTGCCTTGCACGCAGGAGGTCAGCAGTTCGATCCTGCTTAGCTCCACCACTTTTTAAGCGTATTTATAWTGATAAGTGCCTTTAAAAAGTGGTTTATCGTCGTGATAAAYACACATGCTCTTTAACAATCTGGAAAGCTGACAAGTCATTCTTWAAGAATGACAGTAAAGTTCTCAATCAGTGACATATCATGTCACTCACACAATCAAGTGTGCTTGGACTTTGTCTTATTRAATCAATAACGACAAAGCTTCTATTTGAGTCCGGCAAAAACAAAACCTTAGTTGTTTTCATGCAAGACCTTTTGGGGTTGTATGGTTAAGTGACTAAGCGTAGACGGTGGATGCCTTGGCAGTCAGAGGCGATGAAGGACGTATTAACTTGCGAAAAGCCCAGATAAGGCAGTAAAAGCCATTTGAATCTGGGATRTCCGAATGGGGRAACCCACCTGCATAAGCAGGTATCTTAGCGTGAATACATAGCGCTAAGAGGCGAACTCGGGGAACTGAAACATCTAAGTACCCGAAGGAAAAGAAATCAATTGAGATTCCGGCAGTAGCGGCGAGCGACCCCGGATTAGCCCTTAAGCAGACTTGGCGTTAGGT
>NZ_MUFD01000058.1:0-1335 GCF_001995405.1 Salinivibrio sp. AR640 | reverse complement strand
AAATAAGCCCGCGTCTAGCGGGCTTATTTATTCTTTTATCATTAAAATATCATGATTGAGACACTTGTTACATTATTCATGACACCTGAGACATCACTGCAAAATTAGATTAAATAACCAACAAAAACTGGCTAAAAAAAGCTCAGACATGTTGTCTAACTTTATATCATTATGTGATTCAGGTATCATTGACTGATAATTATATAGGGAGAAAAATCGTGTCTTTTTCTACAACGGAGTTGGCTATACTCTTTGGATTGTCGGCGTGCATATTGTTTATTATGCGCCCAATTGGAAAGCGCGTTGGATTGGTCGACAAACCCAATGCAAGGAAATTACATCAAGGGGCTGTACCGCTCGTCGGCGGATTATCGATAAGCTTATCATTATTGTACTTTCTGTGGTACAACGCTGATCTGATCCCACATACAGACTTATACAGTCTTAGTATTCTAGTGCTGGTTGCTATTGGTGCTCTTGATGACAAATTTGATATTAGCTACAAAATCAGATTTCTTGTTCAGGGATTACTCTCCATCGCAATGATTGAAGTGGGTAATATTGAGTTAAGTACCATTGGCAATATATTAGGCACAGGCAATATAGATTTGGGTATTGCTGGTTACATTATTACCATTTTCGCGGTGATTGGTGCGATTAATGCCTTTAACATGGTGGATGGCATTGATGGGCTATTAGGCGGTTTATCCATTGTTACCTTTGCCGGCGTCGCCTTTATGATGACCACGGTTAATCACTATGATCTTGCCTACTTAGCAACAGCAATCATCGTTATTATGGCCCCCTACATACTGTTCAACTTAGGTCTGCTAGGGCGTAAGCGCAAAGTGTTTATGGGCGATGCGGGCAGTATGGTGATCGGTTTTACCGTGGTGTGGTTCCTACTGCTATCCAGTCAAACGGGTCAGCAAGCTTCTATTCGCCCTGTGACTTGCTTGTGGCTTATCGCGATTCCGCTCATGGATATGGCAGCTATTATGATCCGTCGCATCCGTCGCGGACACTCTCCCTTTAAGCCCGATCGCGAGCATTTACACCATATTTTCCAACGCTTAGGCTTAAGCTCGAAACAAACCTTGTTGGTTATCTGCAGCTTTGCCGCGCTGTTTGCTGGGTTTGGTATTTATGGCGAGTTAGCGAACATTAGCGAAAGTATCATGTTTGCTAGCTTTTTACTTTGCTTTGCACTCTATGCTGCCCTGCTCAGTTATGTTTGGCGTATTACCCGTTTTGTGCGTTCGTTTAGAAAACAACATAAGCCTGAACATGCGCTTAATGGTTAATCCGCACTGAAGCTCAACGCAACGATTGGAC
>NZ_MUFD01000057.1:0-1361 GCF_001995405.1 Salinivibrio sp. AR640 | reverse complement strand
CTTTTTTATCATTTATTTTGAACCTAAAGCAGAAAATATTTTTTTAGCTATGATATTAGTAAGATCAATGATTGCTGGATATATTCTCTTCGACATAAAAAAAGATTACGTTTTTTCAGTAACTAAAGCACACCTTCGCTATGTATTGTCGTATTCCATACCTTTAATTCCATATGCACTGTCGAGCGTAATTATATCGCAAATTGATAGGGTCATGATAAATAACCTATTAGGAGAGGTTGAAGTAGGTAAATATTCAATCGATACAACAATCGCAACAATACCTTGGTTTTTATTTRTGACATTGTCTAAAGCGTGGACTCCACAATTTTTTAAATATTTTAATAGTAGTGACTTGTCATCAATGAGTAGAGATTCATTTTCCATACTGATTTTTATTAGCTGTTTCATCGCTCTTATTTCGGCATATGGTAATATACTCAAAGATATACTCTTCAGTGTAGCTTATTCTTCAGACTACCGAGTTATAATTACTATTAGCATTGGAATGTTTTTTTTAGCATTATGGCAAGTTTGGGGGCGGGGAATTGGATTTTCAAAATTTGTTGCATGGAGTTCTATCATTTCTTTACTAAGTGCTGTGTTAAACATCGTATTGAATCTATTCCTTATAAAGCTCTATGGTTTGCTAGGTGCAGCAGTGTCCACATTTATTTCTTACTTTTTTATGGCAATCTTTGGTTATATAGTTTCCAAGTTGATACTAAAGATACCCACTGTACATATCTTGGAACTAGCGCCTATTATCGTTCTTAATTTAGCGTTGCTTTTCTTTGTTTTGTTTGGAGGAGAAAATGTTATGAGAGTTTTGTATGTTATTTCCCTCCCACTTGTGTTCTTGGTTATTTATATGTTTCGTTCGAACTTCTCCAAGTTATTAAGAGGGATATGAGAATGAAATATACCCCTACAGATGTTTTCAAATATATTAATATTATTGAGTCTAAATTTTCGTTATTAGAAAGTGATTTGATGGGCGTTTTTTACTGGCAGCAGGTTAGACACGAGATTTTTAGAGACTTATGCTATAAATTAAAAGTTTATAACACGAAGAGTTCGAGTGATAATTTCTCACAAAAAAAATCGGGAAATGGAACTGGCATTCTTGCTTTCTTTGATTCAATAATTAAATTTCTTTGGAAAGTGAAACAGTCTGATACTGTTATTATCAATTCGGGGCGGTTTAGGAAAGTCAACGGCCAATTATTAGATGTTTATACATACCCGATGATACAATCACTAAGGGATAAAGGTCTGTGTTTTGCTGAAGTTTCTCTAAATTCCTTTAAATTTGTTTCAACTGAAAATGCTATTGATACCAGATGGGCTAAATATATAGC
>NZ_MUFD01000056.1:0-1469 GCF_001995405.1 Salinivibrio sp. AR640 | reverse complement strand
GTCCATCTCATCCCAAGTTTTTTGACTCCAATCACCACGCTGCAGCATTAGCATCAAGTCATACATCTCATCATCAGGCTTTACTGTACTCGATATATAGGGATCATTAGCTACTTTATCGATGTTCTCCTCAATGAAGTCTTTGAATAAAGGGATGTCATCTTCAGGGTTGATCGCCTTTTCTTTACAACCGGTGAGGATACTCATCGATAAGCTTAAAAATATAACTTGGATAATCGTTGTATTACGCATCATAGGGCTGTGTCCAACAGATAGTGATGTTTGGGCCGAGAAACAGCATAACGTTTTAAAGCTAAGCAAATGCTACCGCCCAGCGATTGTTGTATCACTTACTGGGCGGAATGTTTGGGATGTAAATTTAAGACTAGTAAGAAACCTTTCAATTGGCTAAAGTGTCAGCAGCAATTTAGCCTCGCCCCCAGTTATCGATCCTAGTGAAATAATCGATATAAATCATTGGCTTCATCTCAGCGATTTCTTTTTCTATATTACAGATACTTTCATCGTAATAACTCTTATTTGGCCAATCATCATAATAAACAAAATAACGGTTGTCATTGAACAACTTTTCATACAATAACGCATGACAATATTTTTCTTTATTATTAAGCTCATCAGCTCTGTCTAGTGCCATCGATAAAAAATAGTAGCTACCTCCTACTTTTTTCATCCTTTCATATAGTTCTCGATTATCTTCGTCATAGTACATTACCGTTCCCATGGCTGGGATGTAGTTGTTATTACTTGCAATCTTAAAAAGATCGAACGCTAATTTTTCTAGTTCTTTTGAGCGAAAGACGAATCCGTTATTTGTCTGCATTTGCAATGAGTCGGTATAATCCATCAATGGCTTATAGTAATGAGCCTCTGCGAATCGAATGACTTCTTTAATATACTCTTCACGTTTTTCTACTGATTTATCAAGGCCTTTTTCTTTCAGCAAGAAGTATTGAGCACGAAGATCACCTTTCGCTGCAAGTTCTTTAAATTCCTCAACTGCTCTTTGGTAGATTCCCTCGGTGCAATATTTATTTTCATAAGAGGTATCTAAACCGAGGTCTTTTGCTACTTTATTGCCAAAATGTTCTGATGAAAGATAAGAAAGGCATAAGTTACTTTTACTAGATAACCAGTAAGTCGCATAGGGGTTCCCTTTTCTCATCAATTCAGTCAGTATCGCAGTGGCTTCACTTCGTTTATAAATCTCATCTATTTTTGTACGTGCATAGATTATTTTGGCATTCTCTACGCCCTTTTTCATCAAAGAGTCCATCTCATCCCAAGTTTTTTGACTCCAATCACCACGCTGCAGCATTAGCATCAAGTCATACATCTCATCATCAGGCTTTACTGTACTCGATATATAGGGATCATTAGCTACTTTATCGATGTTCTCCTCAATGGATATATAGGGATCATTAGCTACTTTATCGATGTTCTCCTCAATG
>NZ_MUFD01000055.1:0-1549 GCF_001995405.1 Salinivibrio sp. AR640 | reverse complement strand
ACGCATGCCGAATTAGGGTAGATGACCGAGCGGAAGTTTTTGCACGAATAAGGCAGATGGTTTTGAATTTATTAAAGCAAGAGAAGAGTTTCAAAGCCGGCATCCAACGCAAGCGAATGATGTGTGCGATGGACCAAGATTACTTAGCGACCGTGCTGGGAAGCCTTTCATGACGCGGATGTTCATGCGTTTTCCGTGCTTATTGTCCAATTAATCGGAAAACTTGAAAAGAAACACTTTCCACCACATCCGGTGAAGAGCCATAGAGAACCAGCTTATCGCCTCGAGCACCGCAATGGCATGCACGTTTTGTCATCATGCATTCACACTTTCTCAGTGCGAGAAGCTATAAGTTAAGCATAATCAATGTGTTAGAAATGTAAGTGCAGTGATAATGTGCACGCCTCACCAGTGATAGGCGGCATGCACACTTTCTCGAGAAAGAGACAGACATCAAAAGCGAAAAATTATTTAATAACAGACAGTTAAGAAAGAAAAGACGCATGTAACGGTTTTGGGAAAGTGAGCGTGCGCGCTAATACAATGTTATATTTTCGGTCAAACTCACAATCCAGAAAATGAACGGGTCTTGTCTTGAAAGTGTGAACTCTTTCTCACTCTACACGCTGTACAGTTAAGGAGACTTAGATTGTAATGTTTACAACTATTGTAGATATTAAATGGTAACGATATGAACGTATTAGAAAATCTTAGAGTACTCAAAAAAGACATGGAAAGTAATGGCTGGGTGATCGATGCGTTTCCATTCACATTTAAAGCAATAGACTATATTGCTTTGGTCAAATTATATGATGAAAATGATGCTCAGAGACCAGAATATGCATTGTTAGAGCTCGAGTTTTTGAAAAAGAATAACATTTCAGACAACTTAGTTGCGCCAGCTAACACAACTAAGCTTCTGATTACGGCTCAAGAGCTTCGAGCATATTTTGGTATTGAGTGGTCACAAAATCTGCGTGATATCTTAAGCCAATTTTATGAATATCTCTCTGGATTTATCCCTTTGTCTGTTGGTTTACACAGATCTCGAGAAGTAGATGTCGCTATGGTTGAATCTTTGTCAAAGAGTGATAGTCAAGATCCAAGAAAAAGATACTGTTTTTCAGCTAAGAGAAATTCTAACGAAAGGAATAGAACCCAGTATAACGACAACAAAACGCGAATATTAAGACCAATTTTATACTCGAAACTATCAGGTGATCCTAAAGTAAGCTTTAACTACTCGTTAGAAGAGAGTAAGGAAAAATCTGATTCAGAAATAATCAGTAATTTTAGTTCCAATCACTAATTAACCGCTGGAAAAAAATATAACAAAGCATTCAAGAGTGATTCTGGACTTGATCCGTTTTACTGGACACGCATCGACGACCTGAGGAGGTCAGTATGCCAGCCTATAAAACGGGTAAAAAGACAGCGCAATATTCACTAGACTTCAAACTAAAAGCGGTTGAATGGAGCTATGAGACGCATCGAACAGTGAAGTCGGTTGCAGAGGCGCTTGATATCCATCCATTCATGCTATCGAAAT
>NZ_MUFD01000054.1:0-1592 GCF_001995405.1 Salinivibrio sp. AR640 | reverse complement strand
GTCAGCGAAAAATCGCACAGAAAATCATTAATAAAAATGCCGATTATTTGCTCGCTGTTAAAGGAAAACAAGGTAAGTTAGACAAAGCGTTTGATAATTATTACCGGCCTTCAATGCTTCAAAACTTTGATGGTGATAGCTACTCATCACAAGAGAAATCGCATGGACGTTTAGAAACACGATGTGCACTCATCAATACCGATTTAAGTGTATTAGGTGATTTGGCTTATGATTGGCCTGAACTAAAAACGATGGGCATCATGGTGAGTGTTCGACAAGAAGGCAAACACGCCGACGAATCCGATATTTCTGTGCGCTATTATATAAGTTCAAAAGCACTGACAGCGAAAGAGCTTCATGATGCCACTCGCTCGCACTGGCTAATTGAATCAATGCATTGGCAACTCGATGTTGGATTAAAAGAAGATGCCTGCCGAATTAGGGTAGATGACCGAGCTGAAGTTTTTGCACGAATAAGGCAAATGGTTTTGAATTTATTAAAGCAAGAGAAGAGTTTCAAAGCCGGCATTCAACGCAAGCGAATGATGTGCGCGATGGACCAAGAGTACTTGGCGACCGTGCTGGGAAGCCTTTCATGACGCGGATGTTCATGCGTTTTCCGTGGAGGGAGAATCCATGTCATTCGTTATATCTACTGGATAATTCAATAAAAGGAAACACATGAAGTCTGTAATTGTTAGGGATAAAAAAGAACTCAAGAAAGCATTAAAAAGTGATGTAGATGAAATTGTTATTGAAAACCACTCACTAGAGAAAAAGTTAAAATCAGTTGCATTGATAAGGAAAGCTGGGCCATATGCAATTGCTGCCATTGTCGCTGCAATACCCTTCATTCCTTTTACAGGTGGGGCAAGTGTACCTGCAACAATGGTTAGTTTTATGGGGGCTTCTGGTGCGGCAGCTTCTACTGGAGTAATTAGTCTTATGGCAGCAATTGGTGGGATAGTTGTTATTGGAATTTTCACAGACTGGGAAGAAGTAGAAATTGCAGGAGTATTCAAACTTAAGAGAAAGCGTAAGTAGGTATAACAAGGCGCTTAAGTCACTCATGGACTTGATCCGTTTTACGGTTCCAAAATTGCCGCGAAGTTTCACGTTAGGTTACCTAATGTGTGACTAAGCTTGAACTGCCTCACAAATTTTATATATCTTTCTTAGATCATTACTTTTTACATTGTGATATTCTGGTTTCAGTAATTCAATGTCCATAAGATAAGGAAATTTAAATGAAAAAATTGATTCTCACGACAATCTTAGGTTTTAGTCTCGTAGGTTGTGGTGGTAATGCTGATGGTACTTATGTCGCAATGACTAAAGGTGGCTTCCTAAAACCTTCATTACCAGTCGTACTAACAATCAAAGGTGATAAGGCAGTGGACTTGATCCGTTTTACTGGACACGCATCGACGACCTGAGGAGGTCAGTATGCCAGCCTATAAAACGGGTAAAAAGACAGCGCAATATTCACTAGACTTCAAACTAAAAGCGGTTGAATGGAGCTATGAGACGCATCGAACWGTGAAGTCGGTTGCAGAGGCGCTTGATATCCATCCATTCATGCTATCGAAATG
>NZ_MUFD01000053.1:0-1675 GCF_001995405.1 Salinivibrio sp. AR640 | reverse complement strand
ATTCCATTCTTATTATGGAATTTAATCGTCTTTTCTGTTTTTTATACTGTCTATTCTTTACCATTATTGAGTGCTTTTAGTTCAGGAGCTAATAACTTTACTGATCTCAGAGCTATCGACTTTTTACAGAAGATTATGGGTTTTGGTGAAACTCCTGTATCATATCAATTGTGGTTTCTTCGCGATTTGATATATTTTGTTCTAGCATCTCCGGTTATTTACGTCATTGCTTCTAACCGAATGTCTTTTGTCGCTGTTAGTATACCATTAGTATTAATATATACTTTTTCGTTATTAGATAATGACTACTTTTCCTTCACTGCATTGTTTTATTTTTTTATTGGTAGTGGTCTGAGCTTTTTTAGTGGTGGGCTCTTCATCTTTGATCGCTTTAGGAAAGTACTGCTAGCCATCTTTATTGGTCTATTCACGGTATCATCGTTGATGGGACATGATGATTTTTCATCACCTATATTAAGAATAACAGTGTTAATTGGTGTCTTTGCTATTTTTTCTCTTACTGGAATTAAAAGATGCCTAGTTCCTTCCGTGTTAGGTTTTTTCTCATCTCTATCGATTTATAGTTTTTGGATGTTTATCATACATGAGCCTTTGCTCACTATTATATTTAAGATATCCAACTTTACATTGGGTATTGGAATGGGGTTCTTTTCTTACTTTATTATCCCTTTATGTGTTTTTATACTTTCCGTAACAACGTATAAGTTTTTTTATAAATACTTTCCTTTGTTCTTGAAAGTATTAAATGGTGGAAGAATAGCAAGTTAGGTTAAAAAATGTTAGTTTCAATAATCACTCCTACTTATAACGCTATAGACTACATAGAATCTGTATACAATTCTATATGCAACCAGAACTATGAACGCTGGGAATGGCTTGTCACTGACGATTGTTCGATAGATGGCACATATGAGTTTTTGGTAGAGTTATCTCAGAAAGATCCAAGAGTTAACGTTTTCAAAAATAAAGTTAACTCAGGAGCGGCATTATCTAGGAATAACTCCATTTCTAAATCGAATGGTGACTTTATTGCTTTTATTGATAGTGATGATCTATGGTTTTCGTGTAAGCTAACTGAACAAGTCAATTTTATGAGCTCTAATGCTATAGATTTTTGTTTCACTGCTTACGAGTTGATCGACGAAAATAACGAAAATTTAGGTAAAACTGTTGATACTCAC
The DNA here is from genome assembly GCF_001995405.1 of Salinivibrio sp. AR640. NCBI lineage: Bacteria > Pseudomonadati > Pseudomonadota > Gammaproteobacteria > Vibrionales > Vibrionaceae > Salinivibrio > Salinivibrio sp. AR640. The sequence goes on along the minus strand of NZ_MUFD01000053.1, from coordinate 473 downwards.
CTTTCTAGTAGAATAGATTATCAAGATCTATTGCGAAAAAAAGCAACTGTAGGTTGCTCAACTGTAATGATTAGGAAATCAGCTTTTTCAGATTTAGAGATGCCACATATTCGTACAGGTCAGGATTATGGGTTATGGTTAAAACTACTTAAAACTGGTAAGTATGCATACCCATTGCCCAGCGTTTTAACACAGTATAGAATTTTACCAGGTTCGCTTTCAAGGAATAAGATTAAGAAAGCACGCAGACAGTGGGAAATCTATCGTCATTTGGAAAAATTAGATCTCTTGACTTCAATTGAGTGTTTTTGTTTTTATGCTTTTAGAGCTGTTTTTAGAAAGTGAGTGATTTCGCTAAAAATAAGCCTAGTTTAGAAAAACACTAGAAGTATGCAGGAAAGCTATTTAGAGGTTAGTTAATCATTTAAGTGTTGTTTGCTATAGTGCATGAAGACTAAATGTTAACAAATATA
>NZ_MUFD01000052.1:0-1710 GCF_001995405.1 Salinivibrio sp. AR640 | reverse complement strand
CATAATAAGCTAACTCTTGTTTGCGTAATACGGGTTCGAGACCCAGTCGAGTATTCGAGTTTGGTGCTTGGAGTTCTAAGGTGCGTTCATGTTTGTTATCGGTCTCTCGACAGAGGAGCCAGCGTTCAATCGAACTGCACATTAGAAAGCTTTAGTTGCAGCTAAAGCCTGGGTCTCACTTTACCCAAATACGGGTGATATTATCCATACAAAGCATTTAAGACGGATTCGCAACGCTTGGCGGCTTTAGTGTAAATTCAGTTTTTGTGTTTTAAGTGGTTTGCGAGACATCGGTGTTTAGTGTCTCACCACTTAATGCGGCGTTAGGCTTATATCAGTATGGAGATACTTATGAGAWAAATTATCATTTTACTATTATCTTTTTACCTTTTTGGGTGCGCGACCGGACAAGGTGGCATGTTTGGGGCAGGTAAATTTGAAGTAATGGAGGCGGATTCTCGTTTTAGCGAAAGCAATGACCGCATTTTCACAAGCAAAAATAATCGAATCTCATCGAAATCTATAGCGGGTGGAGTCCATATTGATGGACGAGGTGTTTTTGTAAATCCCATGATGACCAAAAGTGCTGATTCGAATAAAGTGTTATTGCTTGGTCTGAGTATAGAGAATATGACAAGTCACGACACTTCTTACGGATCCCCAAATACATTGGGCACCATTCAAAGCATTGCATTTCTTATAGATAACCAAGAACCAATAGTGTTAGAGGCGCACTCAAGTTCAACCGAATGGTCTGATGTAATTGATTACAACTCAGTAACACGTTCGGCATCATCAGATATTGTCGAATCTGGCATGGTAGCTTTAAGTGCAGAAGAGTATGAGAAAATAATTTCCTCTCAAAGTTTGGCGGTAAAAGTTCAAGGGTCTAAGCGTTCGGTTGTTTACGAAAGCGAAGATATTTCCGATTCTTTTGTCCAAAATTTGCAGCAGTTCTACAACTCGTATGTACTATAGCAAAAGGCCTAACAAAAAAGTCAACGCGACCCGCCTTTGCTACGGCCTTGAAAAGCAGGCCTCCGCAAAGACGGGCACGTTACTTTGGCGTTATGTTGCCAGTAAGATTGTACCAAGTTTTGTAATAATGTAGTTACGTCCTAAGGAAATTAACTTTGAATCAAATCTATACTGAATCTCACGAAAATGATGCGGTTAACATAGCATGTAATATATCTAGTGAAGATGCTATAGTGCTTGTTGAACTGGATAAGGCTTTTACACTTTTTCAAAGTAAGGCTACATTGTGGTTCGCTGTATATAAGGACTATTTAGATCTACAAGGTTACTTAGATACACTGTTGGAAAATCATTATTCTTCTCTTAGATTACTTAATGATCCAGAGGTGCTAAGTTCTATATCTCGCTACGTAAGTAATTTTTTATCATCTTCAAGCATTATGCTGACGATACTTGAGCAAGATTTCCCTTCTTCGGAGTCTAAAAATGACTGGAATCTAAAACGAAGAGATTTACATAAAAACAACATTGAATATCAATTTTGCTATGAACTTAGAAATTACTCTCAACATTATAATTTGCCGATAAATACAATCGGTAAGCTATATGATGAAAACTCCATTCCGTATATCTTTATTGGATTCTATCTGCCGAATAAAGATAATAAAGTATGTCGAAAAATTGACAGAATTTTGCTGAGCATGGATAAAAGTATTAATGTCAGTCATTATA